>NZ_JBFUFR010000023.1:0-112491 GCF_056403315.1 Roseateles sp. P2_H4 | reverse complement strand
GCCCCGCGACGGCCGAGCGCTGGTGGGCCGTGCGGCTGGCGCTGGGCACCCAGGGCCGCCCGCGCACGCTGCGCGACCTGACCGGCGGTGCCGTCCTGCCGCCCGGCCAGGTCAGCTGCGAGCTGCGCCTGGACGACGTCGCACCCGGCATCGCGCATTGGGCCGAGGTGCTGGTGCAGGCACCCGCCAGCGCCAGCCTGCGCGCGCTGCTGGCGGCGCGGCCCTCCATGACCTGGCTGCTGTGCAACCAGGCGCTGTGGCCTCGGGAGGAAGCGTGATCCGCGTCGATGCCGATCTGCTGCACGCGCTGGGTGAACTCGGCGAAGCCCTGGCCATCCTCGACGGTGATTTCCTCGTCGCGTTGAATGCGCCCATGCAGGCCCTGCTGCCCGGCGAAGTCGGTGGCCTGGCCGAGGACTGGGCCCAGCCGCTGCATGGCCTGGCCAGCGCGCTGGTGGCGCCGCTGGGCGCGCGCACGCGCTGCGGCGTCAGTGGCGAATACGTGGCGCAGCGCGTCGCGCTGGATGCCCGCCATGTACTGCTGCGCCTGGATGACGAGCGCGAGCGCCTGCACCATCTGCAGCGCCAACTCGACGACCGCGAGGGCCTTCTGTTCACGTCGCGCTCGCTGACCGTCAGCGAAATGGGCAGCGTGCTGGCGCACGAGCTCAACCAGCCCATCGGTGCAACGGCCAATCTGCTGCGCGGCCTGAAGCTGCGCCTGGCGCGCCGCCACCCTGACGACACCGACGAGCTCGCCGCGCTGGACAAGGCCGTGCAGCAGGTCACCTACGCCAGCCAGATCATCGGCCGGGTGCGCGAGTACACGCAGTCGCGTCAGCCCAAGACTGAGAGCCTGGACCTCGTCGCCCTGGTGCACCAGAGCCTGGCCCTGCTCGACTGGGACCTGCAGCGCGAAGCCGTGCGCCTGCTGCTGCGCCTGCCGGACCGGCCGGTGCGGGTTCAGGGCGACGCCGTCATGCTGCAGCAGGTGCTGATCAACCTGCTGCGCAATGCGCTGGACGCCTTGCGCCTGGACAGCCCCGCCGAGCCGCAGATCGACATCGAGCTGGTCGTCGACGGCCCCCGCGCCGAGCTGCGCGTCAGCGACAACGGCCCCGGCATCACGCCGCAGACCGAGGCCCGCCTCTTCCTGCCCTTCAGCTCCACCAAGCCCAATGGCATGGGCCTGGGCCTGTCCATCTGCCGTTCGCTGATCGAGATGCACCAGGGCCGGCTCTGGTTCACGCGGCGCGACGCCGGCGGCTGCTGCTTCCACTTCGCGCTGCCCGTGATGGCGGCGGCGACATCCACCCCCACTCTGGAGAGGACGACATGACCCCTCGGCAAATCTACGTGGTGGACGACAACCACGAGTTCCGCGACTCGCTGCGCTTCTGGCTCGAAGGCTTCGGCTGCCAGGTGCGCGACTGGGGCGACCCGCGCGACGCGCTGCAGTCCCTGGCCCGCGTGGCCGTGGGCACGACCTGGCCGGAATCGACCTGCCTGATGCTGGACGTGCGCATGCCCGAGCTGTCGGGGCTGGACCTGCACGACGCGCTGCGCGAGCGCGGCATCCACCTGCCCGTCATCTACATGAGCGGTCATGCCGACGTGCCGCTGGCGGTGGCCGCGATGCAAAAGCGCGGCGCCGTCTCCCTGCTGGAGAAGCCGCTGGACGACGTGGCCCTGAGCGCGGCCCTGGACCGCGCCTTCGCGCCCACCGACGTGGACAGCGGCATCGACACCGAGGTCGAGGGCTCGCGCGAGGAGTTCGAGCGCCGCTCGCAGACGCTGTCGCCACGCGAGCGCCAGGTGCTGTCGCTCGTCGTCAAGGGGCTGATGAACAAGAACATCGCCGACGAGATCAAGCTGTCGCTGAAGAGCGTGGAGCTCTACCGCTCGCGCGGCATGCGCAAGATGAAGGCGAAGTCGGTCACCGAGCTGACCCGCATCATGGTGAGCCGCCGCGCATGAGCTTTTTTCCGCAAGCCCTGACGCAGGGTTCGACCTGGCACTATCTGTGCGGCCAGGCCCGGCTGTGCATCACCGCTGACGATTTCGAAGCGGCGGATCTGGCGTCCTGCGCCGCCGAGGCCGCCGTCGTGCTGGACCTGGCGGGCGAATTGCTCGACGCGCTGGCGGCCGCCGGTCTCGTCGCCGCCGCGGACGGCCAATGGGTGGCGCAGGCTGGCGGCATCAGCGCGGGCGGCGCCCAGGCCAGCTGGCGGGGCGCCGAGATCCACGCGCAGCTGTCGCTGCCCTGGTCGACCCTGCGGGCGCTGGCCGAGGCGCCCGACGTGCCCGGCCTGCAATGGCAGGCGACCGCGGCGGAATGCCTGCTGGCGCAATGGCAGCTCAGCGATGAAGAGCTCGCCGCGCTGGAACCCGACGGCCTGCTGCTGCTCGAAGCCGCGCCGGCCCACCTCCTGCGAGCCCGCGGTGAAGCGACGGCGGGCGCGCCCTGGCAGCTCGTGGCGCGTTGGGATCAGCCGCTGGCGCTGGACACCGTGATGGGCTGGCGCGGCCCGCAGCCCGCGCTGCCGGCGCAATGCCTGCTCATCGACGCCACGCGGCCCGACGCGGTGCGTGCCCGCGGCCGCCTGCTGCCCTGGGGCAGCGGCCAGGCTTTTCGCATCGACGCGATCTGAGCCATGGATCTCAGCACCTTCACCCCGGCCTCGGCCCTCATCACCGTCGTCCTGCTGGCGCTGGCGCCCTTCGTGGCCGTCATGGTCACGTCCTTCACCAAGCTCGTCGTCGTGCTCAGCCTGCTGCGCAATGCCATGGGCCTGCAGCAGGTGCCGCCCAATGTCGTCATGAACGGCCTGGCCCTGGTGCTGAGCATCTACGTCATGTACCCCGTGGGCGTGGAGATGCAGGAGAGCCTGAGCGCCATGCCCACCACGAGCAAGGCGTCGACCAGCCAGATGCTGGCGGCGGCGGACGTGGCCAAGGAGCCGCTGCGCGACTTCCTCATCAAGCACAGCCGGCCGCTGGAGCGCGCCTTCTTCCTGAAGACGGCGCAACGCAGCCTGAAGCCCGAGCAGGCCAAGGAATTGAGCGAGCGCGACTTCCTCGTCGTCGTGCCGGCCTTCACGGTCAGCGAGCTGACGGTGGCCTTCGAGATCGGCTTCCTGATCTTCCTGCCCTTCCTCGTCATCGACCTCGTCATCTCCAACATCCTGATGGCCATGGGCATGCAGATGTTGTCGCCGACCACGGTGTCCCTGCCCTTCAAGCTGCTGCTCTTCGTGCTGATCGACGGCTGGGTGAAGTTGACGCATGGCCTCGTGTTGACTTACCAGACATGAACAGCGAAGTCATCCAACTCACCCAGCAGGCCCTGTGGCTGGTGCTGCTGCTGTCGGCGCCGCCCATCCTGGTGGCGGCCATCGTCGGCCTGTTGATCGCCTTCGTGCAGGCCGCCACGCAGCTGCAGGAGCAGACGGTGCAATACGTGGCCAAGTTCTTCGCCATCGTCGTCACCATCTTCATCACCGCCTCGCTGCTGGGCGGCAGCCTCTACCGCCTCGGCGACAAGGTGTTCAGCGAGTTCCCCGGCTTGGTCAAGATCCACCACTGATGCTGGAGTTCTGGATCGGGCATCCCACCGATGCCGTCCTGCTGCTCGGCCTGTCGACCATGCGGGTGGCGGTGGCCTTCCTGCTGGTGCCACTGTTCACGCAGGACCTGATCCCGACGCTGATCCGCAACGCCCTCTTCGTTGCGCTCGGCCTGCTGGGCCTGCTGGTGCAGGAGATCAAGCCCATGCAGATGAGCGGCTGGCAATGGGCCCTGCTCTACGGCCGCGAGGCCATGCTGGGTGCGGCGCTGGGCTTTCTGTTCGCCGGGCTGATGTGGTCCTTCGAGATGGCCGGCCAACTCATCGATACCAAGGTCGGCTCGTCCCAGGCCCAGGTGCTGGACCCGCTGTCGGGCCACCAGACCTCGCTCACCGGCGCCTTCCTCGCCCGCCTGGCGAGCTGGGTCTTCATGGCTTCGGGCGGCTTCATGCTGTTCGCGGCCCTGCTGCTGGACACTTTCGCGCTGTGGCCCGTCCACGGCGCCTGGCAGCTGCTGCCGGCGGGCATGCTGGCCTTCGAGGCGGAGTTCGGCCGCATGCTGCGCCTGGCCCTGATGGTGGCGGCGCCGTCGCTGGTGCTGCTGTATCTGGTGGACGGCGTGCTGGGCCTGATCAACCGCTATGCCCAGCAGCTCAATGTGTTCAGCCTGTCCATGTCCATCAAGGCCGTGGTGGGCCATCTGGTGCTGCTGCTGCAGCTGGGCAGCCTGGTGGCGCTGATGAACGAGGAGTTGCTGGCGCGGGCCAGCGTGGTCAAGGATCTGATGAAGCAGTTGTTCGGCTGACGCTCGACGAATTAGGGGCAGCCGCAATCGCCTTGGCGGCCGACCGCCGCTAGGCTGACAACCATTCTTCATCTCACACCCTTACCGCCATGATCGGCGCTCCGCTGTCATCCTCCACCTCGCTGTTCTCAGCGACCTCGCTACGCCCGCTGAGTACGCCTGCGGCGCCGGGATTGCCGGGTGGCCCGGCATGGCTGGACGGACTGGGTGCCCGTGGCGCTGCCACGCTGCGTGCCGACGTGGCCGTCGATCAGCGCGGGCTGTCGGTCCAGCAGCACGCCGAGCGCGTGCTCTCGGCCCTCATTGGCTGAACTGCTGACGCAGCCGCGCTGGGTCGAGGCCGCGCAGGCCCTGATCGGCGGCTGCCTCGATCTCGGCCCCCGGCAGGATGGGGCCGTCGCGCTGCTGGAGGCCGTCTGCACCGGCCTGGGTGACCAGCTCTACCCGGCCTTTCTGCGCGTGCTGGCCGAGGTCAATCTGCGCGGCGAATATGCCGCCCGCGCGGCCGTCGCCCAGACGCTGGCCCAGGCCCTCAGCCAGGGCCGGCTGCCCAGCGGCTCGCGTGCCGCCTGGGGCTCGCAGCAGAGCGGCGCGCTGCGCCGCAGCCTGGGCCCCATCGAATACCTCTGCCTGGCCGCCTGGCCCCGCGCGGGCGAATCCAGGGGGCCGGCCGAGCTGTCTGCCGAGCAGTTCCAGACGCTGGCCAGCGCGGTGATGGAGCTGCTGGACTGCGACCCCGACGCCCGCCGGCTCTACGCGGACCACCTCGCCGCCGTGGCCGACGATCCGCTGGACGGCACCATGCCGCGCGAGGTGCGCGCTGCCTTGCGCACGCTGGCCCAGGGCTGGCGCAGCCACCCGGACGCCAGCCAGGCCTGCTCGGCCTTTGTCGCCAGCCTGGGCCGCGCGGCGCGCTGAAGCCCAACGGAATATTTCATTCCTTGTGGGGGACGGCGGCGGYCCGCTAGATTCGCCGCCGTGAAAGCAAACTCAAACGGCCACGGTCTCCGTCAGCCGCACAAAGCTGCCGTCGGACAGCTGCATGCGTATCCAGCGCATGCGGCTGCGCTCGATGGGCATGACCGCATCGTCGGAGGCCTCGGTATCGAACTCGACGGCCTCGGGGCCGGGCTCGTACCAGCCCAGCTCGTCCAGCCGCGCCTCGTGCGCGACGATCTGCGGCGTCGCATAACGCCACAGCGCGCTGCCCATCAACTGCGTGCCCGGCACGCGGCAGTGCAGCTCGCGCGGTCGCGACAGCGCCAGCAGGCGATGGCTGAAGTCGCAGACCAGGTGCATGGGCGTCTGGGCCGTGCGCACCAGGCGGCCCAGCGCAAAGTCGGCGGCACTGTCCAGCCTGGCCGCCATCAGCACCCTGAGCTCCTGCTGCTCCTGCAGCGACGGCGCGGCCTGGCCGCTTTCCCAGCGCGAGACGGTGGTCTGGGACACCCCCATCAGCTCGGCCACCGCCGCCTGCTTGAGGCGACGCAGCGAGCGCCACAGGCGCAGGCTGCGGCCGATCTGGCGGGTGTCGGGAATCAGGGCGTGGTTCATCAACGGCAGCGGGTCGAATCATGATGAGGGCGCGGACCCGGATTTTCGTCTACTACCTCTGCGGCGTCTTCGCGGCGGCCCAGCTCGGCAAGCTCGCCGCGCTGGCGCCGCTGATCTCGCGCGACCTGCACCTGGGCCTGGCCGCGATGGCGGCCCTGACCTCGCTGCTGGAAGTGTGTGGTGCCCTGCTGGGTGGCGCTGCCGGCAGGCATCTGCCGCGCCTGGGCCTGCAGCGGAGCCTGGCCGTCGCCATGCTCTGCCTGGCACTGGGCTCGGCCGGGGCGGCCCTGGCGCAGGACATGCCCATGGCCGCTGTTGCAAGACTCATCGAGAGCATGGGCTATCTGGTCACGGTGGTGGCCGCGCCGGTGCTGATCGCCCTGGCCGCGCCCGCCCACCGCCAGGCCGCGGCCATGACGCTGTGGGGCACCTTCGTGCCCGTCGGCATGGCGGTCGGCGCCGCGGCCTATGCCTATGCGGCGGGCTTGAGCGACTGGCGCTGGGCGCAAGGCCTGAGCGTGCTGGCCGGCCTGGCCCTGGGCGCCAGCCTGGTCGGCATGCAGGCCGCCGCGCCACCGGCCGCGTCGCCAGCCGGCTTCGAGAAGAAGCAGCACACCGGCGCAACGCTCTGGATGCTGGTGGCCGCCTTCGGCGTCTACGCCATCAGCGAGGTGGGGCAGCTGGCCCTGATGCCCAGCCTGCTGAAGGAGGCCGGCATGTCGCTGCCCGAGGCCGGCACCTGGACCGCGCTGGCTGCGCTAGCCAATGTGCCCGCGGGCGTCATCGGCGCCCGGCTGATGCGCCACGAAGCCCTCGTCGGCCGCGCGCTGGTGCTCTGCCTGCTGGCGACCGGCGCGCTGTTCCCGCTGGTCTATCAGCTGGGTGCGTCGCCGCTCCGGCTGGTCGTCATGGCCATCCTCGTCAACCTCGTGTCCGGCGTCTTCGCCAGTCTGGTCTTCGCCTTGCTGCCCCGCGTGGCGGGCAGCGCCGAGCGGCTCAGCCTCGCGAGCGGGCGGCTGACGCAGTTCGGCGCGTCGGGCGCCCTGCTCGGGCCGCCCCTGATCGGCAGCGTCGTCGAGCACTGGGGTTGGCAGGCGGCGGGGTGGGCAAGCCTGGGTTTGTCCATCGTCGCTGCGGGGCTGGTACTGCGGGCCGTGGCCCATGGCGCGGCCGGGAGCGCGACGGCGGCTGGGAAACTTGTCTAGTTCGCTTTGCAGCGATTGCTGCCGGTCGCGTGCATCGCCTCAGAGGTCAGGTCTCGGCCATAAGCGGAAGCTCGTTAAGGGTCGCTTTGCGGCTGGCCATCGCGGCTGTGCCATCACTTGTTGAGCGTCATCGCCAATGTTGGCGGTCCAACGCGGGACTCATCTCGCGCTGCAGGGCCCGCCAGACCCGCAAAACCTGCGCACATCCATGGTTGCCCATCCGTGAACACAAGAGAGACTGCCTTCGGCGGGTCCCTTACGTCGAACGTGAGGCGCCATGGAAGCCTCCCAGTAGTTGGGTACAGGCGCAAAAGCTGAAGTGCCCATGTCGATTCTGCTGCGCCTCGCTCGTCGTACAGGTATCACACCATTCTTGCTAGAGCGAAGGAGACTCCAATGTCTGCATCGGTACTATTCATGTCAATGTCGCTCGACGGATATATCGCTGGTCCGAACGACGAAGTTGGCAATCCCGGAGGCGATGCCTTCGACCGGCTACACGAGTGGTACGGGGACTTCTCCCGGCCGTCTGGGGCCGTCGGAGAGTTGTGGGACGAGTGGAACACGCCTGGTTCGATATTGGCGGGTCGGCGTACCGTGGAGCAAATCGATCACTGGGGCGGTGACAATCACGGCGTCCCGATCTTCGTGCCCAGCCACCGGCCGCCCGGCCCATCCGTCGCGAACTATCCGTTGGTGACGTATGTGCGCGACGGCATCGAGAACGCGATGGCTCGAGCGAAGGCCGCCGCCGGCAACCTGAACGTGCTGGTGCTCGGCGCGTACACAGCACAACGGGCACTTGAGGCCGGTGTGCTGGACGAGGTGCAGATCCATCAGATTCCAGTGCTGTTCGGCGGCGGCCGTCGGCTATTCGAGGTATTGCCTTCGCGGATCGAGCTGGAGATCGTTCGGGTGATCGACACATTGGATGCCACGCACATCCGCTATCGCGTTCGTCGTTGAGCGGGGTGGCGGCTAACAAATCGTTCAAGCCGAAGCCGCTTCGCGGCTCAGCTCAATTTAGACGTCGAATGACTGCTTCTGCGAGGCTTGCTAATCCAGCCCCAACTTCCGCTCTGGGTCGACACGACCGCCCGAAGCGCTTTCGTTGACGAACCGTGTTCAGCCTATACCCGTCCTAGCAGGTTGGCCCTCGCCATCCGAGGGCGCGTCGGCGTGCTGTGGAACGCAGGCCGCCCGGCTCCCCGCCACCCTCAACACAAACGCTTCCGCATGCCTCGCCAGCTCCCCGATGGCCGCCGTCTCGCCCGCCTCGACGCGCGCCGGCAGCAACTCGTGGATGCTGCCCACGATGGCGAGGGCCAGGCCTTGCGTCAGGCAACTTTGCCCTCTGGACACGCCCTGCATTCAGTGGCTGATTCCCAGCGAAACCAACCTCCGCCGCAGCGCTTCCCTCGGCGTCCGCAGATTCGACGCCAGCGCCGCCACATCGCCGGCTGGCGCCTCGGTCACCGCGGCGGCGATCTCGTCGCCGGCGATGTCGTCGGGCCAACGGATCAGGGGGTGGCGGTCGATGAGGGCGTAGAGGGAGCTGCGCGAGATGCCCAGGCTGGTCGCGGTGGCCCGCAGGCTCCAGGCTTGCTGCTCCAGCGCCTTCAGCAACTCATCGGGTGTGACCGACGACGGCGCGCGCCAGCCCGCGCGGGGCGGGTCTTGCGGTTCGTCGTCGGTGAAGGGCGCCGGGGCCGATTCGGCATGGGGCGGGAGGCCGTTGCCGGCAGCTCGTGGGGCGGAGCTTGCCGGCGGCAATGACAGGAGATCTTCCACGCTGAGCCACTGGCGGTCCTGGGCGGCCAGCACCAGGCGGTGCACGGCATGGCGCAGCTGGCGCACGTTGCCGGGCCAGTCATGCAGGCACAGGGCGCGAGCCAGCTCGGGCGGGACTTCGCCGAGCCAGCCTGCGACATCGCCCGCCTCGTCGAACTCCCGGCGCAGCAGCACGCCGAGGTCTTCGCGGCGGTCACGCAGGGCGGGCATGCGGATCACGAAGGCCTCCAGGCGGCGCAGCAGCGGCACGTTGAAGCCGCGCTCCTGCAGCGGCCGGTCGGTCGCGGCAATGAGCCGCACGTCGGCCCGCTCCACGCGGCTGCTGCCCACGGGGCGGTACTGCCCGGTCTCGACGGCCCGCAGCAGCATGGGCTGCACGAGGGCGGGGGTGTCGCCCACTTCGTCCATGAAGAGCGTTGCGCCGTCGGCCTCGGCCCAGAGGCCGCGCCGCGCGGCGTCCGCGCCCGTGAACGCCCCCTTGACGCAGCCGAACAGCTCCGTGGTGGCGATGGACTCGGTCAGCGCGGCCATGTTGACGGTGCACAGCGGCCGGCCCGCGCGGCTGCCACGCGCGTGAATCTCCTGCGCGACGAGTTCCTTGCCGGTGCCCGATTCACCGAGGACAAGCACCGGCAGCTCGGTCGATGCGGCCTGCGCAATCTGCCGCCGCACGCGCACCATCGCGCCGCTGACGCCCAGCAGGCGGCCGGACAACCGGTCCGGCAGGGCCGTGCGATGGCCGAGGTGCAGCAGCACGCGTCCGCGCAGCGACAGCACGACGCCGCTGGCGACCTGTTCGCGCGTCAGGAGCAGTTCGCCGCCGGCGGGCAGGCCGTCTACTTCATGGCAGACCGGGCCGGGCGGAAACGACAGCCGCACGCTGCCGTCGCGCGACGCCAGCAGGTGGATGGGCGTTCGCGAGACGCTCGCATGCTCCAGCGGCCGCCCGCCGAGGGCGCCGGGCGTGCTGAAGCCCGGCGTGAAGCGGCTGATGGGAACGAGGGTGTCGTCGTCCACGGAGACGGCGCACTGCTCGCCCAGGCGCTGCGGGTCGGGGTGCCAGAGGATGGTCAGGGTGGGCGCCGGCACGCCCGCGGCGTCGAGCCCGGCGATGCGGGCGGATTGGGTCTGTTCTTCAGGGTGGGGCGGTACGGAGGGCGTCATGGCATGGGGCCAGCCCGCTGACAGGGGCTGACATGTYGGCCCGCCCCGGCTGACATGCCAGAGCACGGCTGGCGGAGGAATTCTTGCATCAATACCCCGTCAAAAGCCTGGCACGTTTGTTGTGTTGAGGGGAGCACGCCTCGCCCCAACACCATGCACGCCGCCCCTGCCACCCTTGCCGACCGTTCGCACCCTGCGGACCGTGGCGGCCACGGGCGGCTGGACTGGCTGTACGCGCAGGCTTGCCTGCAGTTGCAGCGGCACCTGGCGGACAGCAGCTATGACGTCACGCGCCTGGTGGATGAGCTGCGGGTGTCTCGGCCGACGCTGTACCGCGCCTTTGTGCGCCAGGGCGACACGGTGGCGGGCTGCCTGCGCCGCGCGCGGCTCGCGCGCGTTTGCGAGCTGCTGGCGCAGCCGCCATTTCGCACGCCTATCGAGACGCTGGCCTACCAGTGCGGGTTCGAGGACGTGCGCACCTTCAACCGGTGCTTTCGCAAGGCCTACGGCCTGAGCGCCGGCGCCTGGCGGGCGCATGCGCTGGCGCGCCAGCTGTCGCCTATGGACACGCGGCTGCGCAACTGGACTTCTGCTGCGGCGGCAGCCTCCGCTTGAGCGCATGCCGCGCCCCGCGCTTCGGGTCCAGGACCCACAACGATAGAAAAGACCTGGCCGCCTCGTCCACTGGGGACCGAGGCGGCCAGGCGATGCTCAGGGGCGGCGTGTGGCTACTGGGCCAGCACCCAGCCCTGGTCGAACGGGTAGAAGAAGTCCGTCTTCTTGCCGGTCTTGGGGTTGGCGGGGCCATCCTGCGTGCGGATCATGACCTTGCCGTAGCGAATCACGTCCTCCGTGCCGACGCGCTGCAGCGTCTTCTCCTGGTAGCTCACCTTGCCGCGGGGGGCGTAGACCTTGGGGTGCAGCCCTTCGCGGGTGGCCAGCAGGCTGGCCAGCTTGGACACCAGGGGCAGTGGGCCGCTGTTGTCCTGGGTCTGCAGGCCGTTGTCGCAGGCGGCCAGCCAGATCTGCTCGGTGCCGGCCTCGCGGATGCCCAGCTCGATGAGCAGGTCGGCCACTTCGGCAGCGCCGGTGGAGATGTTGTTGAAGGCGAACTCGTTGCCGTGCGCGTTCAGCACGAGGATCTTGGCCGCTTCGCCGTAGGCCTTGAGGCCCTTGTGGCGGCCGGCGCGGATTTCCTCCTGCAGGTAGTGGATGGCGACGGGCTTGAAGGTTTTGTTCGCCGGGGCGAACTCGGGCCACTTCTTCCAGGCGTGGAAATGCTCGCGCAGGGCGACCAGGCGTGCGGCGCGCGAGGCGTTCTCGTCCTTGGAGAGATTGCCGCCATTGGGTTTTCCGTAGAAGAGCAACATGTCGGTTTCCTTTCGTGGGTCGGGGGGAAGGGCCGCCGGCCGGGGCCGGCGGCGGTGCATCAGTCGACGCTGTGTTCCAGCGCCTGGGCGACGTGCATCAGCACGTTCGCGAAGACGCCAGCGGTCTGCGGGTTGTCGAACTTCGCGAGGGATTCCTCGCTGCGCAGCCGGGCGGACACGACGGACAGCTGGTTGTGCAGGGCCTGCAGGCGCACGGTCATCTGGTCCAGCACGGCCACCTGGCCCGAGGCCAGGTCGGACGCACGGATCAGCTCGGAGGCCTCGCGCTGCCCTTCGGCCACCTGGCGCAGGGCGTCCTCGAAGGCGGCCTCGGTCGACTTGCCATACTGGCCCAGTGCCACCAGCTCGTCGATGGCCTTGGCCAGCGGGAAGAGCCAGGTCCAGACGGAGCGGTTGCGCAGCTCGTTGGCCTTGGCCTGCAGCTCGGCCTTTTGCTGCTCCAGCTGCTTCAGCCGGGCGCGTGCCTGGGCCACCTGCTGCGTCAGGGCCCCGCTGTCGGCCGCCAGCACGGAGCGGTGGCGCGCGGTCTCGTCGGACTTGGCCTGCACGGCGGGCAGCAGGGCGTTCACGTCCTCGGACAGCGCCTTGGCGTGGGCTTGCAGGGCCCCGGGTGTCGCCGGGTTCCAGCGGGCGATCTCGAGCTGCACCTGGGCCACGCGTTGCCGCGTGCGCTGGGCGTGGCCGCGAACCGTGTTCCACAGTTCGTTGAGCGTGCGCCCGAAGGCTTCGGCCGCCTTGGCGTGCTGCTGCACCTGCTGCGTGCCTGGCAGCGTGGCGGCTCCCGCTCCGCCTTGCTGGACGAGCGCGGTGAGTTGGTCGGTCAGAGTCATGGGCATGATGGGTTCCTCGGCTTGGGTTGTCAGGCCGCGATGCGGTTCACGAGCGCGGCGGCATTGACCGCGTCCTTCATGACGTCGCCGACGCGGCGGGTCGTGTCCACGGTGCGCGTAGCGCCTGTGAGGTTGCGGAGAATGTTTTCCGTGTCAGCCAGCACCAGCTTCACGGAGCCGTCGGCCGCGCCCAGGAACACGCGGGCCAGGACCGGGACGTCCGTCTTGCCCTTCTCCAGCTGCTGGTACAGCGAGCCGAGGTGGTCGCCCATCACGCTCCAGGCGTTGGCCATGGATTGGGCCGAGCCCTGGGCGCCGGTGGCGCTGGTGTGCAGCGTGCCGAAGTTGACCGCCATGCTGTTGACCAGCGTCGTCTCGGCGCTGATGGTGGCCTGGCGCATCAGCAGGTCGCTCTTCAGGTTCAGCAGCCCGGCCATGCCGATGGACGAGCCCACCACGGTGGCGACGCCGGCCGCGGCCAATGCACCGCCGCCCACGCACAGGGCCGCCGCGGCGCCGCCGGTGACGACGGAGCCGAAGGCGCCGATGACGAACAACAGACCGCCGGCGATCACGGCCAGGCCGCCGAGGGCGATGCCCACGGCCATGCCGGCGATCTTGCCGTCGATGCCGCCGAGCTGCTCGTTGATGTCCTTGAGCACGCCCTCGTCACCATTCAGCAGCGTGTTCAGGTCGAGCGTCACGCGCTGGAAGACGGCCGCGTCCTCGGCCAGCCCGCTGCGCAGGACGCCAAGGTCATCCCGCACGCTGATGCTGCGCGCCTGGAAGCCCTGGGTCTGTTCCTGCAGGGCGCGCAGCAGGGCCAGGGCCTCCTGGCGCGAAGGCGCGTTCTGGAACTCGCGGCTGATCTCCCGATGCAGCAGGAAATACTGCTGGATGTCGGTGGCCGTGTTCAGCATGCGCGGCTGCAGCACGTTGAGGTAGTTCTTGGAACGATCCGTGGCCAGGCCCAGCCGATGGTTGGCCAGCTCCTGGATGGGCTTGAGCTTGTCGCTCGCGTTGGCGATGTTGACGGGGACCTGTCTTTCAACGGTCATGCAGTGGGCCTGCAGGATCAGGCCCGCGGCGGATTGGTCGAGAGCGGCCTTGCCGCTGTCCTTCACGCCTTGGTCGATGGCGATGTCAGTCATGGAATCTCCTTGGGGGGTGAGGGTGGATCAGGCGATGGGGGAATCGATGTGGGTCAGGCGCGGCATGGATGCGGAGCCCGATGTGGAGGCCCTGACCAGCGCGTCGATCCTGGCGAGCTGGTGCGCCCAGCTGTCATCGAAGGACAGCCCGGCGCCCTTGGCCTGTTCGCACTCGGCGGCCAGGCGTTCCCATTCGGCGCGCAGCGCTTCGGCACGGCTGCCCAGGCCCTGCAGCGCGGCGACGAGGTCGCTGCCCTGCTGCCCCACGACCTGCATCACGGCCAGGCCCGCCTCGGCGCGGTAGAGCTGCACGTACAGGTTGCGCTGCTGGATGACGAGGCTGTTGAGCTTGGTGCGCGCGTCGAAGACGGCCGCGGTGTCGTCGCCGATCTCGCCGATGGTCTCGACCGGGAAGTCCGCGGTCGGCCGCTCCGGCGTGATGCGGGGCCGGCCGGGCTTGTCGGGCCTGGCCTTGCCACCAGCCTTGCCGCTGTCCTTTTCACTGTCCTTGTCGCTGGCCTTGACCTTCTCGGCGCCGTCGTCGTCGCCGTCGTCGCCATCGTCGTCCTTGGCGGGCTTGCTGGGCGTGTCGCCGGGCTGGAAGGAGAACAGCGAAGACACCCAGGTGACGATGCGCCCGATGCCGCCGCCGACCTTGCGGCTGGAGTCCACCGTGGCTTGCACGGCGGCCGACATGGCTTCGCTCGTCTTGGCGATCTGGGCGCGCACCTGGGCCAGCTCGCCGTCGCCGTCGCCGTCCTCGGCGCCGTCGATGCGGCTCACCTCGGCGTCGATGAGCTTGTCCAGTTCGGCCTGCTCCTCGGCGGCCTGCGTGGCCGCTGCCGTGGCCCTGGCGGCCAGTGCCGCGCTGCGCTGCTCGAACCCGCGGGCCTGCTCCGTCAGCGCACCCATGAGGGCCTCGACGGCTTCATCGCTGCCCTGCGCCTCTTTCTGGATTTCCAGCAGCAGCAGCACGAATTGCTGCATGTCGGTGATCTTGGCGAGGGCCGCGGGATGAAGCTCGTTGAGCAGCTCGGTGGCACGGGCTCGCAGCTGCGACTGGTGCACCGACAGCATGGCCCGCGCCGTCGTGTCGGTGCTGAAGGGCGCGGCGCCGGGCTGGCGCTCCACGACCATGGCGCGGACCTGGGCCAGCAGGCTGGCGCCCGCCAGCCCGTCGACCGCACTGATCAGCCTGAGGGCGCTGAGCCCCTGGCTGCGCTCGATGTTGACGACACTCATGAGAGGTCTCCCGTAAACGTTGAACACGGGGCTCATGGTGTCGGCGCACCCTGCCGGGCGGCAGGGCAACGCGTCTCAATAGCGGGCGCTTCGTCTCAGCGCCTTTGGATGCCGCCGAGGGCGGCCGCGGTCAGAGGTTCTTGCTGGTGCCGGTGCCGACCTCCGCCTCGGGGTCGAAGCGGAACACCCGCTTGTGCGAGCCCACGGCCGTGGCCTTGGGCTTGATCTCCACGACGAGCACGAGCGACATCTCCCAGATGCCCATCTCCTTGTCCACCAGCACGCTGCCCTCGCTGACCTGTCGCTCGTAGAAGGCATTGAGCTTGTCGTCCTTGCCGTGATCGACCACCTTGAACGGGCCGATCGGGATGGCAGTCCCGCCGTCGACGGACTGACCGTACTGAAACGGGGACGGTGAGTAGAAGGTGTCCCGTTCGCGCAGGCGCGGCACGGATTGCAGCGTGCAGTTCTTGATGGTGAATCCACCGAAGTCCTCGGGAGGGGCGTTGCCCTCAGCCCCGCTGAAGGCCGTGACGCAGACGTGCACCGTGTCGTCCTTCTCCAGGTGCACCGAGCCGGCGTGGCGGCCGACCTGGCGCATCAGGTTGCGCCCGCCCTGGCTCTCGTCGATCACCTGCCAGCACAGGAAGGGGCTGAGCTGGTGGATGTCGAAGCTGACGTTGAGCAGGAGCAGGTCATTCAGGAGGCTGGATGGTTTCATGGCAGTCCTTGGGTGATGGTCTGGTGGAAGGCACGCGAGCGCCGCAGCGCCTGCAGGTCGGGCTCCTGCTCGACGGACGACAGGGGATAGCCCAGCTTCAACGCCCGCTGCAGGTGGGCGAGCGCCTGCGTGCGGTCACCGCTGAGTTCGTAGGCCATGCAGGCCCTGAAGGCCACGTCGGGCGACTTGGGCGCGGCGGCCACGGCGGCTTCGGTCCAGGCGCGCGACTGCGCCGCCTCGCCCAGCCGTGCGGCATACACGCCCGCCCGGCTCAGGTGGGTGGGCTCGGGCTTGTCGCCACCCAGGCGGGGCGACAGCAGCTGCAGCGCGTGGCGGTAGGCGGCTTGCGCCCCGGCCTCGCGGCCGGGCACCCAGCGCAGGGCATCGGCCAGGTTGGCCCATTTCAGGTAGTCGTTCGGGTTGCCCTTGCTCTCGGACACCGCGCTCTCGAAGGCGCTGGCGGCTTCCGCATACCGGCCCCGCGCAAAGAGCGCCGTGCCGAGGTTGCTGTAGAGCCGCCCCTCGGGCCGCGCCGCGAGGCCTTGCTGCAGCACCTGCAGGGCGTCGTCGCCGCGCCCCAGCCTCTGCAGGGTGGCGGCGAGGTTGGCGTGGCCTGCGGCCACCAGGGGCGCCAGCCGCACGGCGGCGCGAAACGCGGTCTCGGCCTCGGCGTAGCGGCCACCCTGGTAGAGCAGCGTGCCGAGCGCGTTGTGCAGCACGGGCTCGTCGGGGTAGGCCGCCAGCGCCGCGTCCAGCGCCTGACGCGCGGGCTCGGCCTGTTGCTGCTTGGTCAGCAGCTCGGCCTTGCCCAGCAGCGCATGGAAGTCGCGCGGGTCCAGCACGAGGGCGCGGTCGTAGGCCTGCAGCGCAGGCCCGGCCTGCCCGGCGGCCGCCAGGTAGCGCCCGCGGGCGGCTTGGGCAACGGCGAGCTGGTCGTCGGCCTGCACCGCGACCTGGGACGCCGCATTGGCGCGCTCCAGCCAGGCCGCGTCCGAGGCGTCGCTGCCGTCGCGCAGGCAGTAGGCAATGGCCAGCAGCGCCGCGGCGGGGGCGTCGCGGGGGTGTGACTCCAGCACGCCCTTGAGCGAGGCCACCGCGCGGTCCAGGTGGCCGGGCTCGTCGAAGCGCATCAGCAGGCGCCGGGCCTGCGAGACGCTCTCCTGGGGTGCAAGTGCCGGCGCAGGTGCCGGCGCCTGGGTGTTGGCCGGCAGGTACCGGGTGGCGATGATCACGCCGCCCCACAGCGCGGCGGCACTGGCARGCAATGAAATCGGCAGCACAGCGCGCCGAAGGTGCCTGCGCCAGGGCAGGCGGGGGTGCGGCGGCGCCGGGCCATCGGTGGGCAGCCCGGTTTGGCGCAGCGCGCGGGCGACGTCGGCCATGCCGGGCGGGCGCTGCGCCGGCTCGCGGCGGGTCATGCGCTCGGCCAGCGCGCAAAGCGGGTCAGCGGCGGCGAGCTCCGGCGCGACAGGCCCAGCCGTCTCGGACAGCTTGCGATGCGCCACGGCGAAGTCGCCCTCGCCGGCAAAGGCCTGTCCGCCCTGCAGCAGCTCGAACAGCACCAGGCCCAGCGAGTAAATGTCAGCCGCCGGCCCGGGCCGGGCGCCGAGCAGCACCTCCGGCGCCATGTAGCGCAGCGTGCCGACGGGCGTGACGGGCCCGGAGGCGGTCTTCAGCACGTCGATGCGCCTGGCGATGCCGAAGTCGAGGATGCGCACACGGCCGGCGTCGTCCAGCATCAGGTTGCCCGGCTTGATGTCGCCATGAACGATGCCGGCGGCGTGGGCCTGGGCGAGTGCGTCGGCCACCTCGGCGACCCAGGCCCGCGCCTGCTGCGGCTCGGTGGGGCCGTCCGCGATGACGGCGGCCAGCGTGCGGCCCTGCACGAGCTCCATCACGATGCAGACGCTGTCGGCCTGCTGCACCACGTCGTGGATGGCGACGATGGCCGGGTGGCTCAGCCCGGCCGCGAGCCGCGCCTCCACCAGCGCGTCGCCGCTGCCCCAGCCCACGCGCTTGATGGCAACGGCCCGCTCCAGCTGCCGGTCCCACGCCTCATGCACCGAACCCGCGCCGCCGCGGCCGATCAACCGCTTGATGTCGTACCGCGTCGCCAGCACGAGGTTGGCCGGCAAGCCGTCCATTCCGTGAAGCGGCCATGCCGCAGGTTTCTCGGCCTGCGATTCAGCGATACCTTCGTGGCGCTCCATGTATGCGGCGACTCCATGCGCACGTTCGGCGCGTCGCGGGTGCTGGCCCGGCGCGCTACCGCGCAGCTGAAGGCTCACAACAGGCGCTTGGACAGCATCCTACAAGAAGTAGTTAGGGGAACAGCGGTGTTGAAGGCGTCGCGGTCTGCGATCCGGGGGGCGATTGGCACGTCCGTTGCGCTGCGAACGGCGGCAGCCCGCCTGTTGCGGACATTGCCGCGCCCTGCCGGTCCAGAGCTGGCATCGGCGACGCTAAAGCTTGCTGACGGCCTCGTAGCGGGCCGCGCCCACGACGCCGAAGACGGCGCGCGTGGTCTGGCCGTCGAGGTGGGTCACGGCGATGGCCTGCTGCAAAGGCATCTGGCTGATGACAGGCTGCGAGCCCATGGCGGCCCGGCGTGAGGCCTGGATCTCGGCCAGTTCAATGGACCGGACGACAGCGTCCGTCGCCACGACGGTAGGAAGCTTCATCAACCAACAAATGACGGCTGCATCGCGCGGCACCATTGCCGCAGCGGGATCGACAAGGCTCGCTTAGCGGGAGCCCGCCTGACTCAACCCGGCATCGTAGGCAATCGACGGGCCCGGGCTGGGTGCGAACCCGCATGGCGTGTGGTGAATTGCCGCTTGGCGGTGTTTGCGGCGCGACGGCCGAAGCCGCGTCAGGCCGAAATTGCCGGCGCCCCGACCTCGTCCATCAGGGCCATGCGCGTGGCCTCGTCGGCAGGGAAAAGATGCTCCACCTTCAGCGACGCCAGCGTGATGTCCAGCGGCGTGCCGAAGCTGGTGAAGGCGGAGAAGAAGCTCAGCGTCTGGCCGTCGGCCGCGCGCAGGCGCAGCGCCAGCACGGGCAGGCCGCTGGGCTCGATGGCGCCCCAGGGGCGCAGGGAGGGCCTCAGCTCGTCGAGCAGGGCGCGCAGCCGCGGCAGGTGCTCAGCCTCGCGGCTGGCGCGCGCCCACATCTCGCCGCACAGCTCGGCCTCGTTGACGCACAGGGCGCGCAGGCCATCGGGGCGGAAGACGGCGCGCAGCAGGTTGAAGGGCCCCGCCAGCAGGTGATCGGCCGGCAGGCCGAGCAGCCCCAACAGCCGCACCAGGCCGGCATTGGCCATGACGAGGTTGTATTCGCCGTCCAGCACCAGCGCCGGCGTCGGGTCGTGGGCGTGCAGCAGCTGTTCCAGCGCGGCGCGCACGGGCGCCATCTCGGGCGCGTCCAGCGCGCGCTCGGTATGGGCGGGCGCATAGCCGGCTGCGAGCAGGGCCTGGTTGCGTTCCTCCAGCGTGGCGCCGAGGGCATCGAGCAGGGCGATCAGCGTCTCGCGGCCAGCGCGCGAGCGGCCGGTCTCGATGCAGCTGAGATGGCGTTGCGAGACGCCGGTGCGCAGCGACAGCTCGAGCTGGCTGACGCGGCGCGATTTGCGCAGGGCGGCGAGGGTGGCGGTCATGGTGATGGCGTGGGCAGCAGGTGCAGGGTAGCCGCTGCCAGCAACAGCAGCAGCGCGGCGACGTCCAGCTTGAAGACCGTGGCCAGGGCCGGCGGCAGCGGGCCCGCCTGCAGCGCCAGCAGCAGGAAGGACGCGACGCTGACCAGGCCGGCAACGAGGCCCAGGCCGCGCAACGCGGGCTGCCAGGCGGCCCACGCCAGCAGCGCCGCGAGCAGCCCGAAGAGCACGGCGCGATGTCGCAGCAGCAGTTCGAGGGCGGGGTCGCGGGCGTCGACGCCGTAGAGGGTGGACAGCCTGGTGGCGCCCAGCACGCCGGCCAGTGGCAGGGCATGCAGCAGGGCGACCAGGGCCAATGTGATGGGGACAAGCAGCTTCATGAGGACTGACCATAGGCCATGCATCGCGCGGCTGCGATGACCTCGGAGGTCATTGCGGCGACGCACTCGGCTGCCGAACATGACGCCATCAACCACTCCCCAAGGAGATCGTCATGAGAGTCGTCCTCATCCTCGTCCTCGCCGCCTTCGGCCTGTTCTCGACCTATGTGATGTGGCAGGTCGGCTACCTCGGCATCTGGCAGGCCGGCATGAGCAGCGTGGGTGCCTGGCAGGTGCTGGCGGACCTGGTCATCATGTCCTGGATCGCGCTGGGCTTCATCTGGCGCGACGCCAGGCAGACGGGTCGCACCGTCTGGCCGTTCGCACTGATCACGCTGGCCGCAGGTTCGTTCGGACCGCTGCTCTATCTGCTGCTCAAGCCCGCGGGCCGCGACAGGGCGTTGAGCGCCGCTTGAAGATTGGCCCGCGCGGGCGCCTCGAAGCGCTCGCGCAGGGCCGGTGTGCCGTAGAGCGCCGGCCGCGCGACAAACCCGGCCAGGATGGCGGCTCGCTTCTCGCTGAAGACGGCCGGCGGCACATGGGCGTACTCGCGGCGGATCTGCGCCTCGTACTCGGCAAAGCGCGCCGGCGCGGCGCCGAGGATGGCGAGGTCGACGTCGACCAAGAGCTGCTCGTCGGCCGTCTGCGGCGCGACGCTGTGGCGCGTGGCCAGCACCAAGGCCGCAACGCGCTCACCGGTGTCGGTCGATGCGCCTGCGTCAAGCAGCGCCGTGCGGGCCCAGTCGGCGCTCAGCGCTTCGTTGTCATGGCGATGCACGTCGTAGATGGCGTCGTGGAACCACAGCGCGATCTCGACCTCGGCGGGCCGTTCGGCCAGATGGGCGAACTCGCCGAACAAGGCCAGGCATTCGTCCAGATGCTGCCGCGTGTGATAGCCGCGATGCGGCTCGGCATAGCGGGCCAGCAGCTCGGCCTGCAAGGCTTCGCCGCCACCGGCGCCAAGTGCTGTCCAGGCTCGCTTCATGCCGTCGGCTGGCCGAACATCATGCGGTGGCCGTCGATCGTCCTGACACCGAACTCGCGCATGCCCCAGGGCTCGTCGCGCAGCGGCTTGATGAAGTCGGCGCCCTTGCCTTGGAGTTCGGCATGCAGGGCGTCGATGGCGTCGACCTGCAGATAGGCGAAATAGCTGTGGTCGCCGAGTTGTGCGGGCGGCAGCGCATCGGCGCATTCGCCGGCCATGATGACGCAGGCATCGCGCTCCAGCCAACACCAGCCGGGGTCGCCCATGTCGTGCACGGTGAAGCCGAGCACGTCGCGGTACCAGGCCGCCGAGCGCGCGAGGTCGGGCACGGCGAGGACGTAGCGGGCTTGGGTCAGCATCGGGCCATGTTAGGCGGCTTGACCTCGGATATTGCCTGGACGATGGAAACCACAGCCCAAGGGCAGGAAGCGGCTGACACGCCGATGGGCGTTCCTCCGACCACGGGCCGCCGGGCGCGGGCGTTGAATGGACTCCTCTACCTTGGAGATTTGCCATGCTCAACAAGACCCTCCTCGCTTCCTGCCTGGCCGCAAGCCTTGGCTTGGGCGCAGCCACCCTGCCCACCGCCGCGACGGCACAGGCCAGCGTGTGGGTTCAGGTGGCGCCACCGGCGCCGCGGCATGAGGTGGTTCCCGCTGCGCGCCGGGGCTATGTCTGGGTGCCCGGCTACTGGAACTGGAACGGCCGTCGCCACGTCTGGCAACGCGGTGTCTGGATGAAGGAACGCCATGGCTATTCCTACAACCAGCCGGCCTGGGCCGAACACGATGGCCGCTGGGAATTCAGGCGCGGCGGCTGGGCGCGCGGCGACGCAGACCGGGATGGCGTGCCCAACGGCGCCGACCGCCGGCCCAACGATCCGCACCGCCGCTGATTCCGGCCCGGGGCCGCCGGCTGCTCAGCCAGCGGTCCCGGACTCAGTCCTGGTTTTTCGCCAGGCGCGCTGCAAGCTTCATCAGCGTAGGAACTCGCTTCCTGCCATGCATGGCGCGCAGTCGCGCCTTGGCCGCGCCAATGTCGATGCCCGCGCACGTCACCAGTAGCGGCTGCGTTTCCTCTTCTCGCATGACCTCGAACTGCGCCGACAGGCCTGGCAGGCTCCTCTTTGAAACGCCGACGATGGGCACCATGCCGCCCAGTGCGTGGTACAGGTGCTGGCCAAGGCCCGGCGTTTCGTCCGCATCCAGATGGACGAAGCCGTCAAGCAGGACGAGCTCAGGCTCCAGGCCGTGCTCGCGCAACAGCTGCATCACGCAGGGCAGTTCCCGCAGGTCGAGTTCTCCTCTTGCAGCCTTCTCCACATGGACGATGCGCGAGACATAGGTCTTGCTCGCCTCCGCGGCATCCCAGGCGTCGAAAGCCACCGCGGCAGCGATCGCCTGCGCACCATCGAAATGAACAGCGACCACGAGTTTCATGCAGCAGCCTCAGGCGCGTTTTGCCCCGCGCCGCAGCCATAGCTTGCGCGCTATCCACAGCGCCAGCCCGATGACGAAGGCCCAGGGCAGCAGATAGGCCGTGCCCGTGATGGCCGTCGCGACCCCCTGCGACAGGCTGCCACCAAAGTCCGACAGGGCGAGCGCGACCGGGCTCCAGAACGAGTGGCTGCGCTCGGCGCGGATGTTGATGTCGAGGGTCTCGGTCTCCACGCGCTGCAGCAGGTAGGCATGCTTGCCATTCGCCGCCTCCAGCTCGCTCTGCACTTGCGCCAGCTCGTGAGTCACCTTGATCAAGGCATCCACATCGTTGCCGGCGCGCTTGCGCAGGACCTCCAGCTCGGCGCGGTAGCTTGTCAGCATGGCCAGCTTCTTCTCGCCATCCTGGATCGGCCCGGCGAGGTCCTCCGCCTGGGTGGACTGCTCCGTCACATCGGCCTGCTTGCCCAGCGTCGCGATGAGCTTCTGGATGCCGCCGGGCTTGGCGCGCAGGCGCAGGAAGGCCGTCGCGGAGCGGCCCGTGCTGATGCGCGATTCCAGCACGGTGCAAAGCTCCGCCGCGGACTGGGTGCAGGCGGCCAGCGCCGCTTCATGAAGTGCGGCGACCTTGCCCTCCGGCGCGTCGAGCTGGATCGCATGCCTGTACGCCAGCGTGCGGCGCGCACCGTCGGCCGCCGCATCACGCGCGACCGAAACCACCTTGGCTCCCGTGACCGGGCCCGATTCACCCGGGCGGGAACAGCCGGTGATGATCACCAGGAAGAGGCAAGCGATCAGCAGACGATGCATCGGATCTCCGGCGGGAGGGAGGGGGCATGGGGCGGCTGGATTAGCCACGTGGAGCGACCGGCCAGACTGTCGCATGAGGCCCGGCCCCCTCAACCGCCACGCGCCTTCTCGCGCTCCTGCAGCGCCCGCCACATCACCTTGCCCGCGCCGCTCTTGGGCAGGGTGTCGACGAACTCGATGAGGGCCGGCACCTTGTAGACGGCCATGTTGGCGCGGCACCAGTCGCGCAGCTGTTCTTCGGTCAGGGACTCATGGCCGGCGCGCTTGACGACGACGGCCTTGACGGTCTCGCCGCGGTAGGCATCGGGCGCCGAGATGATGCAGGCCTCGGCGATGCCGGGGTGGGCGTGCATCAGGTTCTCGACCTCGGAGGGCCAGACCTTGAAGCCGCTCGCGTTGATCATGCGCTTGAGCCGGTCGGTCATGAAGAAATAGCCGTCGGCGTCCGCGTAGCCGATGTCGCCGGTGCGGAAGAAGCGCTTGCCGTCGATCTCGACGAAGGCGGCCGCCGTCGCGTCGGGGCGGCGCCAGTAGCCGTCGAAGACCATGGGCCCGTGGACGAGGATCTCGCCGGCTTCGCCGACGGGCAGCTCCTTCAGCGTGTCGGGGTCGACGACGCGCGAGTCGCAGCTCAGATAGGGCACGCCCAGGCATTGCTGCTTGGGCGCGTCGTAGGGGTTGCTGTGGCTGGGCGCGGCCGTTTCGGTGAGGCCATAGCCTTCCATGTAGCGCAGGCCATAGCGTTGCCACAGCCGCTCGGCGATCGCCTGCGGCATGGACGCGCCGCCGCCGCCGATGGTGACCATGCTGCTGAGGTCGAAGCTGTCGACCTGCGCGCTGGCCAGCAGGTCGATGACCATGGTGGGGATGTTGGTCCAGCGCGTGACGCGGTGGCTGGCGATGAGGCGGGCCGCGTACTCGCGCTGCCAGCGCGGCATCAGCACCAGCGCCGCACCGGCCGCCAGCGTGCCGTGCATGACGACGACCATGCCGGTGATGTGGAACATGGGCACGACACCGAGCACGACGTCTTCGTGGCTGACATTGGCCCACAGGCCGCCCGCGAAGATGTTGTGCTGCAGGCTGCGATGGCGGTGCATGCAGCCCTTGGGATGGCCGGTCGTGCCGCTGGTGTAGGGCAGCAGGGCGAGGTCGTCGGCACCCACGGTCATGGCCGGTGCCGGGGCCGTGCAGGCGAGGGCCTCGGCCCAGGGCGTGGCGCCGGCGGGCAGGGCGATGTCGGTATTCAGCCAGTCGGCCCAACCCGCGGGCAGGCCTGCGCCGTCGCTGTGGCCACCCGGCAGCACTTCGGCCAGGCGCGTGACGACCAGGTTCTGCGCGGCCACACCGGCCGACAGCCATTCGGCGCTGAGGTCGGCGCTGGTGATGGCCAGCACCGCGCCGCTGTCCTCGATGAGGTGCTTGAGCTCCGCCGCCTTGTTCATCGGGTTGACCGGCACGACGACGGCATCGACGCTGAGGATGGCGTAATGGGCGATGACGAGCTGCGGGCAGTTCTGCAGCCCCACCAGCACGCGGTCGCCCTTTTTGATGCCGCGCTGGGCCAGCCAGCCCGCCAGGCGCGCCACCTGGGCGGCCAATTCGGCATAGGTCGTCGTCTGGCCCAGGAAGACCAGCGCCGGCCGATGCGGGAAGCGGCGTGCGCTGACGAGCAGGTTGTCGGGCAGGGCCGTGGCCGGCGGCTCGATGGCGTGCGGCACGCGGACGGGCCAGAACTTGTGATGTGCTCGGGGGGTCGTCATTCGGCTGTCTCCGTTTTCCTCTGCGCGACGACGAGGTAGACGCCGAGCAGCGTCACCCCCATGCCGGCGATGGCTTGTGCGCCGAGTGTCTCGCCGAACAGCAACCACGCCATCACCGAGGTGACAGAGGGCACCAGATACATGGTGCTTGACACGGCCGTCACGCGGCCATGGCGCAGCATGTGGAACATCAGGCTGATGCCGCCGGCCGTCAGCACCAGGATGCTCCAGGCCATGGCAACCAGCACATGGGCATTCCATTCGATGTGCATGGGCTCCAGCCACCAGGCCAGCGGCAGGGTGACGGCCAGCGACGCCGCGAACTGCACGACCTGGCCGGTGCGCAGGTCGAAGTGGGGCACGAAGCGCTTCTGGTATAGCGTGCCGCCGGTGATGGCGAGCAGGGACATCAGGCACAGCAGCAGCGGCGGGCCATAGCTCGCGCCGAGGTTGAGCTTGTGCCAGATGACGAGGACGACGCCGGCCAGGCCCAGGGCCACGCCCAGCCATTGCCGCGGCGAGACGCGCTCGCCGATCAGCGGCGCCAGCGCGGCGACCAGTACGGGCTGCAGGTTGACGATGAGCGCCGCCGTGCCGGCCGGCAGGCCTTGGCGGATGGAGACCCAGACGCCGCCGAGGTAGAGGGCCTGGATGCCCAGGCCGGCGACCGCCAGATGGGCCATCGCGCGCGGCGACGGCCAGGCCGCGCGCGCCGCCAGGGCCAGGCCCAGCATCAGCGCGATGACGCCGACATAGCGCCAGGCGAGGAAGGTCAGTGGGTCGGCATAGGGCGCGGCCAGCTTGGCGACGATATAGCCGGTGGCCCAGATGAAGATGAAAAGCGGCGGGGCCAGGCGGTCGAGTGCGGACATCGAGCCATCATGCCTAAGCACCCAAGACCTTGGCACTCATCAGGCGCACCAGTTCGGCCGGCTCGGGCAGCGGCCCGGCCAGCGGCAGGCCGGCAAAGGCCGCATCCAAACTCAGGTGTGACAGGCCGTGGGCCAGGCTCCAGCCGGTCAGCGCGATCAGCGGGCCGGCGCTGGCGTCGAAGCGCGTCGCGGCGTCCAGCAGCACGCGGAAGGACGCCTCGGCCGCGCGGTCCAGGCCCGGGTTGTGGCTGCGCGAGGCCAGCACGGGGCCGAACATCAGCCGGAAGCGCGCCGGGCGGCGCCGCGCGAAGTCGACATAGGCCGCGGCGATGGCGAGCAGCTGCTCGCGCGCATCCGCCGGGTGGGCGTCGACGCCAGCCTGCATGGCCGCGCCGAGCTGCCGGAAGCTGCGCTCGGCCAGCGCCGCCAGCAATTCGGGCAGGCCGGCGAAGTGGTGATAGGGCGCCGCATGCGAGACGCCGGCGCCACGCGCCACGTCGCGCAGGCTCAAGGCCGCGGCGCCGCGCTGGGCGAGCAGGGCCTCGGCGGCGTCCAGTAGGGCCTCGCGCAGCTCGCCATGGTGATAGACGCCGGCCGCCTTGGCGCGCGGGCGCGGCGGGCGGTCCGCGGCGGGCCTGGCCGCCGCCTGGGTGGCGCGCGGCGCACTCGCCGGTTGAACGGCGTCTTTCCTGGCGGGCGGTCGGGTCGAAGCAGGCTTGCTCATGCGCCGCATCTTGCCATCGTCAAGATCAAGGTGGATACTGCCGACATCTTTACACCGTCAAGATCATGCGTTGGCTTGCATGGTTGGACGGACAGCAAGGAGAGAGCGGCCATGTATCACGCCATCGTCCGGCGCAAGCTGTTGAACGCCTTTGCCGAGCTGAATGCGGGGCGCTATGACGGCATCCCGGCCCAGTTCAGGGCCGCGCACCGGCATCACATGGTGGGCGACCATGCCCTCGGCGGCGAGCGCCGCGACCTGGGCGCGACGACGCGCTGGTATGGCCGGCTGCAGCGCCTGCTGCCGGGCCTGCACTTCGAGGTGGACGGCGTATGGGTCAGCGGCTGGCCCTGGCGCACGCGGGCCGTCGTGGCCTGGCGCGACCGCTTCCAGCTGCCCGGCGGCCGCGAAGGCAGCAACCGCGGCATGCACGAGTTCGAGCTGCGCTGGGGCCGCGTCAGCGCGCTGACGGTGCACTGCGACACGGCCCGGCTGGCGGGCTATCTGGCCGAGGTGGCCGCAGCCGGTCAGCCCGAGGCCTTGGCGGAACCGATCACGGGCTGACGGCGCAGGTCGGCCTCGATGAGCTCGCTCAGGCAGGGCAGGCACAGGCAGCCGCTGTACTGCTCGGCGAGCTGCACGCGCAACCTCTCGGTCAGGCGGATGCCGAAGCAGGCGCAGTGGCCGGCGTTGACGCCGCACTCGAAGCCACCGCCACAGCGCGGGCAGCTGGTGTCGAGCAGCGGGCCGTTCATGAACGCCTCTCCTTGAGTGCCGCCACGCAAAGCTCTTCCAGCACGCCCAGGTCCACATCCGCCAGGCGCTTGATGTAGACGCAGCCTTTGCCTTCGCGGTGCTTGCCCAGTTTGGCAAGCAGGGCCGCGCGTTCGGCGGGGATACAGCCGACGTTCAGGTAGAGGCTGATGTCGCCCTTGCCGCCCGCGCCGCTGGCAAAGCCGATCTCGAAGATGTCCCCCTCGCGGCCGCTGTCGTAGACGTAGTGGTGATCGCCAAAACCCACCATGCGGCCCCACATCCTCGGCGGCTGGCCGCTGGTGCGCTGCATCAGCGCGGCCAGCGCCCGGCAGTCGGCCGCGCGCGCCTCGGGCTGGGCCGCGAAGTGGGCTTGGACATCGGCGTCGGTCGGGACGGTCTTGTTGGCGGTCGCCATGGAGTCCTCAGGCCACGGGAGAAGAGGCCGATTGTGTGCCGTCGACGGCCGGGATGGGAGGGGCGAGAGGGCTTTCCTGGCGGGCACCCAGGCGCTCCACGAAGGTGCGGCGCACGCGCTCCGAGCGCAGGAAATAGCTGATCCAGATCGCGCCGAACACGCAGGCGCGGACCGATTCGGCGGAGTCCTTGGCGCCCCACTGCTCGCGCAGCGCCGGGATGATCTGGAAGGCGATGGCGTCGCCCAGCGTCATCACGATCACCAGCACCCACCAGCCGACATAGATGCGCGGCAGATTGCTGCGGCGCTTCACCATCAGCCACAGCAGCAGCAGCGCCCCGGCGCCGATGGCCAGCTGCAGCACGAGGTCGAACAGCAGCGTCGGTGCCCAGAGGGCATGGGCCTTGGTCAGCTCGACCCAGGACTGCACATCCATGACCCCCGTGGATTCGAGCAGCGACTTGCCGACGCGATACAGCGTGACGGCCAGGCCGATCGGCGGCAGCAGCAGCCAGCCGCCAATGCCGCTGGCCGCCGCGGGGTCCAGCGGCAGGGCAGGCGGCTCGGGATCCCAGCGGTAGAGGCGGCGCCCCAGCACGGCCAGGCCGCCCAACGCCAGCAGGCCGGCGATGAGCGGCAGCCAGTGTGGCGTGCCGGCGCCGGCGGATGCCGGCCCCGCGGCCTCGCTGCCGCCCGTGTGGGTCAGGCTGAAGCCGACGCCGGTGCGGGCCTTGTCGAGCTGGCCGACATAGCGCGCCATGTCGGCGGCGGCGACGTGATCCTCACGGCTGAGGTAGTGGTCGGTCAGCACCAGGGTGGCGCCCTGCCAGGCTTCTTCGCGGCGCAGCTCGAAGGCCGGGTCCTCGACATGGAGCTTCTCCGGCTTGAGGCCCCAGTTGCCGGGCAGGCGGAATTCGCTGACGAGGGTGAAGTCCACCGGATGGCGCAGCCCCAGCGGACCTTGCCGATTCAGGCCCGAGGGGCGGCGCAGCCACTCCAGCAGGTCGGGCACCTCGAGTTCGCCTTTCCAGCGCGCCTGCTTCTCATCGCGGGTCCAGTAGCTGGGCATGCGGTAGCGCTCGACGATTTCCAGCGTGTTGGCGTCGACGTCGTCGCGCACGCTGAAGGGCTGTTCCACCGTCAGGCCGGGGTAGCTGGCGGCGTAGTAGTCGAGGTATTGCTTCTGCAGGCTGTCCCGCGCGTTGTCCGCCAGCGTGGCGCGCAGCTGCTCGGCGGCCGCGCCGCTCGCCGTCGTCGTGACGGTGAAGCTGGCCGGCTGGTCGAAGCCGGCGCTGGCGTCCAGCAGCGTGCGCACCTGCCGCGTGTGCAGCCGCGCCTGCGGGCCGGCCATGGCCACCATCTCACGGCTGTCGGCGTCGACGAGCAGGGCGCGGCCGAAATCGGCCTGCACCCATTGCGCCACGCCGCGGCCGGCCTGCGGGCTGCGAGTCGGGTCCAGCCAGACGCGGCGGCCGCCGACGTCGGCCTGCACGAGCACGTGGTTGAAGGCGCCCGGGGTGGGCAGGCGGTCAGCAGCGGCCTGGCGCAGGCCGGTGTGCACCAGGGCCGGTCGCGCCGCAATGCCCAGGCCGCGCAGCAGGGCGATGCTGAGCAGGGTCTTGTCCTTGCAGTCGCCGAAGCGCCGCTGCAGCACGACTTCCGGCGCATGCGGCGCGTGCGAGTTCACGCCCATCTCGATGCCGAGATAGCGCACCTCGCGCTGCACGAAGCGCAGGGCGGACAGCAGGCGCTGCTCGGGGTCGCTCGTCTCGGCCGCGATGCGCGCCACCTCGCGATCCACCGCCGGCATGGGGCCCGCGGGCAGGCGGTACAGGGGCTGCGCCCAGTGCGTGACCGCCGCCCAGTTCTCGAATTCGCTCCATTCGACCCAGTTGTAGGGGTCGTACCAGCCGGGGCTGTCGCTGTCGAGCACTTTGGGCGGCACGTTGCGCAGGTCCCAGCGGTGCTCCACCTCGGCGCCCAGGTCGCTGACCTGGGCCGCCGCCGCCTGGTTGTGGAGCTTCCAGTACAACGGCCGGCCCTTGGGCCAGAGCACGCGCACGGTGCGGCGCGCGACGGGCGTGTCCCAGTCCAGGTCGAAACTGCCGAAATGGCGGCCACCGAAGACCGGGTTGTCGCCCTGCAGGCTGTAGACATACTCCACCACGTCGCCGACGCGCACGTCGTGCAAGGCGACATGGGCGGTCAGGCGGCCGTCGAAGATCAGCGACTCCAGGCTGGACTCGCGCTGCAGCAGCTTCACGGCGCCCGGTGCCACGGTGGACACGGTGCGCCCCGCCCGCTTCACGTCGATGCGGTGGATGACGAGGGTCTGGTAGCTCGGATCGAAACGCAGCTGCACGCTGGCGATCTCTTCGACGCCGCGCTCGTTGACGGCCCGGCTGGCGATATGGTGATAGCTGACCAGGGTGCCGGACACGATGCGCACCTGCTCGTCCGCCAGCAGATAGTGCTGGCCCTTGTTCAGGCCTTCGGCGGGCGCCGCGGCATCCAGCGGCACCGCCTGCGGCTGCACCCAGGCCGGCACGGGTGCAAAGCTGAGCCCCCGCGCCGCGCTGGCCTGCTGGGCCCAGGCATTGACCGCCCCGCCCAGCAGCAGGGCCCACAGCAGCACAACCCCGCCCAGCCGTGCGAGACCCGCAACGGCCAGCTTCTCCCTCAATCCGCGCATCATTGGCGCCTCCCTCTCATCGCGCGGCGATTATGGTCAGGCTCAGGCGAGGTGGGACTGCGGGTCTTCCGGTGGCAGCAGCGGCGTCGCTCGCGCCAGGGCCATCCAGGTCGCGAAATCGGGCTTGCAGGCGCGCTTGGGCGCCGGCCGGGCGAGCTCGAGGTGGTTGGCGTGGCCGATCAGCACGCCGTAGTCGGGCGGGATCTCCTCGGCTTCGGCGATGCCGGCCTTGATGACGAACCAGCACTGGCCGCACAGCGCGCGGTAGGCGGCGGACTTGGCCGGGCGGCGCAGCTCGCCGAGCAGGTCGGCGCGGCTGACCTTGATCTCGTGGATGGCGGGTTCGAGGTAGTCCTCTACSGTGCTGTGGCGGATGGAATAGACGTCGGGCATGGCATTCACCCAGAGGGTCTTGCCGTCCTCCTCGCCCGGCAGCCCGGCGCGCAGCGCGAGGCCGCGCCAGGCGATGCGGCCGGCGCGCTGCATCTCGGTAGCGACGCGCTCGACCAGGGTCTCGTGGGCGTCGCGGGCGGCGCGGTTGCGGGTCAGGGAATCGGCGATCAGCGCGATGCCGGCATCGGTCACGCGCAGGCGCTCGCGGCCGTCGGCCTCCTGCAGGCGCTCCACCCAGCCGGCCGCCAGCAGCTCGATCTCGACCAGGTCCAGGCTGGGCCAGCCGGCGCTGCGCCACAGCAGGCGCAGGCGCTGCAAATGAAAGCGGGTAGGGGCGGGCATGCCGCCATCATCGGACAAAGAAAAAGCCCCCGGCCGGTAGGCACGGGGGCTTTGCGAGGAGTCAGCCGAGGCTTACGGGCGCTCGCGCTTGGGCAGGGCGGTCATGCCTTGCGTGGCCGAGCTGCTGGGCACGGCGAAGAAGGTCCAGACGCTGTTGGCCGGGAAGGCCAGAGCGGTGTTGGTGTAGATGGACGTGGCCGAGGTCGGCACGGTCACATCCACCTGCGACGCCGTCGTCGACGAGATGCTGTTGGGCGTGGAAGCCGTACCCGGCAACACATTGGACGCGACGGAGCTGAAGTCGACGTTCAGCGACACGCCCGAGGTCTGGGCGGCGATGGCGTTGACGAGGCGGATCTTCACGTTGCCGGCGACGGTGGGCAGGCGGTTGTCGTCGTTCAGCACCGACATCTTGGGCGCAGCGGCGTCACCCCAGACCAGCAGGGTGTAGTCGTTGCCGGCCGTCAGCGTCGGGGCGTTGAAGCTGACCGCAGCGCCGTTGACGGTGGCGGACAGCGTGCTGGCACCGGAGGCGGTGGTCACGTAGTCGCTGATCAGCGGGCTGATGGCGCTGCTGAACATCTGCTGGCCGTTGACGTTGGAGCCGACGGCGGCGCCATTGGTCAGGGCTGCGACGGTACGCACGCGCGACTGGGTGTTGGCGAAGTTCTTGACGGCGCCCTTCTGGACCAGGCTGATGCCGTTGACGAGCACGCCGCCATCCGAAGCCGTCAGGATCAGCGTGTTGACGCTGGCCGAGTCGAGCGTGATGGCCGGGATGTCCAGGCGCAGGTCGGTGCGCTTGTTGTAGCCGGTCACGCGCACGCGGAAGGTGCCCGAGTTGATCTGGATGTAGCCGCTGCCGGCGCCGCCCTGGAGGTTGGTCGTCAGTGCGGTGGCGGTGTCGATGGGGTCGGTGGCCGTCGTCACGTAGACGTCCAGCGCGCCGGCGTCCGGTGCCAGGTTCAGCACCAGCAGCTTGGCCTTGTTGGCGTCGGGCACGACTTCAGCTTCCTGCAGCAGCGTGGTGCGGATGGCACCGGCGAAGCCGTAGGTGATGAAGGTGTAGTTGCTGCCCGAGGTCAGCGTGGGCGTCGTGGCCGACACGCTGGTACCGACGTCGCTGGTCAGCACCTTGGTGGCCGTGGCGTTGGTGTCGACGTCGCCATAGGCGCCGACGCTGGCGTAGGCGACCTTGGTGTTGATGGACTTGTCGTTGACCGACAGATCCAGCGCCGCATAGGAACGCGTGGCATTGAGCAGGCGAACCTGCGTGTTGCTGCTGCCGCCGCCACCGCCACCACAGGCGGTCAGGAATGCAGTGGCCGACAGGCTCAGCGTCAGGACCAGTCGCGTGGCCCAGGGGGTGAATCGCATCGAGAACTCTCCGAAAAAACCAAACCGCCGGGCCGATCCCAAGAACGCGGACTCGCGATTAGAACCCAAGCCGGCGATATCGCCATTTCCGCCACCTAGCACCGGGTGAAGAACTGTTGCTGGAGCCAGGGTCTGCCCCAGGCTGCAGGTGAGGAGAGCACTCCAATTCCGGCGCGTCCGCGTCGGTAGCATCCGCCGCCATGAACTATCCCCACCTCCTCGCGCCCCTGGATCTCGGCTTCACGACGCTGAAGAACCGCGTGCTCATGGGCAGCATGCACACCGGCCTGGAGGATGGACGCAAGCATTTCGAGCGCATGGCGGTCTTTTTCGCCGAGCGCGCCAAGGGTGAGGTGGGGCTGATCGTCACCGGCGGCTTCGCGCCCAATATCGAAGGCTGGGCCAAGCCCTTCGCGGGCACGCTGGCCACGTCGGGCGCGGCGCGGCGCCACAAGATCATCACGGACGCCGTGCATGCCGAGGGCGGCAAGATCGCGCTGCAGATCCTGCACACGGGCCGCTACGGCTATTCGCCGCTGTGCGTGGCGCCGTCGCGCATCCAGAGCCCGATCAGCCCGTTCACGCCGCGCGAGCTCTCGGCCCGCGGCATCGAGCGCCAGATCCGCGCCTTCATCCGCTGCGCCAAGCTGGCCCGCGAGGCCGGCTACGACGGGGTCGAAGTGATGGGCAGCGAGGGTTATTTCATCAACCAGTTCCTGGTGGAACACACCAACCAGCGCACGGACGCCTGGGGCGGGTCCTACGAGAACCGCATGCGCCTGCCGCTGGAGATCCTGGCGCGCATGCGCGAGGCCGTCGGGCCGGACTTCATCATCATCTACCGCCTGTCCATGCTGGACCTGGTGCCCAACGGCAGCAGCTGGGAGGAAGTCGTGGAGCTGGGCCGGCGCGTGGCCAAGGGCGGTGCCACCCTCATCAACACCGGCATCGGCTGGCACGAGGCGCGCATCCCGACCATCGCGACCAGCGTGCCGCGCGCGGGCTTCGCCTGGGTGACCGCGAAGCTGCGGGTCAAGCTGCGCGAGGAAGGCATCACGACGCCGCTGATCACCAGCAACCGCATCAACACGCCCGAGGTGGCCGAGGGCGTGCTGGCGGACGGCAGCGCCGACATGGTGTCGATGGCGCGGCCCTTCCTGGCCGACTCGGAGTTCGTCAAGAAGGCCCGCCAGGGCCGGGCGGACGAGATCAACACCTGCATCGCCTGCAACCAGGCCTGCCTGGACCACACCTTCGCGCAGAAGATCTCGACCTGCCTGGTCAACCCGCGCGCGGCCTACGAGCAGGAGATCGTCATCAAGCCGGTGAATGGCGCGAAGAAGCGCATCGCCGTCGTCGGCGCCGGCCCGGCCGGCCTGGCCGCCGCGACGACGCTGGCCGAGCGCGGCCACGCGGTGACGCTGTTCGACGCCGCGGCCGAGATCGGCGGCCAGTTCAATATGGCCAAGCGCATCCCGGGCAAGGAGGAGTTCAGCGAGACGCTGCGCTATTTCGGCCGCCGCATCGAGGTCACCGGTGTCGAGCTGAAGCTGAACCGTCGCGTCGCGGCGGACGACCTGAAGGGCTTCGACGAGGTGCTGCTGGCCACCGGCGTCAGCGCACGCAATCCGAAGATCAAGGGCCAGGACGAAGGCCAAGCGCGCGGCCAGGTGCTGAGCTATATCGATGTGCTGAGGCACGGCAAGCCGGTGGGTGGGCGGGTCGCCATCGTCGGCGCCGGCGGCATCGGCTTCGACGTGGCCGAATACCTGCTGGAGGCCGGCCACTCGCTGACGCTGGACCCGGCCGCCTGGCGTCGCCATTGGGGCGTGGGCGACCCGGAACAGGTGCGCGCCGGCCTGCTGCGGCCGGCACCCGAGGCGCCGACGCGCCAGATCACGCTGCTGCAGCGCAAGGCCGGCAAGCCCGGTGCGGGCCTGGGCAAGACGACCGGCTGGATCCACCGCGCGGCACTGAAGATGAAGAACGTTGACATGCTGGCCAGCGTCAACTACGAGCAGATCACGGCCGAGGGCCTGTGGGTCAGCTATGGCGAGAAACGGGCCGACGCCCAGTTGATCGAGGCCGACACCATCGTGCTGTGCGCCGGCCAGGAGCCCTTGCGCGAGCTGGAGGCGCCGCTGAAGGCCGCGGGCGTCAACGTCCACCTGATCGGCGGCGCGCTGGAGGCCGGCGAGCTGGATGCCAAACGCGCCATCCTGCAGGGCACCAAGCTGGCCTGCACGCTTTAGTTCTGGGACAGCTCCCAGAGCTGGTACAGGGTGTCGCAGTCCTGCTCGACGATCTCCAGGCCCTGAGCCAGGTCGAAGCTGGAGTCGTACCAGCCGCAATCCAGCTTGCGATTGGCGCCGCTGGCCGCCGTGCGCGGGCTGGGCAGGCCGGCCACAGGCAGCTTGGAGTGGGACCAGGACGACTGCGAGGAGTTGAAGAATTGCATGGGGTGGCTCCGGGTTTTTGAAGGGGCGTCGTCGTGTTCAACGCCATGCCGTCAGCATCGCGGCCGGGGCCTTTGGGGGACATCACCCGGAGGGTGGAGCGAGGGGGGAGAGGGCGGCGCCGCATCCCCCTTCTTCCCCTCTTCTTCCCCCAAAAGGGGGAGACGGCCGCAGGCTAAGCTCGCGGCGCCCATCAGCCGCCCATCGCCTTGATCCCCTCCGCGCCGCCCTTCCAAGCCCCGTTTCGCCCTGCGCCGGCCCAGCGCGGGCTGGTGGCGCTGTTGCTGTCGCTGCTGGCCAGCCCCGGCCTCGTCGTCGCGCTGGGCAGCACCGGGCTGGACCTGCCCGAGCGCCTGGCCACGCTGGGGCTGTCGCTGTGGCTGCTGGCGCTGGTGCCGACGCTGCTGGGCAGCCTGCGCTGGGCAATGCTGGCCTGGACGCCCGCGGTGCTGCTGCTGCCGCCCTATGTCTACCTCTGCCTCAGCCTGGGCAGCCCTCCGGGCGACGCCCTGGTCGCCGCGGCGCTGCACACGGCGCCGGCGCGCAGCCTGGAGGTGGTGCGCGGCTTCGGCGCCTGGGTGTGGCTGTGGGCGGCCATCGCGCTGGCCTACCCGCTGCTGGCCTGGCGCATCGACGGGCGCTGGCGTCTGGCGGGCCGCAAGGGCTGGCTGGCTGGCCTGCTCGGCATGGCCTGCCTGTCGCTGGGAATGCGGCAGGCCTTCCCGCAGCAGCTGAGCCTGCCGGCGTTCTTCGAGCGGACCACGGCCGACCGGGTGTTTCCGCTCAACCTCGCGTCCAGCCTGCAACGCGTGCTGGAGCAGGCCGGGCGTGAGAAGCCGACCGTCTCGCTGAACGGCCGTGCCCGCCCCGGCTCGGCCGAAGAGGCTCTGCACCTGGTGCTGGTCATCGGCGAGTCCGTTCGGCCCGATCACCTGGGCATCTATGGCTATGGGCGCGACACGACGCCCGGCCTGTCCGCGCTGCGCGACGAGCTGCTGCTGTTCCACGACGTCGCCTCGACGGCGCACTGGACCGGTGTCGCCGTGCCCGGCATCGTCGGCCGGCCCTTCGGCGACCACGGCCGAGCCAGCGTCGTGAGCACGCTGCGCGAGGGCGGCTACCACGCGGCCTGGCTGTCCAACCAGGAGAACTCGGACCTGATCAGCGACGCCGACGTGGCCGACTTCGCGCGCGGCGACTACGACTTCCATCTGCGCATGGACGCCGCGCTACTGCCACCGTTCGAGGCACTGCTGCGCCAGGCCGGGCCGCGCCAGTTCATCGTGCTGCACATGATCGGCAGCCATTTCCCCTACGAGGAGCGCTACGACGCCCAGGCGCGGCGCTTCACGCCCACGCTGGCCGACGCCGGCGTCAACGGCTGGCCAGGCCCGGGCCACAAGGCCGAGGCCATCAATTCCTACGACAACACGTTGGTCGTGCTGGACCGTTTCCTGATGCGCACCATCGCCGCGCTGCGTGCCGACCCCACGCCGGCCCTGCTGGTCTTCACCTCGGACCATGGCGAAAACCTCTTCGACGACGAGCGCCAGCGCTTCATGCACGCGCTGACCGATCCGTCCAAGGCAGACACGACGGTGCCCTTGTTCTTCTGGGCCAACGAGGCCTACCGCCGGCGCTGGCCCGAGGCCCTCGCGCCGCTGCGGGTCCACAGCAAGGCGCCCATCAGCCACCCCGACCTGATGCCCACGCTGCTGGACCTGGCCGGCGTCGACGCCAACGGCATCGCGCCCGCCGAAAGCCTGCGTTCGCCGGACTGGCGCCCACGCCCGCGCCGCCTGCGCCAGATCGACGGCCCCGGCTGGAACTACGAAGACATGCGCTGATCTCTGAAACTGGGGTCAGAGTCGATTTATCGTTTGCCAACCTGGATCGGCTAGGCTGACGCATCCCACCCGAGGAACCGCCATGACCGCCACCGCCATCAGCCCCGTCGACGTCGCCGCCAGCCTGACCGAGTTCTGGTCGCCGCGCGTTGTCGGCGCCTTCGACGACAACTACGTCAAGGTCGCCAAGGTGCAGGGGACTTTCGGCTGGCACCGCCACCCCGACGAGGACGAACTCTTCCACATCCTGCGCGGCCGGCTGCGCATCGAGATGCGCGACGGCGCGGTCACGCTGGAGGCGGGCCAGATGTTCGTCGTGCCGCGCGGCGTGGAGCATTGCCCCGTGGCCGAAGAGGAGTGCCTGCTGATGCTGGTGGAGCGCAAGACGACGCTGCACAGCGGCGACACGCCGAACGAGAAGACGCGCTCCATCGAGGCGCAGCTGGGCCAGGTCTAGCGGCTCAGCTCCCGGCGCGCGTCGCTGCCTATCCAGCGCGCCGATTTCTCCTCACGCTGGCACAGGCGCTCCGCCACTGTGAGCGCAGGCTCACGCAGTGCCGGGCTGCGCTTGCCGATCTGCCGCAGCGCCCAGTTGACGGCCTTCTTGACGAAGTTGCGCTCGTCGTCGGCGGCGGCTTCGATGAGCGGCAGGCGGGCGATGAAGTCGGCGTCGGGCCGCGTCTTCTGGTGCACGGCGGCCACGGCCAGCAGCGCGAAGCCGGCGCGCTTCTCGAACTCGGCCTCGCGCGCCGCCCAGCGCGGAATCGCCTCCCAGGCCAGAGGGCTCTTCACGAAGGCATTGGTGCAGGCCTGGTCGCAGACGTCCCAGGCCCTCATGCCGGCGACCCAGTGGTCCATCTGCTTCACCGTCAGTTGGGCTGGCTCGGCCACCATGCCGGCCAGCATCTGCGCATCGGGAATGCCGCTGTCCCACAGCGCCAGGGCCAGCTCGTGGTCGCGCTTGAACTCGCGGGCCAGCGCCCGCAGCGTCGGCACGGCCAGGCCCAGGCGGGCATCGCCGGTCAGGCCGAAGCGGGCCATGGCCTCCAGCGCCTCGGGGCGGGCCGCGGCATGCAGGCGTTGCAGGGCAAGGTCGAGTCGGGAGGTGCTCATGAAGATGGCGCTTGACTTAGAGCGCACTCTAGGTCGTCCAATGGCCCCATGACAGCCCTGGCCGACCCTCCCCTGCTGCTGATCGGCGCGCTGGCCGCGCGCTGCGGCAAGTCCGTCCACGCGATTCGCTGGTACGAGGCCCAGGGCCTGGTGCCCGGCGTGGCGCGCGACGCCGGCGGCCGCCGGCGCTACCGCGAGCAGCATGTCGCCTGGCTCGAATTGATGGAGAGGCTGCGCATCACCGGCATGTCCATCGCGGAGATGCGCCGCTACACCGAACTGGTCACCCAGGGCCGCAAGAGCCTGGGCGCGCGCCGCGACATGCTGGCCGCCCACCGTGCCGAGGTGCTGGCCACGATCACGCGCTGGCAGGAGGCGCTGGGCGCGCTGGACCAGAAGCTGGATTTCTATGACGACTGGATCGCCACCGGCCAACGCCCGGAACGCGACCCGCTCAACCCCAGGAGACCGACATGAACACCGCCACCGAGACCAACAAGGCCCTGCTGCAATCCATCTACGCCGCCCTGGCGGACGGCGACGGCCGGCCTTTCCGCGAGGCCATGGCCGAGGACTTCAGCTGGACCATCGCCGGCCACTCGGCGTGGTCGCGCAGCTGGCTGGGCCGCGAGGCCGTACAGCGCGATCTGCTTGCGCCGCTGTTCCAGCGCTTCGCGACGCGCTACCGCAATCGCGCCGAGCACTTCATCGCCGAGGGCGACACCGTCGTCGTGCAATGCCGTGGCGAAGTGCAGACCACCGCCGGCGAGGCCTATGACAACCACTACTGCATGGTCTACCGGGTGGCTGACGGGCGGCTGCGTTCGGTCACCGAGTACATGGACACCGACCTCGCCTGCCGCGTGCTCGGCGCACCCGAGATGGCAGCTCATGCGGCCGGCTCATAAGCCTATTCGGCGAACGCGCGTGACGCGGCGCAAAGCCTAGGACAATTGCGCCACCCCATTTCGTCGCCTGCCATGAAGCTGCTACCCCTCTTCTCGACGCTTGCGCTTGCCCTGACCCTGAGCTGCGCCCCTGCCCACGCCGTCACCGGCCCGGGCGTCTCCTGGCAGGCCGCCGCGGCCGATGCCGACATCGACCGCTACTTCGTGCAGGCCAAGGCCGAGAAGAAGCCGGTGCTGCTGTACTGGGGCGCCAAATGGTGCCCGCCCTGCAACCAGCTCAAGGCCACGCTGTTCAACCGCGCGGACTTCATCGAGCAGAGCAAGGCCTTCGTGGCCGTGGGCATCGACGGCGACGCGCCCGGCGCGCAGAAGCTGGGCACGCGCTTCAAGGTGCGCGGCTACCCGACCATGATCCTGTTCAACCCGGCCGGCAGCGAGATCACCCGCCTGCCCGGCGAGGCCGATGCGGCCCAGGTCATGAAGGTGCTGCAGCTGGGCCTGTCCAGCGGCCGCCCCGTGAAGGCGGTGCTGGCCGACGCCAAGGCCGGCAAGAAGCTCGCCGCCAACGAATGGCGGCTGCTGGGCTTCTACGGCTGGGAGACCGACGAGCAGCAACTGCTGCCGGTAGCCGAGCGACCGGCCACGCTGGCCCAGCTGGCCAAGGCCAGCGAGGGCGTGGATGCCGAAACGACGACGCGGCTGTGGCTGAAGTCGGTCGGCGCGATGGCCGAGGGCAAGGCGGCCGACCCGGCCCAAATTTCGACAGGTTTGCCGCGCCTGCGCGCCGTGCTCGGCGACGCCGCCCAGTCCCACGCCCAGATGGACGTACTGACCAACGAAGCGCCCGACTTGGTCAAGGCTTTCGCGCCGCAGCCGGGCGAGGCGCGCCATGCCCTGGTCGCCGAATTCGACGCCGCGCTGAAGCGCCTCAACGAAGACACGACGCTGTCCCGCGCCGACCGCCTGAACGCGCTGCAGGGCCGCATCGACCTGGCGCGCCTGGATTCGCCCAAGGACGACCCCAACCCCAGGAACATCCCCGCTGCCCTGCTGACCGAAGCCCGCGAGCAGGCCGCCAAGGCCAACCGCGAGATCACCGATGGCTACGAGCGCCAGGCCGTCGTCACCGAGGCCGCCCATCTGCTGGGCCGCGCCGGGCTGTGGAAGGACAGCGACGAGCTGCTGAAATCGGCCCTGGCGCGCAGCCACTCGCCCTACTACCTGATGAGCCAGCTCGGCAGCAACGCGAAGAAGCAAGGCAGACGAGCCGACGCGCTGCGCTGGTACGAGGAGGCCTTCAACAAGAGCGAAGGCCCGGCCACCCGCCTGCAATGGGGCACCACCTATCTGACTGCGCTGGTCGAGCTGTCGCCCGAGGACGCCCCGCGCATCGAGAAGGCCGCCGCCCAGCTGTTCAGCGAGGCGGACAAGGACCCCGGCGCCTTCTACGAACGCAGCGAGCGTTCGCTGAAAAAGGTCGGCAGCCTGCTGACCACCTGGAACCAGGGCCCGACGCAGGCCGCCGTTGTCGGCCGCCTCAAGGCCCAGCTCGACGGCGTCTGCGGCAAGCTGGACGGCAGCGACGCCAAGGCCAAGTCGGCCTGTGCCGGCCTGATGAAACCAGCCAAGGCCTGATCAGGCGGCGACTGCCTGTTCCATCTTCAGCGCGGCCTGCACGGCCGGGCGCTGCTGCATGCGCGCCTGGTGGGCGGCCAGGTTCTCCAGGCCCGCGATGTCCACACCCATGCGGCCGGACCAGCCGGTGATGACGAACAGATAGGCGTCGGCCACCGTGAAGCTCTCGCCCATGAGGTAGGACTTGCCCGAAAGCTGACCGTCCACCCACGTGAAGCGTTCCACGAGCTTCTTCTTGAAGAGGGCCTTCACCTCGTCAGGCACGGCCGGGTTGAACAGCGGCCCGAAGCCCTTGTGCAATTCGCTGCCGACAAAGGCCAGCCACTCCTGCACCCGCGTGCGTGCCAGCGTGCCGGCCGGCGGCAGCAGGCCCTTGGCGGGCGCCAGGTCGGCGATGTACTGCACGAGGGCGGCGTTCTCGGTGATGCGCTGCCCGTCGTCCAGCTCCAGCAGCGGCACATAGCCCCGCGGATTGATGGCGTAGTAGTCGCTGCCGTCGGCGAGCTGATGGGTTTTCAGGTTGACCTGAACGGCTTCGTGGGCGAGGCCTGCTTCGTGCAACACGATGTGCGGGCATTGCGAACAGGCACCGGGGCTGAAATAGAGCTTCATGGCGGATGTCTCCTGGTAGCTGAGGGTCAGAAGCGGCAAATGCCATGCCCGCTCGGAGCGGCGAGCGCCAGCTGCGGCACACTTCGGCCCCGGCGGCGCTAGGGCTGCTGGACACAATGCCGCGGAGGGACGGAACATGGATGACGCAGGCTTGAGCGGCCTGGCTGGCGGCACCGCCGCCGTGGTGGCCTCGGCCGACCTGGCTGGCCTGGCGCTCAGCGGCGGAAAGGCCGCTCACGGCCACGGCGCCAGCGGTGATTGCCTGAACTGCGGCGCCACGCTGGCGATGAACGCGCGCTTCTGCAGCCAGTGCGGCCAGGACACGGCCAACCACCCGCCGTCGCTGATGGAGTTCGCGCACGAGTTCGTCAGCCACTACATCGCCGTCGAAGGCACGCTGTGGAAGAGCCTGTGGGGCCTGATGGCCAGGCCCGGCTTCCTGACGCGCGAATACCTGGCCGGCCGCAAGCAGCGCGCTATGTGCTGCCGCTTCGCCTGCTGTTGACGCTGGGCCTGCTGTTCTTCCTGGCGCTGAAGCTGATGCCCGGCAGCACGCAGGGTTTCCTGGACGATGACGACGAGGTCGCCCAGGTCGTGCCCCAGGCGGCGTCAGCGGCATCAGGCGCTGCCGCCAAGATCGCCAAGACCAAGAAGAAGGTGGTCGAGCGCAGCAGGGACGCGAACATCCTCAACCCCGAACTGGCCTCGCAGCTGCCCCAGGGCATGCAGGACCGCATGCATCGTGCCGAAGACCATTGGCGTGCCGACCCCCAGGGGTCCATGAGCGCCATGGGCGCCACCATGCTGGGCCTGGCGCCCTATGCGGTGCTGTGCTCCCTGCCCTTCTTTGCCGGCCTGCTCAAGCTGCTGTTCTGGCGCCAGCCCTATGGCGCCCACTTCGTCTTCGCCATGCATCTGCACGCAGCCTGGTACGGCATGCTGCTGCTGGCGGTGCTGCTGCCCTGGGGCGTCGTGGCCTTTGCCGTCTGGGCCTGGTCCAACGTCTACCCGGTGCTGGCGCTGAAGCGGGTGCACGCGGCCAGCTGGTGGACGACGGTGCTGCGCGCCGCGCTGCTGGCGGTGCTGCACTGGGTCATCATCACGCTGGGCCTCGTCCTCCTGACGATGGCCGGGGCACTGGCGGCGGGCTAGAGCTCCGACAGCAGCGGCTCGCGCCGCAGGTCGGCGTCCACGTCCATCAGCACGCTGGCCAGTTCCAGCGTGCGCCACAGCCCCTCGGGCATGGCCAGGATGGCCTCGGGGGTGCGCGCCTGGCTGACCCAGGCACCGATCTCGGCATGCTGTTCGTGAGTCAGCAGGCAGCGGTCACGCATCTCGTCGAGTGTCTGCACGCTCAGCCTTTCTTCGCGGCGCGAGTGCCGCAGCGCCTATTTTGGTCGAGTGCGCCCGACGCTGCTACTTGCGGGGCTTGGCAGGCTGGGCCGGGGACACCTTGGGCGCATCGCCGATGACGGTCTTCAGCGGGCAGACCTTGAAGGCCGGGCACTTGGCGCAGCCGGCGACGATGGCGATGGGGCAAAGGGTCATGGCTGGCTCCCGGGGACGGTGGCTGGCTGAAGGGCGGCCCAGCATACGCTGCCATTCATCCCGCGTCAGGCGCCATTCAGCTCATGGAACTGCCAACCGTCATCCCCAACGCGGGGGCAGGCCTGGCGGCCCGGATACTGGCGGCCATCCGATCCCTGGAGCCCTGCCATGCCCTTCCCTGCCCGGCGCGCCTGTGCGCTCGCCGCCGCTCTGGCGCTTGCCGCGCCGCTGGCTCACGCGGCCGCGCCGCTCAAGCCCTGCCGCATCGACGGCATTCCCACCGAGCTGCAATGCGGCAGCCTGCAGCGCCCGCTGGACCCGGCGCGGCCGGACGGCGTCAAGGTCGACATCCACTACCTCGTCGTGCCGGCACTGGCCCGCAACAAGCAGCCCGACGCCGTGCTGCTGCTGGCCGGCGGCCCCGGCCAGAGCGCCATCAAGGTGGCCTCGCGCGTGCTGCCGCGCCTATCAAGGCTGAACAACCGCCGCGACCTGGTCTTCATCGACCAGCGCGGCACCGGCAAGTCCGCACCGCTGGACTGCCCGGACGACAGCAAGCTCTCCGTCGCCGAGCAGCTTGAGCCGGGCGCGCAGATGCGGCGCATCGAAGAATGCCGCATCGGACTCGAAAAGCTGCCCTACGGCAAGGACGGTGGCCTGCGCTTCTTCACGACCACGATTGCCATGCAGGACATGGACGCCGTGCGCGAGCAGCTCGGCGTGCCGCAGTGGAATCTCGTCGGCGCCAGCTACGGCACGCGCGCCGCGGTGGAATACCTGCGCCAGTTCCCGACCAAGGTGCGCCGCACCGTCATCGACGGCGTCGCGCCGCCGGACATGATCCTGCCGGCCAGCTTCTCCACCGACGGCCAGGCGGCGCTGGACAAGCTGTTCGCAGCCCACGCCAAGACCCATCCCGAGCTGCGCGCGGACTGGCAGAAGCTGCTGGCCTCGCTGCCACGCCCCGTCGCCGTGCAGCAGCCGCTGACCGGCGTGCTGGAGCGCTTCAGCGTCGACCGCGACCTCGTCATGCGTTCGGTGCGCGGCCCGCTCTACCAGCCGGCCCTGGCCGCCGCCCTGCCCGCGGCCATCCACGCGGCGGCCAGCGACGGCAACTTTGCTCCCCTCTTCGGCCTGACGACGGCCTTCGGCTCCAGCCCCTCGATGCGGCTGGCGATGGGCATGCATTTCTCGGTCATGTGCGCCGAGGACGCCCCTCGCATCGGCGAATCCAAGGACGCACCGGGCGCCGACTTCCGCACGGTGGACACCGAGATGTATGCCCGCGTCTGCAAGACCTGGCCCCGTGGTGACGTGGCGCCGGACTTCTACAAGATGCCGCCCGCGCCCAGCCCCGTCCTCGTGCTGAGCGGCGGCGCCGACCCGGCCACGCCGCCGCGCCATGGCGAGCATGTCGCCCAGGCCCTGAGCGCCGGCCATCCGGAGCGCGTGCAGCATGTCGTCGTCGCCGAAGCCGGCCATGGCGTCATGGCCGTCGGCTGCGTGCGCGACCTGATGTTCCGCTTCATCGACGCCAAGGCCGACACGGCCGCCCTGCCCCAGGACGCCGCCTGCGCCACCCGCATCCCGCGCCCCGTCGCCTTCCAACCCATCCAGTCCACGCAAGAAGGGGCAGCGAAATGATCGACATCCAGGACGTTCACAAGCAGTTCGTCGCCCAGAGCGGCGGCAGCCTGTTCAAGCGCGGCGCCAAGCGCGTCGTGCACGCGGTGCAGGGCGTCAGCGTGAAGGCCGCCAACGGCCGCATCACCGGCCTGCTGGGCGCCAACGGCGCCGGCAAGACGACGACGCTGCGCATGCTGGCCGGCCTGTTCCCTCCCGATGCGGGCCAGATCAGCGTCGACGGCATTGCCGTGAAGGACGCACCGCTGAAGGCCCTGGGCCGCATGGGCATCCTGGGCGATGCCCACGGCCTCTACCCGCGGCTGTCGGCACGCGAGAACATCGTCTACTACGGCCGCCTGCAAGGCATGAGCCCCGACGCCGCCAACGCACGCGCCGAGGAGCTGGCCAAGCTGCTCGACATGGGCAGCATCCTGGACCGCCGCGCCGACGGCTTCAGCCAGGGCGAGCGCATGAAGACCGCCTTGGCCCGCGCCCTCGTGCACGACCCGGCCAACATCGTGCTGGACGAGCCCACCAACGGCCTGGACGTGCTGGCCACGCGTGCGCTGCGCGAGGCCCTGCGCTGGCTCAAGAGCCCCGCGGGCGGCAGCAAATGCATCGTCTTCTCGACGCACATCATGCAGGAGGTGGAGCAGCTCTGCGACGAGGTCATCATCGTCTCCAAGGGCCGCAGCGTCGCCCACGGCAGCGTGCCGGGCCTGCTGGAACAGGCCGGTGAATCCCGCTTCGAGGACGCCTTCGTCAAGCTCGCATTTCCGGAAGAGGTGGCTGCGTGAAACAAGGCCTGATCGTTTTCGTCAAAGAGCTCAGCGACGCGCTGCGCGACCGCCGCACGCTGCTGCGCCTCATGATCCCCGCCGTGCTGATGGGCCCGCTGCTGCTGATGGCCCTGTCCGGCCTCATCGCCTCGCTGGAGGAACGCGCCGACAAGCGCGAGATCCTGGCCGTCAACATCGAGGCGGCGCCGACGCTGAAGAACTACATCGAACGCCAGACCTACACCGTCAAGGCCGCGCCGGCCGACTACGAGGTGGGCTTGCGTGCCACGACGCTGCTGGAGCCGGTGCTGGTCGTGCCCAAGGACTTCGAAGCCAAGCTGCTGGCCGGTGAGGCGCCGACGGTGGAGATCGTCAGCGACAGCGCCAACCAGCGCGCCAACGCCGGCGTCGGGCAGATCGCGCGCCTGCTGGGCGGCTTCAACCGCGAGCGCGCCATGCTCAACCTGGCGATGCGCGGCGTGTCCACCGAACTGCTCGAGCCCGTCGACGTGCAGGAGCGCGACCTCGCCAGCGCCCAGGCCCGTGCCGCGCGCTTCACCAGCATCATCCCGATGTTCATCATCATGGCCGTGCTCTACGGCGCCCTGACCTCGGCCCTGGACAGCACGGCGGGTGAGCGCGAGCGCGGTTCGCTCGAGCCGCTGCTGATGAACCCCGCGCCGCACGGTGCCATCGTGGCCGGCAAATGGGCTGCCGTCGCGCTGATGGGCATGGCCGTGGCGCTGCTGTCGTCGCTGAGCTTCGTGCCCGCGCAGTGGCTGCTGAAGAGCGATGTGCTGCAGGCGCAGTTCAGCTTCGGCGGCGGCGAGGTGCTGGCCTTCTGGCTGCTGCAGATCCCGCTCGCGGCCGGCTTGTCGGCGCTGCTGATGGCCCTGGCCATCCGCTCCAAGACCTTCAAGGAAGCCCAGGCCGGCAGCACCCTGGTCATCACGGCCATCACGCTGATGCCCATGGTCAGCATGTTCAATCCGGGCGGCGAGGCGGCCTGGTACTACTGGGTGCCAGGTCTTGCCCAGAACACGCTGATGATGGCGGTATTGAAGGGCGAGGCGCTGCGCTGGAGCCAGGTGATGCCCGGCGTCATCGTCGGCTTCGCGCTCGCGGCAGTCGCATTGCTTTACGTGGCGCGTTCGATGCGGGCCGCCGTGGCGCGCTAAGCTGCGCGGCCCATGAATCGCATCCTCTCCACGTCTGCCCTGGTGCTGCTGGCCGGCTGCACCAGCTTCAAGAGCTTCACCGCCTTTGAAGCCGCCACGCCCCCCGACTACACCGGTCCGACGGTGAACGTTGCCGACCAGGTGGTGGCCATCAGCGCCCAGCGGCTGCACGTCTTCGAGATGACGCAGGTGGACGACCGCCGCCTGTCCAGCAGCAGCATGGCCACCACGCGCGCCGGCCAGGGCAGCGGCATGACGGTGGCGCCGGTGGCGCTGACCAACGAGCTGCCGCTGCGCCCGGCCCGGGTGCGGCTGCAGGCGACGACGCAATACGCCTCGCCGATGCTGGCGATGTCGAACGCGACCTGCCGCACGGTCGGCGAGGTCAGCTTCACGCCCCAGGAGGGCAAGCGCTACATCGTCGGCGGCCGCATCGCCGCCAAGGTCTGCGAAGTCTGGATCGAGGACCCGGTGACGGGGCAGGCCGTGACCGAGAAGATCAGCGGCCCCGGCATCGAGCCCTAACCCAACCGCCGAGCGGCGGCCTTGAGCAGCGCGCGCGAGTACCAGCGGTGAAAGCCCAGCAGGGCGTGAAAGACCCAGCCCAGGCGCGGCGCGCCGCCAGGCTCACGCCGGCGCGGCACGACGGCCGATCCGAACCACAGCGTGCTGCCAGCCGTACCGGCCTCAGCGGCCTCAGCGGCCTCGACCTTGAACCAGGAGCGCGTCGCGCCGCTGTCCTCGTGCATCAGCAGCTCGTCGGGCCTGCGCGCCGCGACGGTCCAGACCGCCAGGCGCTCACCTTCGCCACGGGCCACGGCGCGCGCCATCGCGTCGCTGGAGGGCTTGCCCAGCAGCGCGATCAGGGCGCGCTCCACCTTGAACAGGCGCGTCGTGTAGAAGGCCTCGACGAACTCGGCCAGCGTCACGGCGCGCGGGAACTTCAGCGTGTAGGCGTCGGCAAAGGCAGCACGTTCCTCGGCCAGACGGGCCAGCAGGCTGTCGGTGGGAGGCGGGGTGTCCTGGGGTGTCATGGGCGCGAAGCGTAAACGCTCAGCGCCGCGAGGCCGCGCTGACGCTCAATCCGGCTTGACCTTGGCCCGCAGGAGGACCGGCTTCCAGCGCTGTTGTTCCTGGGCGATGAAGGCCGCGAACTGGGCCGGCGTGTTGCCGACCGCCTCGGCGGAGTCGGCGCTCAGGCGATCCTTGGAGCCGGTCGAGCGGATCGCCTTGGCCGCTTCCACGGCGAGCTTGTCGACCGAGGCCTGCGCCATGCTGGACGGTGCCAGCAGGCCATACCACTGCGTCATCTCGAAACCGGGGAAGCCCTGCTCGGCCACCGTGGGCACGTCGGGCAGCTGGGGCAGGCGCTCGCGCGAACCCGTGGCCAGGCAGCGCAGCTTGCCGGCCTTGATGAACTGCAGCACGGCCGGCGCCCCGACGGCCGCGGCCTCCAGTCGCCCGCCCAGCAGGTCGGTCAGCTGCGGGCCGGTGCCGCGGTAGGGCACATGCAGCATGAAGATATTGGCCGCCATCTTCAGGTATTCCATCGCCAGGTGACCGGCGCTGCCGTTGCCCGCCGAGCCGTAGTTCAGCTGGCCCGGGCGCTTGCGGGCGTAGGCGACGAACTCCTGCAGCGTCCTGGCGGGCACGTCGGCGTGGACGACGTAGAGGCTGGGCACCTTGGCCAGCAGCGTGACGGGCCGGAAGTCCTTGACCGGGTCGTAGGGCAGCTTGTCGAAGATATAGGGGTTCACGGCCAGCGTGCCGATATGGCCCAGCACCAGCGTGTGCTGGTCCTCCGCGCGGGCCACCTCGGCCATGGCCACATTGCCGGCGCCTCCCGGCTTGTTCTCGACATACATGGTCTGGCCCAGCGACTTGGTCAGCTCGGCCGCGACGGTGCGCGCGACGATCTCGCTGCTGCCCCCCGGCGCGAAGGGCACGAGCAGGCGGATGGCACGGCTGGGCCAGGGGGTCTCGGCCAGGCTGGGCAGGGCCAGACCGGCGGAGGACAACAGCAGCAGGCGGCGTTGCAGATCGGTCATGGCGGCGCGGTGAAGAAGTCAGCGTGGGCCGACTCTATCCGGGCGCCGTCTCCTGCTCCATCCAACCCAGCCAGAGCATGGCCTGCTCGCGGTTCTCGCCACACATCTCCTCATGCGGCGGCAGGGAGCCGCAGACAGCCGGGCGCTCGGGCTGCCCAAAAATGCGGCAGCGCAGTTCCTCATCGAGCTGCACGCAGCGCACACCCGCCGGCTTGCCATTCGGGTGGCCGGGGATGGGCGAGCTGATCGAGGGCGCGATGCAGCAGGCGGCGCAGCGGGGGCGGCATTCCATGGGTAGCCGCGATTTTGCCTGCCAGGCCCGGGGTTACTTGCTGACGACGATGTCGCCGGACTGCAGCTCGCGCAACTGATCCACATAAGGCAGCTCGATGTTCGCGAAGCTCGCGGGCACGCCCGCGCAGCGCAGCGCCAGGGGCCGGTCGCAGACATGGAAGTGCAGATGCGGCTCGGTGGAGTTGCCACTGCTGCCCAGCGAAGCGATGACCTGCCCGGCACGCACGGTGTCGCCGACCTTGACGCGCACGCTGGCCGTCTTGAGGTGGGCATACACGGTGGACTCGCCCTGGGCGTGTTCGATCAGCACATAGTTGCCGATGAGGGCGTCCTCGCCCTGGGCCATGCGCTTGTCCTGCAGCTCGCCGACGCGCTTCAGATAGGCGCCCTGCTCCTCGCCCGGGCGCCGCAGGTCGTCCACGGACTCAGGCACATCCTGGCGCGCGACCCGCACGATGCCGTCGGCGGCCGCCAGCACGGGCGCGCCATATGCGAAGTATTCCGCCAGCCGGCTGCCCTTGCCGCGATAACTCAGCCCGCCCGCACCTATGCGCGCGATGTCGAGGGCGAATTCCTGCGGCACCACCCAGCGGTGATGGGAGTGGGCGCTCGGGCCGGCGCCGATGAACCAGGTGCCCGCGAGCGGAAAGCGGTAGCTGTTCTTGGCGCCGCTGAGGATGGGCAGCGAGGCGACGGCGCTGACCGCCTGCTGGCTGGCGTCGTGGCCCGCGACCTGCACCGTCACGGCCGGCCGCTTGCCGCGGTAGCTCAGGAACTGCTGCACCAGCATCAGCGTCTCGCCGGGAGCCAGCGTCGCCGAGGCCGCGAAGACCGGCTTGGGCCCCAGCAGCGCGGCGCCGCCGAACTGGAAGCCGAGCTGGTCGATCAGGCCGGCGTCGCCCATCTGCTTGCCGCGGGCGGCGCTCTTGGCCAGGTCCGCGGCTTCCAGCAGCCGGGAGTCGGTCGGCGTGCCGGGGCCTTTCACGGCCAGCATCACCGAATCCAGCGTGACGGGCACGCTGCCGTCGTTGGCGATGGCGATGTTCTGCACCAGCACCCCCTGGACGCCGCGCACCGAATCGATGGCATAGGCATGCACGCCCTGCGCCGGATAGAAGCGCACCGACAGGGCTTGCGACCAGGCCGGCAGGCTGCAGGATGCGGCCAGGCAGGCCGACAAAAACACTTGGCGAGGAAGCATGGGGTCCTTTCAAGACGGTGCCGCATTGTGGGTACCGGCGCCCGGCAGCGCCTGTGCGGCGCGACCATCTGCATTCCCTGGGGCTTCAAGCGTTCGGATTGCGCCGATTGCGGTATGTGCGCCCGCGTACCAAGGCCGTATGGGATGACTTATCCACAGCCACTCTTTAAAATTCCGGGTTTGCCCGATGGCTCGACGCCCCTCGTCCAAGGACTACCTTGGCCGGTCCCCGAGGGGACGGCGATGCCTGCCGGATTGACCGGCAAGCACATCGCCAGAGCGGGCCGGCTCGGGAGCGGCCCAGCGCTCGGCCCGAAATGCGGAATGGATAAAGAGATGCTCTACCCCAAGGAATTCGATGTCATCGTCGTCGGCGGCGGCCATGCCGGCACCGAGGCGGCGCTCGCTGCCGCCCGCATGGGCGCGCAGACGCTGCTGCTGACCCACAACATCGAGACCCTGGGCCAGATGAGCTGCAACCCAAGCATCGGCGGCATCGGCAAGGGCCACCTCGTCAAGGAAGTGGACGCCCTGGGCGGCGCGATGGCGCTGGCGACCGACGAAGGCGGCATCCAGTTCCGCATCCTGAACGGCAGCAAGGGCCCGGCCGTGCGCGCCACCCGCGCCCAGGCCGACCGCATCCTCTACAAGGCGGCCATCCGCCGCATGCTGGAGAACCAGCCGAATCTGCAGATCTTCCAGCAGGCGGTCGACGACCTGATGGTGGAAGGCGACCGCGTGGTCGGCGCCGTCACGCAGGCCGGCATCCGTTTTCGCGCCCGCGCCGTCGTGCTGACGGCCGGCACCTTCCTGGACGGCCGCATCCACGTCGGTCTGGAGAACTACAGCGCCGGCCGCGCGGGTGACCCGCCGGCGGTGAGCCTGTCCGCTCGGCTCAAGGAGCTGAGGCTGCCGCAAGGCCGGCTCAAGACTGGCACGCCGCCGCGCATCGACGGCCGCACCATCGACTTCAGCAAGTGCGAGGCCCAGCCCGGCGACCTCGATCCCGTGCCGGTGTTCAGCTTCATGGGCAGCAAGGCCATGCATCCGCAGCAGATGCCGTGCTGGATCACGCACACCAATCTACGCACGCACGAGATCATCCGCAGCGGCTTCGACCGCAGCCCCATGTTCACCGGCGTCATCGAGGGCGTGGGGCCGCGCTATTGCCCGAGCATCGAGGACAAGGTCAATCGCTTCGCCGACAAGGACTCGCACCAGATCTTCCTGGAGCCCGAAGGCCTGACGACGCACGAGTTCTACCCCAACGGCATCTCCACCTCCCTGCCCTTCGACATCCAGCTCGCCGCGGTGCGCAGCATCCCGGGCCTGGAGAACGCCGACATCCTGCGCCCCGGCTACGCCATCGAGTACGACTACTTCGACCCGCGCGGTTTGAAGGCCAGTTTCGAGACCAAGGTCATCCAAGGGCTCTTCTTCGCCGGCCAGATCAACGGCACGACCGGCTACGAGGAAGCCGCCGCTCAAGGCCTGTTCGCCGGCCTGAACGCGGCACTGCAGGTGCGCGGCGACGGCCCTTGGACGCCGGCGCGCGACCAGGCCTACCTGGGCGTGCTGGTGGACGACCTGATCACCAAGGGTGTCACCGAGCCCTACCGCATGTTCACCAGCCGCGCCGAGTTCCGGCTGCAGCTGCGCGAGGACAACGCCGACGCGCGACTCACCGAGACTGGCCGCCAGTTGGGCCTGGTGGACGACGAGCGCTGGGCCGCCTTCAACCGCAAGCGCGACGCTGTTTCACGTGAAACCGAGAAGCTGAAGAACACCTGGGTGCATCCCGGCATCCTGCCTGCGGCGGATGCGGAGCGGCTGGTCGGCAAGGCGCTGGAGCGTGAATACACGCTGGTCGAACTGCTGCGCCGGCCTGGCGTCGGCTTTGACACCATCGCCGAGGTGGCGTCGATTGCGCGGCCCGAAGCCGGCGTTTCACGTGAAACACTGACCGCCGAGCTGGGCCAGGAGCTGGCCGACCTCGTCACCGAGCAGCTCGAGATCAGCACCAAGTACGCCGGCTACATCAACAAGCAGGTCGATGACGTCGCCCGCGCCGCCCACTTCGAGCACCTGAAGCTGCCCGAAGACCTGGACTACGGCCTGGTCCACGCCCTCTCCTTCGAGGCGCGCCAGAAGCTGAACACCCACCGCCCCGAGACGCTGGGCCAGGCCTCGCGCATCTCCGGCATCACGCCGGCCGCGGTCTCGCTGCTGCTGGTGCACCTGAAGAAGAGCAAGTTCAAGGGCTTCACGGAAGCTGAGGCGGCATGAGGGACACGCTCCAGGCGGCAGCCGCCGAACTCGGCCTCGAACTCAGCGACATCCAACTTGACCAGCTGCTGGCCTATCTGGCCCTGCTGCAGAAGTGGAACAAGGTCTACAACCTGACCGCTGTGCGTGACCCGGCACAGATGCTGAGCCACCACCTGATCGACAGCCTGTCCGTCATCGCGCCGCTGCAGCGCCACGGCGCCGCAAGTCGAGCGCCGGGCCGCCCCAAGGAAGACTTGCCCTCCCTCGGGGAGGTGCCTGCGTACTCGCAGGCGGAGGGTAGACATGTCTCGCGGCTGATGGACGTCGGCGCCGGCGGCGGGCTGCCCGGCGTCGTCATCGCCATCTGCTTCCCCGGCACCGACGTCAGCTGCGTGGACGCCGTCGCCAAGAAGACCACCTTCATCCAGCAGGTCGCGGCCGAGTTGAAGCTGCCCAATCTGCATGGCGTGCACAGCCGCGTCGAGCAGTTGAAGACGGAGCCGTTCGGCGTCATCACCTCGCGCGCCTTCGCCTCGCTGGTCGACTTCACCAGCCTGACCCGCCAGCATTTGGCTGAAGGCGCCGTCTGGATGGCCATGAAGGGCCAGCACCCGGCCGACGAGATCGCCGCCCTGCCTGCCGACGTGAGCGTGTTTCACGTGGAACAACTGGCCGTCCCGGGCCTGGACGCCCAGCGCTGCATCATCTGGATGCGGCCTCGTTGAGCCGTCGGYGCGGGTCCGGCCCGAGCCTCACAGTCATCTCACGCCGGTACGATGCCGGCTGACCGAGAACTCGAACCCATGGCCAAGATTTTCTGCATTGCCAACCAGAAGGGCGGCGTCGGCAAGACCACCACCACCGTCAACCTCGCCGCCGGCCTGGCCCAGATCGGCCAGCGCGTGCTGGTCGTCGACCTGGATCCGCAGGGCAACGCGACCATGGGCTCGGGCATCGACAAGCGCAAGCTGGAGCTGACCGTCTACGACGTGCTGCTGGAGTCCGCCTCCCTGGCCGAGGCCAAGACCCGTGCCGAAAAGGCCGGCTACGACGTGCTCGGCGCCAACCGCGAACTGGCTGGCGCGGAGGTGGATCTGGTCGCGCTGGAACGCCGCGAGGCCCGGTTGAAGGCGGCACTGGCCGAAGCCGGCAAGGATTACGACTTCATCCTCATCGACTGCCCGCCTTCGCTGTCGATGCTGACGCTGAACGGCCTGTGCAGCGCCCATGGCGTCATCGTGCCGATGCAGTGCGAGTACTTCGCGCTCGAAGGCCTGACCGATCTGGTCAACACCATCAAGCAGATCCACGCCAACCTGAACCCCGACCTGCAGATCATCGGCCTGCTGCGCGTCATGTTCGACCCGCGCATCACGCTGCAGCAGCAGGTCAGCGACCAGCTCAAGGCTCACTTCGGCAACAAGGTCTTCGACACCGTCATCCCGCGCAATGTCCGCCTGGCCGAGGCGCCGAGCTATGGGCTGCCGGGCGTGGTGTTCGACCCCAGCTCCAAGGGCGCCCAGGCCTTTGTCGACTTCGCCAAGGAGATGGTGAGGCGCATCGAGACGATGCGGTGAGCGCGGCCGCCTTGCGTGCCATGCGTGCCGACGACGCCGACAGCGTCGCCGTCCTCCACGCCATCAGCTGGCGCAGTGCCTACCGCGGCATCGTGCCGGATGGCTTCCTCGACCACGAGGTCTTCGCCGAGCGCCAGGCCGTCTGGCGCGAGCGACTGCAGGGACTGGCCACCACGCCAGCCTTCGGCATCGTGGCGGAAGACACCGCCGGCCAGATGATCGGCTTTGCCTATGTGCTGCCAGGCCACGACCCGGTCTGCGGCACGCTGGTCGACAACCTGCACGTCCACCCCGACCTCAAGGGCGGCGGCATCGGCCGCCAGCTGCTGCAGGCCGTCGTCCGCGAACTGGGGCCGGCGCATACCCAGCCTCTGCATCTCTGGGTGCTGGACCAGAACGAAGCCGCCAAGCGCTTCTATGCCCGCATGGGTGCCGAGTTCATCGACCCCGGCACGACCCCGCCTTTTGGTGGCGTGTGCCTGCCCGAATGGCGCTGCGTCTGGCGCCATCCCTCTTCGTTGCTGACCGATGCTTGATCCCCTCGCCCTGCGCGCCGAACACGCCGGCCTGGACGCCAGCGCCCCGCCCCAGCAGGCCGACATCGACGGCTGGCTGATCCGCCTGTCGCCCGGCAAGGCCAAGCGCTCGCGCTGCATCAATGCCTTGCGCGCCGGCGCCCTGCCGCTGGACGAGCTGCTGGCCCGCTGCCAGCGCGCCTATGACGCGGCCGGCCTGCCGCTCGCGGTGCGCGTGACACCCTGGAGCCAACCGGCCGATCTCGATGCCCTGCTCGCCGCCAAGGGCTGGAACGCCTTCGATGCGGCGGATGTGATGGTGCTCGGCGACCTCGCCGCCGAGCCCGCTCCCCCCGCTCTCCAGGCCCTCGATGCCCCCACCTACGCCGCCACCGTCGGCGCGCTGCGCGGCTCATCCCAGACCGCCATCGATGCCCACGCCGAGCGCATCGCTAACGCCCCGGTCACCTACCAGGGCTTTGCGCTGAATGATGCCTCAGGCGCCCTGCTGGCCTGCGGGCAAATGGTCGTCGACGGCGACATCGTCGGCCTCTACGACATCTTCTCCGCCGTGCCGCGCCAGGGCCATGCGGAGCGCCTGTGCCGCGCGCTGCTGGCGCTCGCGCACGCGCAAGGCGCTCGCCAGGCCTATCTGCAGGTGGGCAGCGACAACGAGGTCGCCAAGCGTCTCTACACGCGCATGGGCTTTACCTTCGCCTACCGCTACCACTACCGCAGCCCGGAAAAAGAACTGGTCTGAGTCGAAGGCCGAGGGCCCGTCCCTCCTTTCGGCTCCCACGTTTGCAGGTCGCTGTGGCGAGGGTCTCGCGCGTTGGCTGCGTCAACATCGCGCCTCCAACCCGCCCCCACCCATGACGCCCTTCCGCGCCGCCCTCGCTCTTCTCTCTTCCCTGCTCCTCGCCACCACGGCCGTCGCCGACGCCCCCAAGGCCGACGTCGCCAAGAGCGCCGACCATCCCGTCCTCAAGCGCTTCACCGGCAGCGTGCTGGCCGGCTATGCCCAGCAGGACTGGGAGCAGCGCAGCTTCCCCGACGCCCGCGGCGCGTCCAAGACCGAGAACGACAAGTTCGCCAACCCGGTCAGCCTGGAAGGCAAGGTCACCCGCCTGTTCTACCTGGCCCCGCTGGGCAAGAGCCCGCTGGAGGTCTACCGCAACTACCAGCAGGCCCTGACCGCCGCCGGCTTCAAGACGACCTGGCAGTGCGAGAACGAAGCCCAGGGCTGCACCAAGGCCTACTTCGCACTCGACGGCACGGAGCGCGCCAAGGGCATGCGCTGGTCAGAGGGCAACCTGCCTTCGGCCACCGGCAGCGGCGCCTGGAACCTGGAGATGGCCATCAGCTATGAGCAGGCCCGCATGATGGTCGGCACGCTGAGCAGCGGCGGCCGCACGTTGAATGTGCTGCTGTTCACCTCCATGGCCGAGAACAGCGAAACCAACCGCGCCGCCACCTACGTCGAGATCGTCGAGCCCAAGGCCATGCCTACCGGCCAGGTCACGGTCGATGCCAAGGCCATCGGCGCGGGCCTGCAGGCCGAAGGCAGGATCGCTCTCTACGGCCTGCTCTTCGACACCGGCAAGACCGACATCAAGCCCGACAGCAATGCCCAGCTCGACCAGATGGCGGCCGTGCTCAAGGCCCAGCCGGCCCTCAAGGTCTTCATCGTCGGCCACACCGACAACGTCGGCAGCGTGGACGCCAACCTCAAGCTCAGCCAGGGCCGCGCCCAGGCCGTCACCGCTGCGCTGACGCAGCGCGGCATCGCCGCGAGCCGCCTGCAGCCGCATGGCAATGCCGGCTTTGCCCCTGTCGCCACCAACACCAGCGAAGACGGCCGCGCCAAGAACCGCCGTGTCGAAATGGTCCTTCAATGACTGCCAAGATGATCAACACCCGCCTGACCGTCGCCCTGCTGGCCCTCCTCGCCCAGACCGCAGCCTTCGCCGCCGACGCCCCCTACCCCGACGTGCCCGGCGCGGCCGACCACCCCCTCATCAGGCGCTTCGCCGGCTCCTGGCTGGCCGGCCAGCGCGTCTCCAACTGGGACGCCGCCGTCATTCCGCCCAGCGTCGAACTGTCCAAGGCCGACAAGCGCCAGTTCAAGGACCCGCTGCTCAACCTCGAAGGCAAGGTCACGCAGACCGTCTACATCGCGCCGCGCGGCAAGGCCAACCTGGAGGTCTGGCGCAACTACGAGCAGGCGCTGAACGCGGCCGGCTTCAAGAAGCGCTTCTCGTGCGAGCGCGACTGCTTCGACCTCTACTTCGCCTGGCTCAAGCAGAGCGATCCGACCAAGGGCTTCGTCTGGGCCAAGGGCACGGTCGATACGCCCACCAGCGGCCGCTACAGCCTGACGTCGGCCCTGTCCGGCGACGAGGGCCGCATGCTGGTCGGCACCCTGGGCAAGCCCGGCCAGGAAGCCACCGTGCTGATCTACAACTCGCTGGCCGCCAATGCGACGACCGGCATGGTGGCCACCTATGTGCAGGTCGTCGAGCCCAAGGCCATGGAGACCGGCCAGGTCACGGTCGACCCCAATGCCCTGCAGGCCGGCCTCGTGGCGGAAGGCCGCGTGACGCTGACCGGCCTGTTCTTCGACACCGGCAAGACCGAGCTCAAGCCCGAGTCCAAGGCCCAGCTCGACGCGATGGCCGAGCTGATGAAGAACCAGCCCATGCTGAAGGCTTACATCGTCGGCCACACCGACAACGTCGGCAGCTTCGAGGCCAACCAGGCGCTGAGCATGGAGCGCGCCCGCGCCGTCGTGCTGGCCCTGACGGCGGCGCCCTACAAGGTCGACCCCAAGCGCCTCAGCGCCAAGGGCCTGGCCTCGCTCGCCCCGGTGGCCGGCAATGGCGACGAGGCCGGGCGGGCGAGGAACCGGCGCGTGGAGCTGGTCGCGCAGTAGCGCGCGCCAAAAATCGCTGGGGCCGGCGGCCCCCGGCGACGGGCAGGACACCGCTATCCCAGGTAGAGTCCGCCCGCCCTCCTTGATCTGGAAAGCGCTTCCACGCCCAGCGGAAAAGCGCCCGCCCGCCATGAAAACAATGTCCGCTTCCCTGGTCGCAACGGCTGTGACGATGGCGCTCTGCGCTGCTGCCCCGACGGTGCACGCCGCCAATGCCGCGACCACCGCTGCCATCACCTCGGCCCAGCCTTGGACAGACCGAACCAAGTCCTCCGTGCAGCGCACCGAGCTGCTGCTCAAGGCGATGACGCTGGAGGAGAAGCTGCTGCTGCTGTTCGGCTATGCCTCGGGCGACCAGTTGGCGCAGGTGGACAGCAGCCTGATTCCCGGTGTCAACACCAAGGAGGTCATCGCCACGGTGCTTCCCGGCTCCGCCGGCTACATCCCCGGCATCGCGCGCTTAGGGGTCCCGGCCCAGCACCAGGCCGACGCCTCCATCGGCGTGCGCAACCCCTACCTGGAGCGCACCTCCCTGCCGTCGTCGCTGGCCACGGCCGCCAGCTGGGACCCGCGCGTGGCGGAGGCCGGCGGCAAGATGATCGGCCAGGAGGCGCGGCTGTCGGGCTTCAACGTCATGCTGGCGGGCGGCGTCAACCTGGCGCGCGAGCCGCAGAACGGCCGCAACTTCGAATACACCGGCGAAGACCCGCTGCTGGCTGCCGAGATGGGCGCCGGGCTGATCCGCGGCGTGCAGACCAACCACATCATCTCGACGGTCAAGCACTACCTGATCAACTCGCAGGAGACCGGCCGCAACATCGTCAGTGCGCAGATCTCGGAGGCCGCGCTGCGCCAGAGTGACGCGCTGGCCTTCGAGCTCGCCATCGAGAAGTCCAGCCCGGGCTCGGTGATGTGCTCCTACAACCGCATCAACGACGTCCATGCCTGCCAGAACGACAAGTGGCAGAACCAGGTGCTCAAGGGCGACTGGGGCTACAAGGGCTATGTCATGTCGGACTGGGGCGCCGTGCACTCGACGGTGCAGGACGCCAATGGCGGGCTGGACCAGCAGTCCGGCTTCCCCTTCGACAAGGTCGCCTACTTCGGCAAGCCGCTGAAGGACGCCGTCGACGACGGCTCGGTGCCCCAGGCGCGCATCGACGACATGGCCCGGCGCATCCTCTGGGCGATGTTCGACAAAGGTGTGATGGACCACCCCGTGAAGGCCGGCCCCATCGACTTTGCCGCCAACGCGAAGGTCTCGCAGTCGGCCGCCGAGCAGTCGCTGGTGCTGCTGAAGAACGAGGGGGGTGTGCTGCCCCTTTCCCCGAGCGCAGCGCCCAGGCGTGTGGCCATCATCGGCAGCTACGCCGACAAGGCCGTGCTCGCGGGCGGCGGCTCGGCCGTCGTCACGCCCATCGGCGGCAACGCCGTGCCGGGCCTCGGCCCCGGCGGCTGGTTGACGCAGGTGTGGCAACCGTCGTCGCCGCTGAAGGCCTTGCAGAAACTGCTGCCGGCAACGCAGTTCGCCTTCGATGCGGGCACCGATGTCGACGCCGCCAGCAAGGCCGCCGCCGCTGCCGATGTCGCCATCGTCTTCGTCCACCAGTGGACGGCCGAGTCGCTGGATGCGCCGTCGCTGAGCCTGGAAGGCAACCAGGACGCCGTCGTCGCCGCGGTCGCCAAGGCCAACCCGAATGCGGTCGTCGTCGTCGAGAGCGGCGGCGCCGTCCTCATGCCCTGGCACAAGGACGTGAAGGGCATCCTGGCGGCCTTCTACCCGGGCGCCGCCGGTGGCGAGGCCATCGCCCGGCTGCTCACGGGCGCGGTCAACCCGTCCGGCCACTTACCCATCACCTTCCCCGCGGGCACGGACCAGCTCGTGCGCGCGCAGATCGCCGGCAAGTCCGACGGCCCCGCGTTCACGGTCCGCTACACCGAGGGGGCGGCCGTGGGCTACAAGTGGTTCGACCTGCATGGGCACAAGCCGCTGTACGCCTTTGGCCATGGCCTGTCGTACACCGCCTTCGAGCTGGGCGGCCTGAAGGCCGAGCAGACCAGGGCACAGGTCACCGTCAGGTTCTCGACCCGCAACGCCGGCAGCCGCGAAGGCGCCTCGGTGGGCCAGGTCTATGTGCGTGCGCCGCAGGGCGCCCAGTGGGAGGCCCCGCGCCGCCTGGTCGGCTTCGACAAGCTGAGCCTGAAGCCCGGCCAGGCCGGCAGCAGCGCGATCAGGATCGATCCCCGGCTGCTGGCGCGTTTCGACGTCGCGACGGGTGAATGGATCATCGCGCCCGGCAGCTATGAAGTGCAGCTCGGCGCGGGCTCAGACGACATCCGCGCTACCGCCAGGCTGTCGCTCGCGGGCCGCCGGTTCACGTCCGCGCAGATTCGGCGCTAGTGCGCCAGCTCAGGCCTCGGGCGCCTGGCACACCGCCTCGAGGTTGTGGCCGTCCGGGCCGATGACAAAGGCGGCGTAGTAGTTCGCGTGGTAGTTCGGGCGCAGGCCGGGCGGGCCGTTGTCCTGCCCGCCGGCCGCCAGCGCCGCAAGGTAGAAGGCGTCGACCTGCTCGCGACTCGCGGCCACGAAAGCCAGGTGCAGATGCGCCGGCTTCTCTTCGGTCTGGAAGATGCACAAGGAACAGTTGTCGTCCGGGCGGCAAAGCTCGGCGCCATAGGTCGGCACCCCCTCCGCAACGACCGTCACCCCCAGCGGCGCAAGGGCCGCGGCGTAGAAGGACTTGCTGGCGGCGAAGTCGCTGACGCCGAACTTGACATGGTCGAACATGGCTTCTCCGTGCTCAGCGGCTGCGGTCCCAGGCAAAGGCAAAGATGTCGGCGTATTCGGCGGCATGCGCTTCCTCCGCAGTGCCGATGCCGTGGCCGCCATCCGTTTCGGCACGCAGCCACACCTTGCGCCTGTCGCCGAACCGGGCCTGTGCGCGCGCGGCGAACTTGGCGCTCATCCACGGGCTGACGCGCTTGTCGTTCAGTCCGATGGTCAGCAAGGTATCCGGCATGTCCGTCGCCGTGGCCAGCGCCTGGTAGGCGTCCATGGCGACGAGGGCCTTGAAGCCTTGCGGCGTGGCCGGGTCACCGAACTCGTCGAACTGGTTGGCACCGTTGGCCGCGGCGCCCAGCCGCGACGTGTTGAGCACCGCCACGCGCGGCACCATGCCTGCAAAGGCGCCAGGCGCCTTCAGGACCGCCGGCGGGACGAGGGCACCGCCCGCACTGGTGCCCACGGCGACAACCCCCTTGGCGGTGGCAATGCCGCGGGCCTTGAGCGTCGTCGCGCAGGCGATGAAGTCGGCATGGCCGTTGGGCTTGTTGGCGCTGCGGCCGCCCTCGTGCCAGGCGCGGCCGCGCTCGTTGCCGCCCCGCACGCCGCAGAAGGCCATCGCGCCGCCTTGCGCGACCCAGGCCATGAAGTCGCGCCAGTAGACGGGTGTCGTCGAGGGCGTGCCGTAGGCGCCGTAGGCCTCCAGGATGGTGGGCAGACCGCCCTTGGGGAGCACGCCCTTGCGGCGCAGCACCACCAGCGGCACCAGGGTGCCGTCGGCGCTCCTGGCCTGCAGGCGATCCACCTGCATGGCGCGCGCGCCGGCCCAGGTCTGGCTGCCCAAGCCCGTGTCGCTGATCCTGCCCTTCACCAGGGCATAGGTCCGCACATTGGACAACCAGCCCATCAGGCCGAGCGTGACGCCACTGCCGTCGATGCTGACGCGCGTATCGAGGATGTCGCCGGCCTCGATAGGCAACTTGATCTCCGTGAACTTGCGTTGCCCGTCGGGGCTGTAGAACAGCCGGGTCACGCCGTCCGACTGTGCGGCGACATAGATGCCGTCCTTGGCGACGATGAGGGACGTCAGGAACAGCCGCCCGTCGCCCTCGAACACCGTCGCCGGGGCGCCCAGGCCGGCGCCGCTGACGGGCCGGCGCACGATCGCGCCCGACGCGTTCGCCCGCGTGGTCAACACGAAGGCCGCATCGCCGAACAGGTCCGCGTCGCTGGCCCTGTCTTCCAGCGTCGCCAGCGGCAGCCAGGCCGGCTGGCCTGCCACCAGATCGGCCTTGCGGGCGATCCAGTAATTGGCGTCCGCACGGGCACCGGCGCCCATGCCCACGACCCACTCGCTCCAGGGCGCGGCGCGAACGATGGGGAAGTCCTTCTCTGGAAAAGCGGGGCCAGGGGTGTCGGCGCCGAGAACGGCGCGCCCAGGGCCGGCCTCCGTCACCCGCTTCAGGAAGGTGCGCATGCCCATGATGGGATCGGCGCGGCTGCCCGCCGCGGCCATCTGCGTGTAGCTCACCCAGTCGCCGCCCAGCCATTGCAGCGGGAACTCGCCCCAGATCTGCTCGAAAGGCGTGCCAACCACCTGGCCCGTGGCGATGTCGTAGACGGCGATCTCACCGACCTCGCCGCCGCCCTTGGCCTGGTGCACGGCGACGAGCTTGCCGTCGGGCGACAGCGAGACGTTGTTGATGGCGACGACCGAGCCCGACGCGGTGTTGGGGTCCAGCAGCACCCGCTCCCTGCCGTTCTCGCGCACCATGAGCTTGGCGGTCTTGTCGCCTGCCGAGGTGCGACGGAACACCGTCACCGGGCCGGCGATCTGCACGTCCCGGACCTTCGTCAGATCGGATGACACCTCCCTGAGCCTGGCGGCAAATGCCGCGCGCTCGGGCAGTGCCCGCAGTGCAGCCTGGGCCGCTGCAGACTCGGACAGCACCCAGGTGCTCATGTCGCCAGCCCGGGCCGGGTCTTCCATCCAGCGGTACTCGTCGGCCAGCGGGATGCCGTGCACCGTTTCCTTGAAAGGCAGGGTGGCTGGTGGTGCCGCGGCAGCCGCCGAAGCCAGGAGGGTGAGGAAGAGAGCGCAAGGTTTCATGCTGCGAGACCTCCAAGAGCGAAGCCGCTCAGTTCTGGATCGACAACTGATCGACCAGATAGCCGATCACCCGCTCATCGCGGAAGTAGTTGGTGTGGTGCGTGGTCGGGCCCACGCCGAGGGCCTCGAACGTGATGTTGCCGCCCTCGCCGAGACGGAACATCGAGTCCACGTCCACCACCAGGTCGTTGGGGCCGGGGAACACCAGATCGGCCGCACCGTACTTGACCTGGTCGCCGATGTGGCTGAAGCGGCGCCAGAACTTCCAGATCGGCTGCGCACTCTCGTCGGGCTGGAAAGACGCGCCGATGCCGGACATCTGGGGGCTGCTGAGCCAGGGCGCGGCAAACAATTGCCGCACATCGTTGTTGTTCTTGACCAGCTGCTGCGTCGCGAGGCCCGGCACCAGGCCCACCGCCGCGTCGACGATGGGCGTGGTGCTGCCCAGGTGCAGCACCTTGCCGAAGATCTTGGCCAGCAGCGAAACGCCCTCGGCAAAGGGCACGATGCCCGTCGCATGCTTGCTGAGCGTCGACACGGCATCGGCATAGCTGGCGATCATGTCGAGGGCCGCACGCAGCTTGTCCGGCGCGGCCAGGCTGGTGCCCACCAGCGGCGACGCCACGAAGATCACCCGCTCCACCGGCACGGCGCGCAGCCGCATCAGCCAGCCCACGACCAGGCCGCCCCGGCTGTGGCAGACCACGTCGATGGGCGCGCTGACGTCCTGCAGGGCACTGTGCAGATCCAGGGCGTTGGACCAGGCCGCCACGGACAGCGTGGCGTGGCCAAAGGCCAGGATGGCGCTGTACTTCTGCTGCCAGCCGGCGAGCAGTTTCTTGCCGGCGTCGGTGGCCTGCAGCTCGTCGAACCACATCTGCGACTTGCTGAAGGTGCCATGCACCAGCAGCAGCACGCGGCCCTTGTCTATCCTGGGCTGGGCGTCGTTCACCAGGCGGCCGTCCTGCCAGCGCTGCATGCCCTTGTCGGGCGTCAACCAGTCATCGGCCGCGATCAGCTTGTCGGTGACCGCATTGGCACCGAAGTCGTTGAAGCGAAAGCTTTGCACGACGTCGTCCGGCGCCACGCGAATCGACCGGTAGGAGCGCCGCCCCGTGCCGCCGGGCGTGGTGGGCGGCGAATAGACCCAGCGCAGCAGGCCGTCCTCGTCGCGCACCAGCTCGACCTTGGCGCGGCCATCGGCGTCGCGCGCCGCGGCGCGCCGGCGGCGCTGGCCGATGGGCAGGGTGCTGACCTCGGTCGGCTCCTCTTCGAGCACCAGACGGGCGCTCACGTCGGCCCAAAGTTGGTTACCGCTCATGGCCTCTCCTCCACGATGGGCAGGGGCGTGATGCCGCTCATGCGCGCTGTCACGATGTCCAGCACCGAGTGGAAGTCTTCCGCTTCGGACAGCGCGTCGATGCCCGCCTCCACCGCCTCCACGAAACCGCAGTGCTCGGTCAGCCGCACCGTCTCGATGGGCACCAGGCGCCGCGCGCGGATCAGCTGCCTGACCTCGCGGTAGGGGGCATTGCCGATCGCCTGCCAGGCATAGCGCTGCAGGCTGGCGGAGGAATTGCGATCCGCGGCGCCGGCCATGGCGCCATGCGCGCCCTCGCCGCTGACCGCCAGATAGTCCGCCTGGAAGCTGCTGTGCCGCCAATAGCCCGGCAGCGCATGGCCGTTGAGCAGGAAGATGACGGGGTAGACGTCGATCAGCTCCAGGCAGGCGGCAAACAGCAGGGCCAGGTCGATGCAGGTGCCGGCCCGGGCGCCAAGGATGGTGCTGGGCGTGCGCAGGCGCTGCGAATCGAGCTTGCTGCTGTACGACGGCGGTGGGTTGATATAGCCGAGCCGCCACTCATGCAGCAGGGCCGCCCAGATCGCCTGCACCTGCAGATCGACCTCGCGCAGCTGCTCTTCCTCGGTGCTCGGTGCGGCCTGATAGCCCTCGAAACCGGCGCTGGGGTTGTCGCGCAGGATGCGCACATAGCGCTGCGCCAGTTCCACCGCGCTGACGACGGCCGGATCGCGCGGCAGCACGAAGGAAGGCAGCCACTGGCCGTCCTTGTCGTTGTCGCGCCACTGGTCCACCGGCAGCAGGCGCAGGCGATGGCTGTCGCGCGTCAGCACCTTGTCGTTGTGGCTGAGCTGGACCATCAAGGTGCTGTTGACCGCTTCCTGCAGCGACCGCATCAGCGCCGCGGTGAGCGGCACATGCACCTCGTTGCTCAGGTCAAAGCGCGTCTCGCTGGCCACGAAGCGCTTGCGCCAGCTTGCCTGTTCGGGCCCGAGCTGCAGCTCCACGTCGACGCTCAAGCCGTCCTCGGGCCCGGCGTTGCCACGCTCCACGACGATCTCGCTGAACAGCCGCCCGTTGTTGTGCAGCACCGCGTAGTTGAGCTCCTTTTCGGGCTTGGCCAGCAGGCGCGGCGGCGTGTCGGCCTCGCGCAGTTCAGCCGCGGCGGGTTCGCCCAGCGTGAATGCAGCCTCGTTCAGCGGCGCGCCCATCCACAGCGTGACGCCGGTGGCGCGCGTGGCTCTGGGCTCCTTGCGCGCGCGCAACCAGGCGCTCTCGAAGGCCAGCGGCAGGTTCCACACGGCCTGGTCGAGCTGGCCGTAGACCAGCTCGAAGAAGAAGTCCGCCAGCTGGTCCTCGACCGCGTCCTGGAAGCCCACGGCCGACAGGGCCGCGCGCTCGGCCACGATGAGGGCCGCCGTGCGGGCGGCCGAGTTTTCGAGGCTGAGCGAGACGAAATAGGCGCAGTGCTCGCCCCCCGCGCCCAGCGCTTCGGCCAGCCGCTGCGCACCGACGACGGCGGCGCCGCCGGTCTCGCCGGCCAGCAGCATGCCGTCGGGCACGCTGGCTTCCTTGGCCAGCACGTCGTCCAGCCGCATCGGCCCGAATTCGGCCTCCACCGCTTCGCCGTCCGGTACCAGATCGCGCAAGGCCTTCAGGCCGGCCAGGTTGTCGAAGCCGCTCAGGTGGATGAGGTCGGGCTTGTGCGCCTTCACGACGTCGTGCAGCTGCTGCCAGCTCGGGTCTTTCAACTCCATCAGCTGGATGTCGCCCAGCGCGCGTTTGAGCCGCTTGGTTTCCGCGCTGAAATCCCAGGTCTGCCGCAAGCCGCCGGGTGCGCTCTGCACATAGAGCAGGCTGCGCTGCCCGGGTTTTTTCCACCGGGCCGGGGCCTTGGGCACCACTTCACGCATGACGGTGACGCGGTGGTTGTCCACATTGCGATAGCGCCGCGTGGCCTTGGCCAGCAGGTATTCCCAGGGGAAGATGCGGCCCTGCCAGCCCTCGCGTTCCGACGCATAAGGCATGCGCACGACGACGCGCGGCGCGCGGGCCAGCGCCTCCAGGTCGGCGTCCTTCAGGCCAAAGCCCTTCAGCGTGCGGTTGGCCTGCTCTTCACGGCTGTTGCTGGCGTCACTCGAACTGAGCCAGCGTTCGCGCGCCCGCAGCACATAGGTCCAGCGCATGGCTTCGGTGTCGAGCCGGCACACGGGCACGCCCTCCTCGGGCTGGCCGCCCAAGGCGATCGTGCGGCCCGGAATGACCAAAGAGATCCGGGCCAGAACAGGATCAGTGCCTGCAGTCTTCGACATCACGCCTCCCAACATAGCGCCCCCAGACCTGTCGCTACGCGCCAGGCCCCCCGAGGGGGTCAAGCAAACTCGGGAGCGGCCCGTCGTTCGCTTGAGAGAGGCGTCATCCTATGTCGCCGGGCCGGGCCTCAGCGCCCAGATTTCTGGTTCAGACCAGCCCGAGGCTTTCCTCGACGCCCAGGTGGACGTTCATGCTCTGCACGGCCGCGCCGCTGGCGCCCTTGCCGAGGTTGTCCAGGCGGCTCATCAGCAGCACCTGGGTGTCGCTGGCAAACACGAAGAGGTCGACGCGGTTGGTGTCGTTGCAGGCCTGCACGTCGAAGAAGCCGGCGTCCAGCGCGGCCGCGTCGCGCAGCGGCTTCACGTTGATGAAACGCTCGCCCTGGTAGTGGGCGGCCAACGCGGCGTGGACGTGCTCAGGCGTGGTGCCGGCCTTGAGCTGGCTCAGGTGCAGCGGCACGCTGACGGCCAGACCCTTGTAGAAGCTGCTGACGATGGGCTGGAAGACCGGCGGCGTCGCCAGCCCCGTGTGGGCAGCCATCTCCGGCAGATGCTTGTGCTTGAGACCCAGGCCATAGGGCCGCGGCGCCTGCAGGTGCGCCGGCAAGGGCTGCTGCTCGTACTCGGCAATCATGCTCTTGCCGCCGCCCGAGTAGCCGGTGATGGACGTGGCGCTGATGGCGGCGTCCTTGGACAGCAGGCCGGCATCCACCAGCGGGCGCACCAACAGGATGAAGGCGCTGGAATGGCAGCCTGGGTTGGAAATGCGCTTGCTGGCCTGGATGGCGCCGCGCTGGCCGCGGGCGAGCTCCGGCAGGCCGAAGGCCCAGCCGGGCGCCGTGCGGTGGGCGGTGCTGGCGTCGATGAGGCAGGTGCGGTCGTTGTTGACCATGAAGGCCGCCTCGCGCGAGGCCGCGTCGGGCAGGCACAGGAAGGCCACGTCGGCGGCGTTCAGCAGGCGCGAGCGCTCGGCCGGGTCCTTGCGCTTGTCGGCGTCGATTTTGAGCACCTCGATGTCGCTGCGGGCCGCGAGGTACTCGTGGATCCGCAAACCCGTGGTGCCTTCCTGGCCATCCACAAACACCTTGAACGTCATTGCCGCTGCTCCAACCGCTGAAAATCGAACTGTGCAGGATAAGGGCAAACCATGAAATCTGAGCGTGTACTGCTTCTCCCGGGCTGGCAAAACTCGGGCCCGGACCACTGGCAAAGCCGCTGGGAGCGGCTGCATGGCGACGAACGCGTCGAGCAGCACGACTGGGACTGGCCGCGCCGTGGCGACTGGATGGCGCGGCTGGACGAGGTGCTGCTGCTGGACGATGCCCCGGCCATCCTCGTCGCCCACTCCCTGGGCTGCCAGCTGGTGGCCGCCTGGGCCGAGCATTCCCAGCACGTCGGCCGCGTGAAAGGCGCCCTGCTGGTGGCTCCGCCCGACACCGAACGCGCGGACATGCCGCCCCAGCTGCACAACTGGCGCCCCATCCGCCGCCCGCGCCTGCCCTTCCCCAGCATCACCGTCATCAGCAGCGACGACCCTTTTGGCGCCGCCGAGCGCAGCTCGCAGATGGCGGCCGACTGGGGCAGCAGCGTCGTCGTCGCCGGGCCGCGCGGTCATCTGAACGCCGAATCCGGCCTGGGTGACTGGCCAGAGGGACGGGAACTGCTGGAAAGCCTCGCGAAGCGCTGAAGGACAATCTGGCGCATGGTCACCAAGAAACCCAAAGGCCTCGGCCTCGGCCTGGAAGCCCTGCTCGGCCCCAAGGTCAGCGAGGCACCCGCCACCGACTTGCCCTCCGCCCTGAAGCTGGAACAGCTGCAGGCCGGCAAATACCAGCCGCGCACGCGCATGGACGAGGGCTCGCTGTACGAGCTGGCCGAGTCGATCAAGTCGCAAGGGATCATGCAGCCGATCCTGGTTCGGCCGATCGCACCGAACGGCAGCGCGACCTACGAGATCATTGCCGGCGAACGGCGCTTCCGTGCCGCAAAACTTGCGGGCCTGCGCGAGGTGCCGGTGCTGGTGAAGGCGGTGCCGGACGAATCGGCGGCCGCGATGGCGCTGATCGAGAACATCCAGCGCGAAGACCTGAATCCGCTGGAAGAAGCGCAGGGCCTGAAACGACTCACTGACGAGTTCGGCCTGACGCATGAGCAGGCCGCCCAGGCCGTCGGCCGCTCGCGCAGTGCCGCCAGCAATCTGCTGCGGCTGTTGAACCTTTCGGCGCCGGTGCAGAACATGCTGATGGCCGGCGACCTGGACATGGGCCATGCGCGCGCGCTGCTGCCGCTGGACGGCGCCACGCAGATCACGACGGCCAGCGAGATCGCCGCCAGGAAGCTCAGCGTGCGCGAGGCCGAGAAGCTGGTCGCCAAGCACCAGGGCGCTGCCCGCCAGGCGCCGCTGCTGCGTGTGAAGAGCGACAAGAGCCGCGACGTGCTGCGCCTGGAAGAAGAGCTGGCCGACGCGCTGGGCGCCACCGTCGAGGTGCGCGTGAAGAAGCGCAGCAAGCGTGGCCAGAGCGGTGAGCTGGCCATCCATTTCGACTCGCTGGACGCGTTGTCCGGCATCCTCGACAAGCTGCGCGGCGGCTGAGAACGCGGGCCGCCGTGCAATGCGGCGGCGTCCGACAAACACGTCGCACGCAGGCGCTCAACACTAGGGCGCGTGGCAACGATGCCCACCCGCTGCTGCAGTCGATGGTGATGCATTCCCGAGGCTCGCCGGGCTCTCAACAGTTCTTCACCGACGGCGCTGTCTGCGGCCAGCCACAAGGCCCCCATGTTTGTGTGGTTTGCCCGAAAAGTGCCAGGTCTTGCCCAAACTGCGGGCGTATGCTGGCCCGGCACCCTGTCAACGAAAAGCCCGGCCGATGTGTTGCTGGGCAAGCAGTTGGGAAGATGCCGGCTTATTCTTGTGATTGACGCGACGTCGGCGGCGCCAAGCTGCTGATCAGACGAGTGGAGAGTTCTGATGACGCCTTGCAGTTGAGGCGCGATCAGAACCCCCCAGTCCCTCGGGCACGGATCGTGCCTGTGGCCCTGTGGAGTTCAAACCGCAGGAGATCGGCATGGACGTCATCAGCCATTTCGCAGCGCGCTTCGAGCGCAGCAAGGTCGAGGAGCTCTCGCTGGAGGACTACCTCGCGGAGTGCAAGAAAAACCCCCTGGCCTATGCCACGGCTGCCGAGCGCATGCTGCAGGCCATCGGCGAGCCGCAGATGCTCGACACGCGGAACGACCCGCGGCTGTCGCGCATCTTTGCCAACAAGACCATCAAGATCTATCCGGCCTTCGCCGAGTTCTATGGCCTGGAAGAAGCCATCGAGCAGGTGGTGTCCTATTTCAGACACGCTGCGCAAGGGCTGGAGGAAAAGAAACAGATCCTCTACCTGCTCGGGCCCGTGGGCGGCGGCAAGAGTTCCATCGCCGAGCGGCTCAAGCAGCTGATGGAGCACGTGCCCTTCTATGCGCTGGCCGGCTCGCCGGTGAACGAGAGCCCGCTCGGGCTGTTCGATCCTGTCGAGGACGGGCCGCTGCTGGAGCGCGACTACGGCATCCCGCGCCGCTATCTGAACCGCGTCTTGAGCCCCTGGGCCGTCAAGCGCCTGGACGAGTTCGGCGGCGACATCCGCAAGTTCAAGGTCATCAAGCGCTTCCCCAGCGTGCTCAAGCAGATCGGCGTGGCCAAGACCGAGCCGGGTGACGAGAACAACCAGGACATCTCCAGCCTGGTGGGCAAGGTCGACATCCGCAAGCTCGAGACCTATGCCCAGGACGACCCCGATGCCTACAGCTATTCCGGCGGCCTGTGCCTGGCCAACCAGGGCCTGCTGGAGTTCGTCGAAATGTTCAAGGCGCCCATCAAGGTGCTGCACCCGCTGCTGACTGCCACGCAGGAAAGCAACTACAAGGGCACGGAGGGCTTCGGCGCCATTCCCTTCGACGGCATCGTGCTGGCGCACAGCAACGAGAGCGAGTGGAAGACCTTCCGCAACAACAAGAACAACGAGGCCTTCCTCGACCGCGTCTACATCGTCAAGGTGCCCTACTGCCTGCGTGTCAGCGAAGAGGTCAAGATCTACGAGAAGCTGATCCGCGGCTCGTCGCTGGCCGAGGCCAAGTGCGCCCCCGGCACGCTGAAGATGATGAGCCAGTTCGCGGTGCTGACGCGGCTCAAGGAGCCCGAGAACTCGTCGCTGTATTCCAAGATGCAGATCTACGACGGCGACAACCTCAAGGACACCGACCCGCGCGCCAAGAGCTACCAGGAGTACCGCGACTACGCCGGCGTCGACGAAGGCATGAGCGGCATCAGCACGCGCTTCGCCTACAAGATCCTGTCCAAGGTCTTCAACTTCGACAGCTCGGAAGTCGCCGCCAACCCGGTGCACCTGATGTATGTGCTGGAGCAGCAGATCGAGCGCGAGCAGTTCCCCAAGGAGACCGAAGAGAAGTTCGTCAGCTACATCAAGGAGCAGCTGTCGCCGCGCTATGCCGAGTTCATCGGCAAGGAGATCCAGACCGCCTATCTGGAAAGCTACAGCGAGTACGGCCAGAACATCTTCGACCGCTACGTGACCTATGCCGACTACTGGATCCAGGACCAGGAGTACCGCGACACCGACACCGGCGAGGTCTTCGACCGCGCGGCGCTGAACGCCGAGCTCGAGAAGATCGAGAAGCCGGCGGGCATCTCCAACCCCAAGGACTTCCGCAACGAGATCGTCAACTTCGTGCTGCGGGCGCGCGCCAACAACGCGGGCAAGAACCCGCTGTGGACCAGCTACGAGAAGCTGCGCACCGTCATCGAGAAGAAGATGTTCTCCAACACCGAGGAGCTGCTGCCCGTCATCAGCTTCAACGCCAAGGCCAGCGCCGAGGACGCCAAGAAGCACGAGAACTTCGTGCAGCGCATGGTGGACAAGGGCTACACGGCCAAGCAGGTCAGGCTGTTGTGCGAGTGGTATCTGCGCGTGAGGAAGAGCAGCTGATCGGAAGGCAAGCGCATGTCGCTTCAACAGATCATCGACCGCCGGCTGTCGGGCAAGAACAAGTCCATCGGCAACCGTGAGCGCTTCCTGCGCCGCCACAAGGAGCAGATCCGCGAGGCGGTGAAGCGTGCCGTCGACGGCCGCGGCATCCGCGACATGGAGCGCGGCGAGGATGTGCACATCCCGAAGAAGGACCTCAGCGAGCCCGTCTTCGGCCATGGCGACGGCGGCGTGCGCGAGGTCGTGCGGCCCGGCAACCAGGAGTATGTGAAGGGCGACCGCATCGCCAAGCCCAAGGGTGGGCAAGGCGGCGGTGGCGGCGGCGGTGAGGCCAGCGACCAGGGCGAGGGTGAGGACGACTTCGTCTTCCACCTCAGCAAGGAAGAGTTCATGCAGGTCTTCTTCGAGGACCTGGCCCTGCCCAATCTCGCGCGCACGACACTGGCCGACACGCCCGAATGGCGCAGCCAGCGCGCCGGCTTCGTCTCGGACGGCACGCCCACCAATCTGCACGTCGTGCGTTCCATGCGCGGCGCCCTGGGCCGGCGCATTGCGCTGGGCATGGACAAGCGCCGCGAGCTGCACGAGCTCGAAGCCCGCGAGCAGGAGCTGCTCAAGGAAGACCGCCCCGAAACCCCGCGCCTGCTGGCCGAGACGCGCGAACGCATCCAGCATCTGCTGGCGCGCCTCAAGGCCATTCCCTTCCTCGATCCCATCGACCTGCGCTTTCGCGCCCGCGTGCGCATCCCGGTGCCGACGACGCGCGCCGTCATGTTCTGCCTGATGGACGTGTCGGGCTCCATGGACGAGAGCCGCAAGGACCTCGCCAAGCGCTTCTTCATCCTGCTCTACCTCTTCCTGACGCGGCACTACGAGAAGATCGACGTCGTCTTCATCCGCCACCACACCCAGGCCCAGGAGGTGGACGAGCAGAACTTCTTCCACGCGACAGAAACAGGCGGCACCGTCGTCTCCAGCGCCCTCGTGCTGATGGAGCAGATCATCAAGGAGCGCTACTCGCCGACCGAGTGGAATATCTACGGCGCCCAGGCCAGCGACGGCGACAACTGGCACCACGACAGCGGCCGCTGCCGCGAGCTGCTGGCCGACAAGATCCTGCCGCTGTGCCGCTACTTCGCCTATGTGCAGGTGGCCGAACCCGAGCAGAACCTCTGGGAGGAATACCAGAAGCTCAGCGAGGACGCCCGCCACTTCGCGATGCGCAAGGCCATCGAGGCCTCGCAGATCTACCCCGTCTTCCGCGAGTTGTTCAAGAAGGAAGGGGCGGCCACATGAGCAGCAAAGAGGATCGCCGTCATCACGAGCACGCCGCGGTACCGCCGCCCGGCGTGCCGGAGCGCCGCCAGCGCCAGCCGCTGCAGCGCATGAAGCCGCTGCTGCAACGCCCCAGCCAGCCCCTGCCGTCGCCCAACGACTGGAGCTTCGACCTCATCGACGAGTACCACACCGTCATCAGGAACACCGCCGAACGCTTCGGCCTGGACACCTATGCCAACCAGCTCGAGGTCATCACCGCCGAGCAGATGATGGATGCCTATGCCTCCGTCGGCATGCCGGTCAACTACCGGCACTGGAGCTACGGCAAGGAGTTCATCAGCACCGAGCGCAACTACAAGCGCGGCCAGATGGGCCTGGCCTACGAGATCGTCATCAACTCCGACCCCTGCATCGCCTATCTGATGGAGGAGAACACGCTGGCCATGCAGGCCCTCGTCATCGCCCACGCCTGCTACGGCCACAACAGCTTCTTCAAGGGCAACTACCTCTTCCGCATGTGGACGGATGCCTCGTCCATCATCGACTACCTCGTCTACGCCAAGAACTACGTCGCCGAGTGCGAGGAGCGCTATGGCCTGGACGCCGTCGAGTCCCTGCTCGACTCCTGCCACGCGTTGATGAACCACGGCGTGGACCGCTACCGCCGCCCGGCCAAGCTGTCACTGGCCGAGGAGCGCGCGCGCCTGAAGGACCGCGAGCAGCACGCGCAGTCGCAGATCAACGACCTCTGGCGCACCCTGCCCAAGAAGGCCGACCGCCCCGACGAGGCCGCCGAGAGCCGCCGCTTTCCCGACGAGCCGCAGGAGAACCTGCTGTACTTCATCGAGAAGAACGCGCCGCTGCTCGACCCCTGGCAACGCGAGGTCGTGCGCATCGTCCGCAAGATCGCGCAGTACTTCTACCCGCAGCGCCAGACCCAGGTGATGAACGAGGGCTGGGCCACGTTCTGGCATCACCGCCTGCTCAACCAGATGTACGACGACGGCTACTTGAGCGACGGCATGATGATCGAGTGGCTCAAGTCCCACACCAACGTCATCTACCAGCACCCGGGCGCCAACCTCAACCCGTATGCGCTGGGCTTCGCGATGTACACCGACATCCGGCGCATCTGCGAGAACCCGACAGCCGAAGACCGCGACTGGTTCCCCGACATCGCCGGCAGCGACTGGCTGCCCACGCTCGACCACGCGATGCGCAACTTCAAGGACGAAAGCTTCATCGGCCAGTACCTGAGCCCGAAGATCATGCGCGATTTCCGCCTCTTCTCCATCCTCGACGACGAGGCCAAGAGCGAGTACGAGATCTCCGCCATCCACGACGAGGGCGGCTACCGCCACGTGCGCCAGGCCCTGTCGCGCCAGTACGACCTGTCCACGCGCGAGCCCAACATCCAGGTCTGGAACGTGAACCTGCGCGGCGACCGGTCCCTCACACTGCGCCATGTGCAGCACCTCAACCGCCCGCTGCACGACAGCGCCCAGGAAGTGCTCAAGCATGTCGGCCGGCTGTGGGGCTTCGCGGTCAACCTGGAAAGCGTCAACACGCGCGGCGACGTGACCAAGCGCTGGAACGTGCCGGCGCAGGTGGGCTGAACGGCGCCAGGTACTCGACATCCCCGCGCCGACGACAACCCGCGGCGCTGTCGAAAAAACTTACAACTGCAACGCTCACCGCTCGCAGCGAGCCGGGAGGCGGCTCGCCCCTGCCCATCGCCGCGACGGAATCTGGCGCGACGCCATGCCACCAGCGACTCCGTCTGGCCCCAGCCATGCCTGAAAGCGGCGACCGGGCTCGGCCAGCAGTTCTGTCGAGCCGCCGCGGCAGGGGACTTTGGCATGGAGGATGCGTCCAAGGGTAGGCGAGGGTCCACAGCAACGCCGCTACGGCTTGCCAGGCCCTGGGTTGGCAGGCGCGACAGCGCTTGCCCCATCAACGCCACAGGAGCACCCGATGACCGGACTCAGAGTATTGGCGAGTACCGTCGCCGCACTGGCGCTGTCGTCGCTCACCTTGACGGCCTATGCCGCAGTCACGGCAACGGTCGATTCGATGAGCGGCAATTGCACGGCCGTCGGCCCACAGGGCTTCAATGCGCCCTTGCTCGGCTTTGGCAAATTGATGACCGGTCTGGGGCCTTGTGATGTGACGATCACCGTGTCCGGCATGGCGCAGGGCGGTTCAACCGACATCACGCTGTTTGAAGGCGTCGAGAACATGACGGGTTTCAGATGGCACGATTTCCACCACACCCTTGGCTACGGTAGCGGCGCTGGATTCAGGGAGTCGGGCGAAACCGACGATGTCTTCTTCTTCAACACGCCAGCGCCCACCGGTGACCAATTCGTCCTGAGCGGGCAAGACGATCCCACCGCGCCGGACTCGCTGGACTGGCTCGCGTCCGGCCCCGATTTCCCGAGTGGCGGCCCCACGCCCAACATCTTCACCCTCGGTCTGCACATCCATGACGTCGATGCACAGGGTGTGGCCGACAACGACGGCAGCACCACCTTCGTGCTGCGCCAGCGGGCCACCATCCTTCCCGAGCCCGGTGCCTTGTCCTTGTGGCTGCTGGTCAGCGCAGCGGCCCTGATGGCAAGGCGTCGGCGCCGCTAGGCCGGTGCGCCGATTGCCTGCGCTGCGTCGCGCAGAAAACGCTGGCATTGCCGCAAGCCCATCTCCACGCGGAAGCAGGCCTGCAGATGCTGCTGCAGCAACCGGCCGTCCCAGCGGCCCTGCGGGTAGCCAAATTGACAGGGCAGGCCTTGCAGATCGAGCCGCACCTGCTGCGCGGCCTCCGGTGAGACGCGTGGCGGGCGGCCGCTCGGCCCCGCCAGCGATGCGCGCTCGGCACCGCTGCATGTGTCGGCCTCGCACGCGCAGGCCGCGTAAGCCGTCACCCAGCGCTGAACGCTGCGCGTGCCATCGCCAAACCAGCTGGCCACTTCGCGGCAGCTGTGCCCCAGGGCCACCAGGTAGACGCAATGCAGCCGGTGCAATTCGTGCTGGGCTGGCGACCGGCAGGACTCGTGGCGCACGTCGGTGCGAAGCTTCCGCAAGGCAAGCGTTGATAGGTTGAGCATGGCCACCCCCTGCAACCCGCCCGGCGGCGGTACGGCCACCGCACCTTACTGCAAAGCCGCCCGTCGCGGGCATAGTCGATCGGGTCCTCGGGCGTGACAAAACGCTGGCGCGTGCCGGCTCAGGCGGGCTGATACTGGCTGGCATGTTCCGGCTGCTGCTGCCCGCCCTCGTCGTCGCCACGGCACTGCCCGCCCACGCGGTGGGCCTGACCGAACGCCAGGCCTGCATGAAACTGATCGGCACCGCGCGCGCCCTGCACCTGGCCGGCGAGAAGAAGCGCGGCGACTACCGCTGCAAGCGCCATCCCGTCGACACCGACTTCGTCTTCACGCTGCGCTTCGACGGCCCCGGCGAACCCAAGGATGCCAGCCATCTGCTCGGCCATTACGCCGTCGACAAGGCCACGCGCGAGGTCTATCTGTGGGACCTCACCACCCGGCAGCGCGGCGCGTTACTGGTGCCACCCAAGCGCAAGCGCTAGCCGGCGGCGAGCTGCCTGCGACTACCCAGCAGCCGCGCGAACAGCACGGCCGACACCAGCAACAGCGTGAGGCCCGTCGTCGCCTCGGCCCAGATCGTCAGATTGGCCAGCAGCGTGTGCTGGGAGCACAGGCCCAGGCGGTAATGCAGCAGGCCATCCAGGCCCAGAGCACCGTAGACGCCGAGAGCCAGCAGCCCCAGCGCGGGCAGGCCGAGCCGGGTCAATGCCCATGCCAGAAGGCCGACAGCGCAGACAGCAAGCCAGCACAGCCACACCGTTCCCGGCGTCAGCCAGGCCGGCATGCCGGGATAGAAGGCGATGTACTGGGCGTTGTGGCTGAAGTGGGCGAGGCTGGCGGCGAAGTAGGCGGCCACGAGAGCGAAAAGAAGTCGAGGAGGCATGGCCGAAAACGCTCAGAAGTCCGATCTTCCAAACCGGGCGATGCCCTTGTTCATGCCTGGCGGATCAAGCACCGAAAGCAGCAGCGGCAAAGGCTCTCCTATCCAATGCGCCTGGGAGGTGTGGTCCGCAAGATCATCGTCCGTCAGTTCATGGACGAGGGCCCTGAGCCCATGGGCCTGGATTCGCTCCAGGACGACCGGCAGCGCCCGGCGGTAGAAGTGGATCTCGTACTGCGGCAGGGGGTGGGGCCCCACCGCCCGGTCCGTCATGTCCCCAACGAAAAGGATGTCGGCCAGCTCGGCTTTGCCCTGGTTGGCCTGCAGTTCCGACCGCAGCTGCTCGGCGGCCGACCGATCGGAGACCTCGTAGTAGATGTGCGCATGAAAGGGATCGTGGGCGTCGGCCATTGATGCTCAGTCCAAGGTCAGTGAAAGGGGGAGGGCAGATGGTAGTTCGATGCCTAAAGCTCGGGCGATGACACGCCGCCCATCAAGCTCTCCACCAGCGCCGGCCGGCCGGGCGGTGTGAGTCGCAGCTCACGCGTATCGGCTACCCGCTTCAGCCAACCCTTGTCCACCATGGCCTCCAGCCAGGCCACCGCCAGCGGCCCCGCGAAATGGTCGCGACGTTCGGACCAGTCCACGCAGTCGTAGAGCACCCGTCCCGTTTCGGCAAAGCCTTCGGGCGTCAGCTCAGCCAAGGCCTCGCGACCGGCATCGCTGAGCTCATAGCGCCCATCTGGCGCGGCGGTCACCCAGCCCTTGGCCAGCAGCGCCTCGCGCCACCGGACGCCCAGCTCGCCGGCCAGATGACCGTAGCAGCTGCGTGCATGGCGCAGGCCGCGCATCTCGGGCTTCTGCCAGCGCTTCAGGTCTGCGGCGGGTCCGGCGTCGCGGCCATCGGCCACGCGCAGCAGGGCCTCCAGGGCATGCGCCACGTCGCCGTCCGCCAGGCCGAAATAGCGATGCCGCCCCTGCGGCCGCACCCGCGCCAGGCCTTCGTCGACGAGCAGCTTCAGGTGGGCCGACATCGTCGCCGCGCCGACGCCTGCATGCGTGGCCAGTTCGCCCGCGGTATGCAGGCGCCCATCGAGCAGACGGGCCAACGTACGTGCCCGCGTCGGATCGGCGATTGCCGCGGCGATGCGAGCGAGACGAGGTTCGGCGTTCATCGAGGTACTTGTTCGCGTTCGTTCAAGCCGTAGTCGCGCACCACATGCGCCACCCGCAGCCGGTAGTCCTGGAACAGCCCGCCGCGGCCAGCCTGCTGTGCCTCGCGGTGGCGCTCCATCTCGCGCCAGCCACGCACGGCCTCCTCGTCGCGCCAGAAGGACAACGACAGCAGCTTGTCCGGATTCGTCAGGCTCTGGAAGCGCTCCACCGAGATGAAGCCGTCCATGCGCTCCAGCAGCGGCTTCAAGGCGGCGGCATGGTCGAGATAGGCCTGACGGCCTTCCTCGGTCGGCTGGACTTCAAAGATGACGGCGATCATGGCTGCACATCCTCACAGAAAGTCCTCTCCTCGCGCAGGATGAAACGCTGCTTCTGGGCGAACTCGAAGTTGGCGCGCGCCTCGGGGTCGGCCTTGAGCCGCGTGCGGTAGTCCTCGTAGGCCGCCAGCGAATCGAAGCCCACCAGGCCCCAGGCCTCGTAGTTCGTGCCCTCGTGCGGCAGCCAGTAGCCGAGCAGCCGGCCGCCCAGGCGCGGAATGATGTGGCCCCAGGCCTGGGCGTATTCGCGGAAGGCCTCGCGCTGGACCGGATCGAGTTCGTAGCGGATGAAGCAGGTGATGGGCACGGTGGACTCACGGCGTGTTGAAGGAATGCAGCCAGTGTGTGGCGCCATGGGCCCGAGATGCTTCGCTGTGCAACGAAGCGTCGCGCGATGATGGCGCCGCCTCCGCCCGCTCCCAAGGACCGCCATGAAGCCGCTGCGTCGCGCCCTCCTCTTGCTGCTGGCCAGCCTGGCCGCGGCCGTGCAGGCCCAGAGCCCGCCGCCCGCGCTCGAACTCGTCGTGCTGGGGTCGGGCGGGCCTGGCGCCACCGGCCGCGCCGGGTCCAGCCACCTGGTGCTGGTGGACGGCGTGCCGCGCATCCTCGTGGACGCCGGCCCGGGCTCCTTCGCGCGCCTGGGCGAGGCCAAGCTCGCGTTGGGCAAGCTCGACATCATCCTGCTGACCCATCTGCATGCCGACCATGCCGGCGGGCTGCCCGGCATCGTCAAGGCCCGCGCGGTGTCGGCGGGGCGGCCGGTGACGCTGCAGATCTTCGGCCCGGCCGGCCAACGCGCCCGCCAGCGCGACGACGGCGACTTCCCCTCCACGCGGCGCTTCGTGGACCTGCTGTTCGGCAAGCAGGGCGCCTTCGCCTACCTGCCGGCGTTTTCGGCACCACTGACGCTGCGCGCCACCGACATCGGCGCCACGCCCCAGCCGCGCGTGCTGCTGGACGAAGACGGCCTGCGCATCACCGCCCTGGCCGGCCACCACCGCGACGCGCCGGCCGTCATCTACCGCGTCGACCACGGCGGCAAGAGCCTGACCTTCAGCGGCGACATCGACCCCGCCGGGCATGCCGCGCTGCGCCGCCTCGCCGCAGGCACCAGTCTGCTGGTGTTCAACAGCGTCGTGCTGGACCCGCCCGGCTCGCCACCGGTGCTCTACACCCTGCACACCGCGCCGGCCCAGATCGGTGCGATCGCCGCCGACGCTCAGGCCGGCCAGCTGCTGCTGGCCCATTTGTCGCCGGCCATCGAGGCCCAGCGCGAGGCGGTCCAGGCTTCCATCCGCGCGCATTACGCCGGCCCGCTGGGCTGGGCCGAGGACGGGCTGCGCATCACGCCCTGACGGGCCTTGCAACCAACTGTGTCGGCGCGCACGGCGAGCCGGGCGGCCGCTATCCTCGGCGCCCCATGCCTCCCGAGCGACCCACCATCGCCAACCCCGCGCCGTCACGCTGGGTGGCCTGGCTGCTAGGCCCCGATGGCCAGGGCCGCGGTGCGGTGAAGCTGACCTTGCTGGCCGTGGTGGTCTATGGGCTGTTCGCGCTCAATGTGGCCGTGCAGGTGAACCAGGGCCTGATGGACGCCGCCCCCGGCATCTGGGTCAGCGCCCTGAGCCTGGCGGGCATCACGACCTTCTATCTGCTGGTGCGCACGGGCCTGAGCCGGCATCTGGGCGGCGACCCGTCGCTGACGCTGCCGCAGTCGGTCTTCGGCGTGCTGATCACGGCCTGGGGCTATGCCATCGACCCGCCGCTGCGTGGCGCCATCATCGCCATCATGCTGCTCAACCTGGTGTGGGGCATGTTCGTGCTGTCGCAGCGCCAGGCCTTCGGCCTCTATCTGTTCGGGCTGGTGTCACTGGGCGCCGCCATGGTCTATGGCGCCAGCACGGACCCGGCACGCTTCCCGCCGGCCGTGGAGGTGCTGCACTTCAGCTTCGCGGCCATCCTGATGACGGCGGTGTCGGTGCTGTCGGTCAACATGGCCAAGCTGCGCGCCAAGCTCGGCGCACGCACGACGGAGCTGCGCGCGGCGCTGGAGCGCATCCAGTACCTCGCCCACCACGACGAACTCACCCGCATCAGCAACCGCCGCCACCTCAGCGAGCGCCTGGCCGCCGAGCAGCTCAACCAACGGCAGAGCGGCCAGACCATGAGCCTGGTGCTCATCGACATCGATCACTTCAAGCTGGTCAACGACCGCCACGGCCATGGCGTGGGCGACACGGTGCTGCGTCATTTCGCCGGCACCCTGCAGGGCACGCTGCGCAGCACCGATTTCGCCGGCCGCTGGGGCGGCGAGGAGTTCCTCGTCGTCACGCCGCAGGCCAGCGCCGACACGGCCGCGGCCCTGGTCGAGCGCCTGCGCGAGGCGCTGGCCGGCAGCCGCTTCGACAAGATCGTGCCCGGCCTGCGCATCACCTTCTCGGCCGGCGTGGCCGAATGCGCGCCGGGCGAGGACCTGCACCTGGCCATCGAGCGCGCCGACCGGGCCCTCTACCAGGCCAAGCAGACCGGGCGCGACCGCACGGTCAGCGAGTTCGCGCCGTTGGCTTAGCCGGCCCAAGCCTGCACGAGCAGGCGCATCGCCTCGGCATGCACCGCGTTGAGCTGGTCCGTCGAGGCCTTGGCATCCGACTGGAAGGCAACGACGACCCAGGGCGAGCGGCTGCCCGGCGGGAAGACCAGGGCCACGTCGTTGGCCGCGCCACGGGCGCCGCTGCCGGTCTTGTCGATGACGCGCCAGCTCGCATCCGGCACGCCGGCGCGCAGGCGCTTGAGCCCCGTGCGCGAAGCCTGCAGGTCGGCCCACAGCCGCGCCTGGTTGGCGCGCTTCAGGCCCGGGCCGAGCAGCAGATGCTGCAGCGTCTTCGCAAACGCACGCGGCGTGCTCGTGTCGCGCGGGTCGCCGGGTGCGTTCTCGTTGAGCTCGGTTTCGAAGCGGTCCAGGCGCGTGACGGTGTCGCCCTGCTCGCGCAGCCAGGCCGTCAAACCGGCGGGCGAGTCACAGCAGTGGCGCAGCAGCACATTCGCGCAGGGGTTGTCGCTCTCGACGACGATGCCCTGCACCAGCTCGGCCAGCGTCGCGTGACCGCGCGGCAGATAGCGGTCAAAGGCCGGCGAATGCGGCACGCGCTGGCCGTCTTGCAGCGACACGGCATCGTTCCAGCCCCAACGCCCGGCCTCCACGCCCTGGGCCACGCGGGCGGCCAGCAGGATCTTGAAGGTCGATGCGATGGCGAAGCGCTCGTCGGCCCGGTGGGCCAGCGTGCGGCCGCTGCCGGTATCGAGTGCGAAGAAGCCCAGGCGCCCCTGCACGCCGCGCTCCAGCGCAGCGAAGTCGGGGACCGGTGCGGGCCGCGCGAGGGCCGGCCAGGCGGGCAGGGCGCTCAGGCCCATCAGTTGAGACAGCAGGGTGCGACGTTTCATGCGCCGCATTTTCGTGCGCCCCTGCCTGGCCTTGGTGCGAGGGCACCAGCGTCGCCCGTCGAGAAACTGACTACTCCGTCAGACTTGCGCAACAACGCTGTCATTACGCCAGTCAGGCCGGGATGGCATCCGCACAATCGCCGCCGGCCCTGCAGTTGGGGCCGCTTTTTTTGGAGTCGTTGCCCGATGTACGTCCCACGCCTCAGCCTCCTGGCCCTCGCCTTGAGCACCGCCCTGCCCGTCCTGGCCCAGGAAGCCCCCAAGGACCGCAGCCAGCTCGAAACCGTCGTCATCACGGCCGAGCGCCGTGCCGAGAACATCAAGGACGTGCCCAACGCCGTCTCCAAGATCAGCGGCGAGAAACTCGACGTGCTGGCCTCCGGCGGCCAGGACCTGCGCTTCCTGTCGGGCCGCGTGCCCAGCCTGAACATCGAGTCCAGCTTCGGCCGCGCCTTCCCGCGCTTCTACATCCGCGGCTATGGCAACACCGACTTCCGCCTCAACGCCTCGCAGCCCGTCAGCGTCGTGGTGGACGACGTGATCCAGGAGAACCCCATCCTGAAGGGCTTCCCCATCTTCGACACGGCCGCGGTCGAAGTCGTCGCCGGCCCGCAGGGCACGCTGTTCGGCCGCAACACGCCGGCCGGCGTCGTCAAGTTCGACTCCGTCAAGCCCAGCCAGAAGCAGGACGGCTACGCCAGCGTCACCGTCGGCAACTACGGCACCCTCAACCTCGAAGGCGCCGCCAACCTGCCGCTGTCCGGCGACTGGGCCGCCCGCATCTCCGGCCAGAGCCAGCGCCGCAGCGACTGGGCCAAGAACACGCTGGCCGGCCAGGTCACGCCCAAGACCGAGGGCTACACCGACAACGCCGTGCGCGCGCAAGTGCTGTTCGAGCCGCACAAGCAGTTCAGCGCCCTGGCCAACATCCACGTGCGCGACCTCGACGGCAGCCCGCGCCTGTTCCGCGCCAACATCATCAAGCGCGGCACGAATGACCTCGTCGACGGCTTCGACCCCGAGAAGATGGAAATCGGTGGCGTCAACGAGCAGACGCTGAAACAAACCGGCGGCAGCCTGCGTCTGAAGTGGTCGCTGCCCGAGATCAACATCTACTCGATCAGCGGCTACGAGAAGGTCAAGCCCTTCTCGCGCGGCGACATCGACGGCGGCCACGCGGCCAGCGGCTCGGTCACGGCCGGCCCGGGCTTCATCCCCTTCCAGAGCGAAACGGCCAGCCGCATGGACGGCCACCGCCAGCTGTCGCAGGAAGTGCGTGTGGAGTCGGCAGCAGCCGGCCCGCTGCGCTGGCAGGCCGGCGTCTACCTGTTCGATGAGCGCTATGTCATCGACAACATCGACTACGACCCCGCCACCCATGCCGTGCGCAGCGAGATCCTGACCAGCCAGAGCAACAAGGCCTATGCCGGCTTCGGTTCCGTCAACTACAACCTGAGCAACGCGCTGCAGCTGCGCGCCGGCCTGCGCTACACCCACGACAAGAAGGACCTGGCCACCACCGGCACCGTCAACGCCGCCAACGGCAAGACGGCCGCCACCAGCGACGGCAAGTGGAGCGGCGACCTGGCACTGAGCTACAAGCTCGACGCCGACACCAACCTCTATGCCCGCGTCGCCAACGGCTTCCGCGCCTCGTCCATCCAGAACGCCTCGGCCTTCGGCCCGCAGTCGCAGGCCGGCCCGGAAAGCATCAACAGCTACGAAGTCGGCTTCAAGAGCGAACTGCTCAAGCGCACGCTGCGCCTGTCCGGCTCGCTGTTCAGCTACACCGTCAAGGACCTGCAGCTGACGGCCGTCGGCGGCAGCGTCAACGCGACCCGCCTGCTCAACGCCAAGAAGGCCACCGGCAACGGCGCCGAGCTGAACCTGGAAGCGCTGATCACGCCGGACTTCACCGTCACGATGGGCGGCTCGCTGAACAACACCAAGCTCAAGGACGCCGGCCTGGGCGTGCCGCCGGGCGGCTCGCTGAAGGTGGGCACCGGCTTCCCGACGGTGCTGGACCCGATCGTCAACGGCAACGCCATGATCGACGGCAACGCCCTGCCCAATGCGCCCAAGTGGACCTACAACCTCACCGCGCGCTGGAGCATCCCGCTGGCCAGTGGCGACGAGGTCTATGTCTACACCGACTGGGCCTACCGCTCCAAGGTCAACTTCTTCCTGTACGAGGCGACCGAGTTCACCGGCAAGGCGCTCACCGAAGGCGGCCTGCGCGTGGGCTATCTGTGGGGCAACGGCAAGTACGAAGTGGCTGGTTTCGCCCGCAACATCACCAACCAGGTCCGCGTCACCGGCGCCATCGACTTCAACAACCTGACCGGCTTCATCAACGACCCGCGCACCTACGGCGTGCAGTTCAAGGCGCTGTTCTAAGCCTCGCCTGCTGCTTCAGCGACGCCGCCTTCGGGCGGCGTTTTTCGTTCAGGCCCGCAAGCGCAGCCGCATCGACAGCCCCACCGGCCCCATGGCCAGCTGCAGATGCTCGCGCGGCGCCTGGCCGTCGGGCGTGTCGACGGCGGCGATGTCGAAATGGCGCAGCAGCGTGGCGATGGCCAGCTTGATTTCCATCAGCGCCAGATAGCGCCCGGGGCAGATGCGCGGCCCGGCGCCAAAGGGCATGGACAGGCGCTTGACGGCGCCGGCCTGCTTGGCGTCGCCCAACCAGCGTGCGGGGTCGAAGGCGGTGGCGTTGGGCAGGTGGCGCGCGCTGGTGGCATCGCGGCGCATCACGGCCATGACGATCATGCCGGCCTGCACTTGCACGTCGCCCACGCGTGTGTCGCGCACGGCCTGCAAGTTGTTGAGGGGCGCCACCGGCCGCAGCCGCATGGTCTCGTGCGCGCAGGCCTCGACGAAATCCAGCGCGCCCAGTTGCTCCAGGCTCGGCAGGCCGGCATCGCCACAGACGCGGTCCACCTCGGCCTGCGCCTGGGCCAGCGCCTCGGGGTGCTGCCACAGCAGCCAGATCATCCAGGCCAGCGTGTTGGCCGTCGTGTCCTCGCCGGCCAGCAGCATGGTGAGCACATTGCCGGCCACCTGCGCGTCGTCGATGCCGCTGTCGGGCGCGTCGGCGGCCACCAGCATGGCCTCCAGCAGGTTGCCGGGTTGGGCTTGCAAGGCCGGGTCGGCCGCCAAGCGGGCCCGCGCCTTGGCGATGAAGCCCTGCACGGCGACATCGATCTCGGCCACGCTGTGCGTCAGCGCGCGGTCCTCGGCCGACGGCCACCAGCGCCACAAGGGCAGCGGTGCGAACATGCGCTTGTACAGCATCGGAAAGATGCGGTTCAGATGCTGCTGGATGACGTCCTCGTCGGACTGCAGCGTGTTGACGTCCTCGCCAAAGGCCAGGCCGGCGACGGCATCGACCGTGAAGCGCATCAGATCGGCCTGCAGAGCGATGGTCCTGTCCTCGCGCGCAGCGATCTGCCAGCGGCCGATCAGGCGCTCGGCGACGCGCAGCAGGAAGGGGTAGTAGCGCTTCACATGCACCGGGTCGAAGCCGGCCATGACCATGCGGCGCTGGCGCTTCCAGACCTCGCCGTTGGCAGCGAACAGACCCGCGCTCAACCCCATCTCGCGGCCAACGTCCTCCAGCCGCTGGGTGCGCCGGAAGCCATCGGGCCGGTCGCGCAGAGCGGTGCTGATCAGCTCGTGGTCACCGACGATGACGAGGCGGCGCTTGCCCAGCTTGAGCTTGAAGATGGGCCCGAACTCCTCGCACCAGGCCTCGACCTGCTGGTGCACCCGCGTCGAGTCGATCTGCAGCAGGTTGCCAAACACCGGCACGCCTCGCGGGCCAGGTAAATCGTCGAACTGGCGCAGCGCGCCAGCGGGAGGGGCGGCGAGGGTGTCCATCGGGGCAGTTTAGAAGCCGGCCCAGCGGCTAGCGCCGTTCAATTTGATGATGCGTCGGAGACTGCCCAGCTAGCCTTGCTCTCTTGGAGGCCGCTCATCCGGAGTAGTTGCCATTGGCTGGGTGGTTTCAAGATCGCTTGAAAGCGGTTTCGATGCGTCATGCGCGATCAATACCGCAACAGAGGCAAACATCGCAAGCATCCAAAGATAGCCACCCAGCCCAAAGCCGACAGACATGGCCGCGGCGCCGGCGCCATCGCCGCAACTCATGGCCGGTAGCAAGGGGCTTGCGATTGCACTTGCCACGGTCGCCAGCACCATGAACGGGCCCGGCGGCTTGCGCCTGAAGATCACAGATACCAAGATCCAGAAGAAACCAAGGTTTGCAATCCAACGGGGATCAAGGGCAAGAACTCCAAGCCAGCCTGTCAGCAGTACCTGAAGGCCCAACACGCTTTTGCCGCGCTGGCACATGAATATCGGCATGCCAAGGGATACCAGGTAGATCCCCAGTGAAAGCAGCAGCACGGAAATTTGAGCGCGTCTGTTCATGGCGGCTAGACCTTCGCTCTATGCCGCAAAGATCTTGCCCGGGTTCAGGATCCCCAGCGGATCCAGCGCCTGCTTCACCGCCCGCATCAGCGCCACCGCCTCCTCACCGGTCTCGTCCAGCAGGAAGCCCTGCTTGTGCAGCCCGATGCCATGCTCGCCCGTGCAGGTGCCCTCCAGCGCAATCGCCCGCGCCACCATCTGCGCGCTCAGGCGCTCGGCCGTCGCCAGCTCCTGCGGATCAACCGGATCCAGCAGATAGGCCATGTGGAAGTTGCCGTCGCCGACATGGCCGACGATGAAATAGGGCAGGCCGGCGGCCTCGACCTCTTGGATGCTCACGTTGATGTTCTCGGCCAGGCGCGAGATGGGCACGCAGGTGTCGGTCGTCACCGCGCGGCAGCCCGGGCGCATCTGCAGGCCCGACAGATAGGCGTGGTGGCGAGCGGTCCAGAGCCTCGTGCGCGCCTCGGGCGTCGTCGCCCACTCGAAGGCCTCACCGCCGTGATCAGCGGCAACGTCCTGCACCACCGCCGCCTGCTCGGCCACGCCCGCTTCGCTGCCGTGGAATTCCATCAGCAGCATGGGCGCTTCCTTCAGCCCCAGCTTGTCGTGCGCGTTGACGGCCTTGATCGCGTTGGCGTCCAGCAGCTCGCAGCGGGCGATGGGCACGCCGATCTGGATGATCTGCATGGCCGTGCGCACGGCGGCGTCGATGCTGGGGAAGAAGCAAACCGCCGCCGACACGGCCTCGGGCAGCGGATGCACCTTGACCGTCAACTCGGTGATGACGCCCAACGTGCCTTCGCTGCCGATGACGAGGCGCGTCAGGTCATAGCCGGCACTGCTTTTCCTGGCCCGTGAGCCGCTGCGCACGACTTCGCCACTGGCCGACACGAAGCGCAGCGCCAGAACGTTCTCGCGCATGGTGCCGTAGCGCACGGCGTTCGTGCCGCTGGCGCGCGTGGCGGCCATGCCGCCCAGAGACGCATCGGCGCCGGGGTCGATAGGGAAGAACAGCCCTTCGTGTTTGAGCGCCTCGTTCAGCGCCTTGCGCGTCACGCCGGGCTGCACGGTCACCGTCAGGTCCTCGGCGTCGACGCGCAGGATGCGGTTCATGCGCGACACGTCCAGGCTAATGCCGCCCTGCACGGCCAGCAGATGGCCTTCGAGCGATGAGCCGGCGCCGTAGGGAATGACCGGCACGCGGTGCTGCGCGCAGAGTGCCACCACGCGCGCCACTTCGGCTTCGCTCTCGGCAAAGACGACGGCCTGGGGCGGCGGCACGTCGAACACCGATTCATCGCGACCATGCTGTTCGCGAACGGCCAGCGCGATCGAGCAGCGCTCAGTGAAATCGGCCTTGAGGGCATCCAGCAGCGCGGCCGGCAGCGGCGCGGCAGGGGAAAAGTGGTCGGGCGCGTTCATCGGCGGCTCCAGGGGCGACACAAAGATTGTGTTGCAGCGGCGGCGCCATGGTGACAGCATGGGCCTTACAGTGAAATTGGGAGATCTGCATGGACCCCACCCTGACCTGGCTGCTGCTGATCGTTGCGGCAATCCTCATCGTGCTTGCGGCGATTCGCCCGGACATGCTCGTCGCCCGCTGGCGCGAGCTGTTCATCGGCACACAGCGGCCCGACCAACCACCCCCGCTGAAGATGGCGGCTCACGACCCGACGAACGAGCTCTGAGCGCCTAAGGCGGCATTCAGGCGCAGCGCCGGCTTCAGCCGGGGCTGACCCGCCAGGCCGCCGCGCCCAGCAGCACCACCTGCAGCTGCTGCACGAAGTTGTCCATCATCTCGGCCTCCAGCAGCGGCTGCTGGGGCGGCAGGTCCAGCATCTCTGGCGCGGCCGCCAGCATGGTGTTGACGATCAGGCCGCACACCATCTGCAGGGTGGCGGTCGGCATGTCGGGATAGGCGCCGATGGCGCGGAAGTCCTGCGCCATCTCGTTGGTGAAGTGCCTCACCTCGTTGCGGATGGCCAGGCGCAGGATGCGGCTGCCGCCGCCGCGCTCGCTGCTGATGAAGAGGAACAGCAGCCGGTGCTGCTGCACATAGCTGCAATAGACCTCGACCGAAACCCGCACGCGGTCGGCCGGCGCGGCGCCGCCCTGGCGCGCCTCGCGCAGCAGACGACGCAGGCTGATGCCCACCTCCTCCACCAACGCCAGGCCCAGCTCGTCGGTGTTGCGAAAGTGGCGGTAGAAGCCGTTGGGCACCATGCCCGCCTCGCGGGCGATCTCGCGGATGCCCAGGCTGGTGAAGCTGCGCCCCTCGCCCATCAGCGCCAACGCGGCCTGGGTGAGGCTGGCACGGGTGAGGTCCTTGCGCTCGGCGCGTGAGAGCTTGTCGGCAGCGGTATCGGACATGGTGGCTGGTTTGTGAACACTCGTATCGTAGCTTCACCCCGTCCGTGTGCCTATTTATGCACGGGCGTGGAGTACCTACCGGGTTGAGTGGCTTGTCTGTTTGTGTACGACCGTACACAATGCAGGCATGCAAACGCTCCGCCCCACCCGCCTCGAAACCCTGATCCGCCCACTGCGTGCCACTCTGCAGCACCCCTGGGTGGCAGCCATCGTGCGTGAGAGCGCGGTCGAGGACAGCCTGCAGGCCCTGCACCCGCTGCTGTCGCTGCATCAGGTGAAGGCGCGGGTGGTCAAGTGCATCGCCGAGACGGCCGACACCCGCACGCTGGTGCTGCGCCCCAACGCGATGTGGCGTGGTGCCCGCGCCGGGCAGTTCGTCAGCCTGACCGTCGAGATCAACGGCCGGCGCCAGGAGCGCATGTACTCGCTGACCTCGAGACCAGGTTCGCGCCTGCTGGCGATCACGGTCAAGCGCCAGGGCCTGGTGTCCACGCATCTGCATGAGCAGGTGCGCGTGGGCGATGTGCTGACGCTCGGCCCGGCGATGGGCGAGTTCGTGCTGCCGGCCGTGCTGCCGGACAAGATCCTGCTGCTCAGCGCCGGCAGCGGCATCACGCCGGTGATGGCCCTGCTGCGCGAGCTGCAGGCGCGCGGCGCGGCCGACCGCGTCGTCTTCGTGCACAGCTGCCGCAGCCCCGCCGAGCAGATCTTTGCTGCCGAGCTGGCGGCCCTGCCGGGGCTGCGCCTGATTCAGCACTTCACTGCCAGCGCCGGCCGCCTCACGCCGACCGCCTTGCAGGCGCAGGTGCCCGACCTGGCCGAGCGCGCCACCTGGGTCTGCGGCCCGGCCGCGCTGATGGATGCCATGCATGCGCACTGGCAGGCCCACGGCATCACTGCACCGCTGCACAGCGAGCGCTTTGCCGCCGCCTCGCTGGCAGCCGAGCCATTGAGCGCGCCCGTTCACATCCAGCTGCTGCGCAGCGCCACGGGCTTCGCGTCGCTCGGCGCCGCCCCGCTGCTGAACCAGGCCGAGGCCGCCGGCCTGGCGCCCAAGCATGGCTGCCGCATCGGCATCTGCCGCTCCTGCCAATGCGTCAAGCGCAGCGGCACGGTGCAGCACCTGCACACGGGCGAGCTGTCCAGCGCGCCCAACGAATTGATCCGGCTGTGCGTCAGCGCCGCCCGCTCCGACCTCGAACTGGATCTTTGATCATGCACACCCTGACCCGCCCCCAAGTCGACGAATTCCAAGCCGAACTCGACGCCATCCGCGCCCGCGTCATGAACTCCCTCGGCCAGGCCGATGTCGACCACATCCGCAAGATGATCGCCATCTGCCGCGCCAGCGAGGTGGGCGGCCGCGCGCTGCTGCACTTTGGCGTCGGCCCCTTGAGCTGGATCGCCGGCGTGCTGGCGCTGGCCCACGCCAAGATCCTCGACAACATGGAGATCGGCCACAACGTCATGCACGGCCAGTACGACTGGACCGGCGACCCGGCGCTGAACTCCCAGACCTTCGAGTGGGACATCGCCTGCGACGGCGAGGCCTGGCGCCATTCCCACAACGTCACCCACCACACCTACACCAACATCCTCGGCAAGGACCGCGACCTGGGCTACTCCCTGCTGCGCATGACGCCCGAGCAGAAGTGGAAACCGCGCCACTGGCTGCAGCCGCTGGCCAACCTGATGCTGGCCCTGGGTTTCCAGTACGGCGTCGGCTCGCACGACCTGGAGATCGGGCGCTACAAGCATGGCGCCATCCCCAAGCCCGTGTTCAAGGAGCGCCTGAACCGCTTCCTCGGCAAGGTGGGCAAGCAGTGGTTCAAGGACTATCTGCTGTTCCCGGCGCTGGCGCTGTGGAGCGCGCCGCGCGTGCTGGCCGGCAACTTCACGGCCAACCTGATCCGCAACCTGTGGACCTATGTGGTGATCTTCTGCGGCCACTTCACCGAGCACGTGGCCATCTACCGCCAGGAAGACTGCCTGAACGAGACCCGTGGCGACTGGTATCTGCGCCAGCTGGCCGGCTCCAGCAACCTCACCGGCGGGCGTGCTTTTCACATCCTCACCGGCCATCTGAGCCACCAGATCGAGCACCACCTCTTCCCCGACATGCCGGCGCACCGCTACGTCGAGATCGCGCCGCAGGTGCAGGCGCTGTGCCGCAAATATGGCCTGCGCTACAACACCGGCAGCCTGTTCAGGCAATACCTCACCGTGATGAAGCGCATCCTGGTCAACACCTTGCCGCCCAAGGCCGCCGTGGCCTGAAGATTCAGGCAGGATGCAGGTCCGATCACCGACCTGCACCGCCATCATGGGCAACCGACTTTCACAGATCGCCACCCGCACCGGCGACGACGGCACCACCGGCCTGTCCGACGGCAGCCGCGTGCCCAAGACCCATCTGCGCGTGCAGGCCATGGGCGACGTCGACGAGCTGAACTCCAACCTCGGCCTGCTGCTGGCCGAGCCCCTGCCCGACGACGTCCGCGACCTCATCGTCACCATCCAGCACGAGCTCTTCAACCTCGGCGGCGAGTTGTCCTGGCCGGGCGGCGAGCTGCTGAAGGACGCCGCCGTGCTGCGGCTTGACGAGGCGCTGGAGCACTACAACGAGCATCTGCCGCGGCTCAAGGAATTCATCCTGCCGGCCGGCACACGCAGCGCGGCGATTGCCCATGTCTGCCGCACGATTGCCCGCCGTGCCGAGCGCGCCGTCATCCAGGTGGCGGCCACCGAGGCGGTGCGCGCCGCACCGCGCCAGTATCTGAACCGCCTGTCCGATCTGCTCTTCGTGCTGGCCCGCGTGCTGAACCGCGCCAATCTCGACGGCCTGGGCGGCGACGATGTCTACTGGCAGAGCGAGCGCATGAAGCGACTGGACGCGGCCGAGAACTGAGGCCCCCTTGCCCGCCGAGCCGGACGACTTCCAGGACACGCGCCCGCTGCGAGCGCACCAGGAACGCCTGCATGCCCAATGGGGCCGGCCGCGCGCCCATTACGTTGCCAACCACGTGCCGGCCGCGCAGCGCGTGCTGCTGGGCCTGGTCAGCCTGACCTGGGTTTCCTGGGCCTTGATCGGCGTGCTGTCGGGCCACATGTTCTTCTTCGTGGGCGTGCCGCTGCACTTCAGCGGCATCCCGGCCCTGGTGTTTTCGCTTGCCGCGCTGGCCAGCGCCGCCGCCTGCTCGGTGGCCATCGTCGACCACCACGACCGGCGCGACAACGAGCGCTCCTACCAGCGGGCGCGGCGCCGCCTGTGGTGGGTCGCGCTGTGGCTCTGGGTGCTGGCTGCCGCCGTCGGCATGAGCGAGGAGTTGGGACTGCTGCCCTACACCGATGGCCGCGTCGGCCTGCTGACGACCCAGCGCCTGCACGATCTGCTGGCCTCGGAGACGCTGCAGCGCTTCCTGCTCACCCATCCCATCGGCAGGTGGTGCGCCATCACGGTAGGCTGGTGTGTGGCCGGCCTTTTCCTGCTGCACAAGGCGGGCCGGCTGCACGCCGAGAACGCCCGGCGCGACGCCGGCGTCTGGCTGATCGCGCTGATGGCCATGATCATTCCCGCGCTGGCGAGCTGCAGCCTGCTGATGCTGGACCTGCTGGCGCCCGGCGAGATCACGGGTTGGCAGGCCCACGAGGAGGAGTTCCGCAGCACCCAGGCCTGGCTGCTGTCCGGACTGCTGACCTGCGTGAGCGCCACGCTGCTGTGCATCGCGCTGTTCATCATCGTTGTGCTGCAGCAGCTCGGCGTCCTGCCCCTGCCCGATGCGCAGCGCAAATCCTGAAGCCCTCGACGGCCCAGGCGCGAATGCGGTCTACTGGCGGCAACCCGCGGCTGAAGCGGCTGCACCCGGCCGCCCATCGCACCCTCGGAGTTGTTCCATGAAGATCACCGGCCAATGCCATTGCGGCAGCATCCGTTTCTCGGCGACGGCAGACCCTGGCAAGGTGTTTGCCTGCCACTGCGCCGACTGCCAGATCATCTCGGGCGGGCCCTTCCGCGCCGTGGTGGCCATCCCGGCCGATCAGGTCGAGCTGCAGGGCTCGCCCAAGAATTACGTGAAGGTCGCGGCCAGTGGCAACCGCCGCGCACAGGCCTTCTGCGGTGATTGCGGTACGCAGCTGTTCGCTACCGAGGCGGACGAACCCAAGACCCTGAACATCCGCCTGGGCTGCGTCAACGAACGCACCCAGCTCAAGCCCGTGGTGCAGGTCTGGAAAGACTCGGCGATGCCCTGGCTGCCCGAGCTGGACAGCATCCCGGCTCATACGCGGGGCCGCGACAGCCCACTGGCCTAACGCTTGCTGCGACCCCAGACCTTGTAGGCCAGCCAGGCCCAGCGCAGGCCGCGCCAGAGCTTGCCGCGACGGTCCGGCCCGGCGCCGGCGAAGAAGGCCGCACCGCCGCCGGCTGCGGCGAGCACGATGGGGTTGGACAGCAGATCGCGCCAGGAAAGGATCCGCCGCACCCAGCCGTCGGCGCGCTGGCCGATATCGTCCACCGACAGCGCGGCCTGGCCGCGCATCAGCTCGGAAGCCAGCAGCAGATTGGCCTTGCGCTCACTGCGCTGCCGGGGGTCGGCCGGGATCCTGGGAATCATGGCCGGCGCCGCAGCGCATCGGCGTCAGCGCGCAGCTCACCGATGCTGGACTGGAAAAGGCTGGCCGGCTGGTCGATCAGCTTCTTCACCTTGAGCACGGCGACGACGGCAGCGGCGATGAGCACGACCGTGCCGCCGCCCAGGGCCAGCAGCCGGTGGTCGTCCCAGAAGGCGACCGTGATCAGCACCAGCCCCATCAGCAGACCAAAGCCCGCCAGCAGCGCGGCCAGCACGGCCCACAGCAGCAGGCTGGCGATGCGCTCCTTCTCCTCCTGGGCCTCGATGGCGAACAGCTCGAGCCGGATGCGGCTGAGCGTCAACAACGAGACGCCGAGCCGCCGCAGCGGTGCGGAGACGGGTTCCTTGGCGTCGCTCATGTCAGCTCAGCCCGAGACACATGGCTTCGCGGGCCGAGCGCCGGGCCGCTCCCAAGCCGGCCCGCCTTGGGCGATGTGCTTGCCGGTCGATCCGGCAAGCATCGCCGTCCCCGCGGGGGATCGGCCAAGGTATACCTTGGACGAGGGGCTTCAATGACGTCAACGGCGACCAATCAGTACGCCAAGTGCCAAACCAACGGCGGCCGCAGCACCAATCGCCTGCCAAGGATTGGCATGGACGTAATCGTCGGTCGCAGTTGCAGCATCCTTGGCGCGCTGGAGAGCTTCATGCTGGGCATCCAGCAGTTTCTCCTTGGCGCCGGACAGCCGGTCCTGGATACGGGCGCGCAAGGCCTTGACCTCGCCATCCGCCTTGTTGGTCGTGGCCGTCATCAGCGCGTCGATGTCGTCCATCACTGCGCGGAAATCGCTGGCCAATTTTTCCTTCGCCTGGGTGGTGTCACTCATCGCTGGCTCCTCGGTCGGGGATCAAACACAGGGCAAGCCTAACGCGATTGACTCGCACGCAACACGCACCACCACGAATGAAGCGGACTTGTCCTACAAGGCCGCGGCGGCCTGCTTGAGGCGCGCCGCATACGCCTCGCGCAGCGCCGCGGGCGCCACGACCTCGACCTGGCCGGCATGGCGCAGCAGGTCCATCAGCAGCTCGGTGTCGTCTACATAGGGCAGGCGCAGGCGCCAGCGGCCATCGGGCAGGAATTCGCTTTGCTGGGCGGGGTGCCACTCTTCGCGCGACACCCAGGCGGCTGTGCCGGCGCTGAACACGACCTCCGCCTCACGCGTCGTACCGCCGGCAAAGATGCCGTAGCCTTGGTCGAGGTCGGCTTCCAGCTCGGACAGCGGCACGGGCTTGGCATCGGTCTCCAGCAAGGTCGCAGCCTCGATGCCGTCGAGGGCGAAACGGCGGTAGGCGTCGCTGGCGTGGCACCAGGCGTCCAGATACCAGGCATGGCGGTGGTGGACGAGGCGCTGCGGCGAGACCTCGCGCTCGCTGCCGGCACCGTCACGCTTCTTGCGGTAGCGGATGGCCAGGCGCTTGCGCTTGACGACGGCGCTGCCCACGGTCTCGAAACTGTCGCTGGCCATGCGCCGCCGCGCCGTGCCGATCAGCCTGACGCGGCGGCGCAGTTCGTCCGCTTCGGCCGCGTCCACGCCCAGCATGCCGGTGATCTTGTCGAACATCGGCTGCAGATGGCGGCCGACAACGCCTTGCTCGTCCAGGCCGGCCAGCATCTGCTGCATGGTCAGCAGGGCATGCAGTTCGGCCTCGTTGAACCAGACGCCTGGCAGCTCGTGCTTGCCGCCGCGCCACTGCTGGCCGAAGCGGTAGCCGTTCTCGGCGGCGTCGTAGTCGATGGGGGCGTCCATGCGCTCGCGCAGATAGGCCAAGTCGCGCTTGAGCGTGGCGGGCGACACCTCCAGCGCCTCGAGCAGGGTCGCGAAGGACACGCAGCCTTTGGAACGGATCAGCTGTTCGATCTTGTAGAAGCGTTCGGTGCGGTCCATGTCAGGGAAATTTCCTGAAAATATTTACAGTGTTTTCGAGGTGGATCATCTCATGAGCTAGGTAGCTCGCAAACTGCTTGCAAGGCCGCGAACTTCATCGGCGAGCCCAACGACAGGAGTTCCGAAATGCAAGCCGTCCTCAACACCCAGATCGCCACCCGCCCCGCCCTGGTCCAGTTCGATCTGGACATGGACGACGCCCCTGTCGCCATCAGCGCCCATGAGCGCACCGGCCTGGCCCTGGGCCGCGACTACGCCCTGCATGGCGTCACGCCGCCCATCGCCCACCTCTACCCGCAGTCGCCGCTGCAGCGTGGCTGGCTGGCCGGCCGCGGCCGCACGGTGCGCGCACCGGCCAGCGCCCAGGTGGAGCGCTGGCTGGCCCTGCGCACCCATGCCTGGGCGCGTGGCCGCAGCTTCGAGGACATCCAGCTCACGCCCAACCACCTGGCCCAGCTCGACACCCGGCACTGCCCCATCACCCGCGAGCTGCTGGACGAAGACAGCGCCAGCATCGACCGCGTCCGCGACGACGCCGGCTATGCGGCTGGCAATCTGGCCGTCATGAGCCAACGCGCCAACCAGGCCAAGGGCCACCGCGGCCATGCCGCCCTGGCCGACATGGCCGCCAGCTGCGCCGCCGGCCCCATCACCCGCATCGGCGGCCTGGCCGAAGCCGAATGGGAGCGCCTGGCCGTGCTGGCCAGCTTCGTCACGCCGCTGAGCCATGAGCAAGCCGCGCTGATCCCGCTGCGCGTGCTGCCGCCCAACCGCCTGCGCCTCTTCAACCCCATCCAGGCCCTGCAGGCCCTGGTCACCCGCCAGCTCGCCACGCCAGGCTGGAGCGCCCGCCTGAGCCGCCTGGAAGCCCTGCTGCCGACCGACACCCTGCGCACCGACTTCAACCGCTTCCTGCTCGCCCTGGCGCCGCGCGTGCTGGCCGCCACCGAACTGCAGGAGCCGCACCAGATCCGCTGGGCGCTGGAAGACGCCTGGACCCTGCCGCTGGTGCAAAAGCGCTGGGCCCGCTTCGCGCTGCAGCTGACGGCCGAGCAGGCCGAGAACCTTGTGGAGCGCGCAGCGGCCAAGAAGCTCAGCCCCGTGCACATCCAGCGCCACGACGACGCCACCGACGGCTGGGCGTTGGCGAGCAACGGCTACGCGGCATGAATTGCGACCCCTCGTCCAGTCTCGTCCAGCTGAACGCGGACGTGTCTGAACGGTCTTGCAGACCGCGCAGCCGACGACGCGGCTGCTCTTCGGCAGGCACGACAAGTCCCACAAGCAGTCCCTGCGGACTGCTTGTGCCTACGGAAGACCATGGGCCTCTGGCCCATGGCAGGCCCAGCGCTCGGCCCGAAATACATAAAACAGCGACGCATGAAAACGAAAGCGCCCCGAGGGGCGCTTTCTCTTGGCGCGGACGGGCCTGGTCTTAGACGAGCGAACGATGCAGTCGGATCTCTTCGACGCGTGCGCCGCCGACTTCCGTCGTGCGGGCGCTGCCGAGTTCACGCTTGAAGCCGGCCAGCTCGAAGAAGCGCAGGGCGCGCTCGTTGCGCAGATAGCACCACAGCGTGGCCTTGGTGCAGCCTTCTTCCTGCAGGCCGTCGCGCGTGGCATCCCACAACGCCAGGCCCACGCCCTTGTCCCAGTGCACCGGGTCGGCAAACATGGCCCAGACCTCGCCGGTGGTGGCGGGCGTGCCCTTGTCGCGCGAACGGTCGAAGCCGGCGAAGCCCATGATCTTGTTGTCCAGATGGGCAACGATGACCTGCGGCTCGCAGAGGTCGATGGCCTCGCGCCAGAAGGCTTGGCGCTTCTGCACCGACATCGAATCCAGCGCGGCCACAGGCAGCAAGGCCTTGTAGGCATCCTGGCTGGAAGCGACGTGAATCTCGGCGATGGCCTTGGCATCGCGCAGGGTGGCGGGGCGAACCTGGATCACGGACATGGAACTCTTGAGCAATAGCACGGGGACGAAAGGGCGCGATTGTCCTAGCCCATCGCCTCGGAGTCAGCTCTTGACAGAAATTTTTCCTGCGCTCCAGCAGTCTTTCTTCGCGACTTCACGTGTTCGACAAGGCCGCGCCTGAGCCAGCGCAGCGGCGTGCGCTGCAGCTCCCGCATCAGGGCATGGTCCACCACGGCGTCGCCCAGGTCCAACGAAAAGCGCTTCGCGACCTCGGCTTGAACCTTCAGTAACAACTCCGCCGTCACGCGGGCATCGGCCATGGCCCGGTGGGCACGGCCATCGAACCGGATGTCGTGGAACTGCGTGATCGCACCCAGGCCATGGCTCTTGGCCTCGGGCCACAGGCGGCGGGACAGCAGCACCGTGCAGGCGAACTCATGGGCCGGGTCGGGCGCGACACCAGCGCGCGCCATCTCGGCCTGCCAGAAGCCCCGATCGAAAGACGCGTTATGCGCCACCAGCGGGCAACCCACCGTGAAGCGGGCCAGCTCGCGCATGACGCTCGCTGCATCCGGCGCACCCGACAGCATTTCGTTGCTGATGCCGGTCAGGGCCTGGATATGGGGCGGCACCCAGGCGCCGCTGTTCATCAGGCTGCTCCAGGCATCGACAACCATGCCGCCGCGCACCAGCACTGCCGCGATCTCGGTGGCTCGACCGCCCGTGCTGGGTCCCAGGCCGGTGGTCTCGAAGTCAACGACGGCGATGGTTTCCATCATCTTCATCAAGACTTCTTCTTGGGCGGGTGCTTGACCGCATTCATCGCCAGCTTGCGCTCGACGGCGGCATCCAGGTCGACGCCACCGTGGTCGGCGATCTGCACGAGGTAGAGCAGCACGTCGGACAGCTCCTCGCCGAGATGGCGGCGCTGGTCGGCGTCGAGGTTCAGCGATTGCTCGGGCGTCAGCCACTGGAAGATCTCCAACAGCTCGGCGGCCTCCACGGTCATGGCCATGGCGAGGTTCTTCGGGGTCTGGTAGGGCTGCCAGTCGCGGTCGGCGGCGAACTGGCGCAGGCGCTGCTGCAGGGTCGGAATGTCCATCAGGGGAGAGCGAATGCAGGTCGTTGCATGGACGAAAGTGTCCGATGTATTCCTAAACGGTATTCAAGATTTCAAAGGTAGTGGTCGTAGTAGTGGGCCGCCCGCGCTGTGGACAAGCGCAAAAAGTCCTTGGGGCACAAGCGCTTGGCCGCCGCACAAGCCTGTGCGCCGAGGCCTGATGGATTGACCCCCGATTGGGTACAACTTCGCGAAAGGCCTGAAGCCTGTGGATATCCGGGCAGTTGTCCCAGCGCCATCCACAGACTTGCCCCGGGCGGCCGCGGGCTGGCCTTCCTCAAGCCTTCACCGTTGTTTCTTTACGCGCACTGAGGGGAAAAACGAACGACCGTTCTAAAAAGCTGCGGCTAGAGTTGCGCTCCCGAATTGAATGCACTGCGATGTTGCGGTGTCGCCTAGGAGACAACAATGAAACCCTTCCTCACCCGGATCGCTGCCGCCACGGTGGCGCTGTTGGGCAGCGTGCTGGTCGCCGGCTGCGGTGGTGGCGGTGCCACGGCCGACACGACGCCCAAGATCTCCATCACTGCGGTCAAGGTCTTTGGTGACAGCATCCAGGACAGCGGCACCTTCGGCTACAAGTTCACTGTCCAGAGCCCGGACAACCTGATCTACGCTGAGCGCATCGCGGCCAACTATGGCCAGACGCTGTGCAACTTCTTCGTCTTTACGGGCACGACCTTCGCGGCCAACACGGCCAAGACGGGCTGCACCAACTACTCCATCGGCGGCGGCCGCATTACCTACACCGGTGCCGGCGGCGCGGCCAACCCGCTCAATGTGGGCACGCAGATGGCCACCTATGCAGCAGCCGGCAGCTACAGCGCCAGCGACCTCGTCATCATCGACGGTGGTGGCAATGACGCGGCCGACCTCGTCGGCGCCTATCTGACCATCCCCAAGGACGCCGCCAAGACCTATTCGGCCCTGCTCGGCACGCTGCTGACGCCCGCCCAGATCGGTGCCGCCCTGCAAGGTGGCGCCGCGACGACGGCCCAGATCGGTGGCACCTACATGACGGCCCTGGCCGACAAGTTCTACGCCCAGATCAAGGCCAGCGTGCTCGACAAGGGCGCGACCCATGTCGTGGTCATGAACATGCCCGACGTGACCTACACGCCGCGCTTCCAGATGGTGCTGGACAGCATCGCCGCAGCCAGCGGTGGCGGCACAGCCGGCGCCACGGCGCGCGCGCAGTCGCAGGCCGTGTTCCAAGGCTGGATGACGGCCTTCAATACCGAACTGGCCGCCAAGTTCGCCGGCAACGACAACGTCATCGTCATCGACTTCTACAAGGCCTTCCAGGATCAGGTGGCCACGCCGGCCCAGTTTGGCTTGAGCAACGTCAAGACACCGGCCTGCCCCATCGCAGGTGTCGGCAGCGACGGCCTGCCCACCTACAACTTCCCGGCCTGCACGGCCGCGGCCCTGTCCGCTGCACCGCCCGCTGGCGTCAGCGGTGGCGCCGACTGGTGGAAGAGCTATGCCTTCTCCGACAGCTTCCATCCCACGCCCTATGGCCACCAGCTGACCCAACAGCTGATCGCCAAGTCCCTGGCCACCAAGGGCTGGCTGTAAACCGCGCCTCGACACACGGAGATAACCCATGAAAACCAAGTTCCTCCTCGGTGCCGCGGCCGCCCTCATCGCGTCCCTCGGTGCAGGCAGTGCCTTCGCCCAATCGGCCGGCAGCATCGTCATCTACGGCGGCGCCGCCCAGATCAACCCCCATGTCGAGAGCGGTGACCTGACGGCGCCCAGCCTGGCCGGCACCAAGGTCGACGTGAAGAAGGCTTCTTCCTTCGTCGGCGGCATCACCTACTACTGGACCGACAACATCAGCATCGACTTGCCCGTCGCGCTGCCCTTCAAGCACGACGTCGTTGGCGCCGGTGCCATCGAAGGCGTGGGCAAGCTGGGCACGGTCAAGTCCCTGCCGATGACGCTGCTGGCCCAGTACCGCTTCGGCGAAGCCAACAGCACTTTCCGCCCCTTCGTCGGCGCAGGCATCACCTACGGCTACTTCTTCAAGCCGCGCTCCACGGCCACGCTGTCCGGCATCACCGGCGGCACGCCCAGCAACCCGACGACGCTGTCCATGAAGAGCCGCTTCGGCACGACGATGGAACTGGGCGGTGCCGTCAACCTCACCAAGGACTGGTCCGCCAGCCTGTCGGTCACCAAGACCTTCATCAAGACGACGGGCAGCCTGTCCACCGGCCAGACCATCGAAACGACGCTGGACCCGGTGTCGATCAAGTTCGGCATCGGTTATCGCTTCTGACCCGGCTCCGGCCGATCAGCAAAAGGGAGCCTGCGGGCTCCCTTTTTCATGGTGCCGGGAGTGGTTCTCGTCACGGATGGTGACATTTGGCGGCATAGTCCGCGCGCCGTTCGCGCCGACCGCGAGCGAGCACCTGATCAAACATCCAACGGGAGGGAAATCATCATGTCGATTCGCGCATGGCTGGCCATCGGAGCCGCCGCAAGCCTGAGTGGCTGCGCCATTCATCAAACCGTGCAGCCCGTCGAGAAGCTGCAGGCCAAGCAGATCTGCATCGTGCAGAACGGCGATGTCAGGGAAGGCTTCCTGGACAGCTACAAGCGTGCGCTGACGGCCAAGGGCTTTGCGGTGCGCCAGCTGCCGGCCGGTGCCTCGCTGGTCGAATGCCCGATCACATCGACCTACACGGCCAACTGGCGTTGGGACCTGGCCATGTACATGGCCTACGCGGAAATCAAGGTCTACAGCGACGGCAAACCGGTCGGTGAGGCCAAGTACGACTCGACGCGCGGCGGTGGCAATATGGGCAAGTTCATCGACGCCGACAAGAAGATCACCGAGCTGGTCAATCAATTGTTCCCGGGCGGCGCGGGCGCCTGATCCGCTCCACCGGTGCATGGCAAGGGAGCCATTGGCTCCCTTTTTCATTGCCGGCTGTCAGGTTGCGTCCTGCCTTGGCGACTCTGTCGCATGAAGCTGCATCCTCTGCTGCTGGCCTTGGCCGCACCCCTCGTGATCGCCCAGACCTGTCCGGTCGCCGCCACCGTCCAGAGCGCTGCGACCGTGCCGCGCGTCGTCGAGCTCTACACCTCCGAGGGCTGCTCCTCCTGCCCGCCGGCGGATCGCTGGCTGAGCTCGCTGAAAGGCCAGCGAGGCGTCATCCCGGTGGCCTTTCACGTCGACTACTGGAACGGGCTGGGCTGGCCGGACCGCTTCTCCAGCCCGGCCTTTACTGACCGCCAGAAGCAGGGCGTCGGCGTCAACGGCTCGCGCTATGCGTACACGCCGCAGATCGTCGTCAACGGGCGGGATTGGCGCGGAGCCTCGTTGCCGGCGGCGAGCACCGAGCCGGCGCGCGTGCGGCTGGCCTGGAGCCGAAGCGCCAGCGGTGAACTCAAGCTCAGTGCCGAGGCCTTGACTGGTGCGCCCTCGCGCATCCAGCTCTGGTGGGTTCGCGTCGAGGATGGTCACCAGAGCCGCGTTCGCGCTGGCGAGAACCGCGGCGAGACGCTCAGCCATGACAGCGTCGTGCGTGACTACGCGCGGCTGCCAGGCTGGGACGGGCATGGACGAGGCGAATGGTCGGTGCCGGTGAATGCCACGGAGCCGGGCCATCCGAGCCGCTGGATAGCCGTGGCGGCCGATGCCCGCGACGGCAGCGTGCTGCAGGCGGTCGAGATCGGTTGCTGACGCGGCTCGGGTTTCGTGCATGACGGGGAGTCCTCCGACACCGCCCGACATGGCATGCGCTCAAACTCGGGCATCCCAGCAAATTCCCACGCAGCCATGCGACGCCAGAACCTCGTGATGCTGATGGCCGGGCTTGCCGCCTTGAGTGCTTGCAGCAAGCCCGCCGATGCGCCTATGGCACCGCCGGCGTCTGCCCTGGCCGCTTCGGCGCCGTCCAGCGCCTGGGTCGGCAAATGGCAAGGACCCGAAGGCACCTATCTGGAGATCACCGGCGGGCCTGGCACCTACAGCCTCACGGTACAGAACCTGGATGGACCGCGCAGCTTCGATGCCAAGGGCGGTTCCGGCACGCTCTTGTTCACCCGCGATGGCGTGCTCGAAACCGTCCGTGCCGGCACCGGCCCCGAGACCGGCATGAAGTGGCTGGCAGACAAGCGCGATTGCCTGATCGTGAAGGCCGGCGAAGGCTACTGCCGCGATTGACGGATTCCACGCCTAGGATTGAGGAACTCGGGCTTGGCGCCTACCGCTTGCTGGCGGTCAGCGGCGCATCCGCAACCTTGAACTTCTCGTCCATTGCTCACCATCCGCCCTGCCTTGGCTGAAGACGCCCCAGCACTGCAAACCCTTTACGCCGAAGCCATCACCAATGCCGACTGGCTGCCGGACAGCGCCAAGCGGTCTCTCCGCTTCGCCGATGTGTCCGTGAACGAGGAGGTTCACGTCGCGGTTCGCGATGATGGCCAGGTGCTTGGCCTGGTGTCCGTGCAGGTGGGCGATCCCTTCATTCACCATCTCTATGTAGACCCGCTGGTGCGGGGCGAAGGTGTGGGGCAGCAATTGCTGGCGTCGCTCCAGCCCTGGCTGCCCAAGCCGTGGCGGCTGAAGTGCGTGAGCCTCAACACCCGGGCACTGGCCTTTTATGCCAGGGCCGGTTGGCGCGAGGTGGGCAGGGGTGAATCAGAGCACGGCGCCTATGTGGTGCTGATCTGCGACTGATTGCGCCACAACGCCTGCTCAGGCGATCCCGACCACCTTGTGCATCTGCACCGACAGCCGCCATTGCGGGTGTTCCATGCAGTACTTGACCGCCGCCTTGGTGTGCTCACGCTGCAGCACCGAGTCCATCGGCTGCAGGAAGAAGTTCTGGAAGTTCAGGTTCGCGAAGCGCTCCGGCTGGGCCAGCGGCTGCGGGTAGACCAGCTTCAGCTCGTGGCCCGAGGTCAGCACCAGCGGCGCATCGGCCTTGGGGCTGACGCAGATCCAGTCCAGCCCCGGTGGCGCCGGTTGGGTGCCATTGGTCTCGACGGCCACCTCGAAGCCGCGCGCGTGCAGGGCGGCTATCAGCGGCGTGTCCAGCTGCAGCAGCGGCTCGCCGCCGGTGCAGACGACGTAGGGCTTGCCGCCGCCGGGCCATGCTTTCGCAATGGCATCGGCCAGGTCATCGGCCGTCGCAAACTTGCCGCCGCCCACGCCATCGGTGCCGACGAAATCCGTGTCGCAGAAAGTGCAGACCGCCGTCGCTCTGTCCTGCTCGCGGCCGGTCCAGAGGTTGCAGCCGGCAAAGCGGCAGAACACGGCGGCGCGGCCGGCTTGGGCGCCTTCGCCTTGCAGCGTGAAGAACAGCTCTTTGACGGAATAGGTCATACGGGGATCAATTCTTCCGAGTCGGCGCGGCTGACGATGGCGCCCGAACCGCGCGTCTCGTACAGGTCCACGCGATCGATCTGCGGCAGCACGCTGCCGCCCTCGCGCAGCACCCAGGCCGCGATCGACGCCGCGTCGCCATCGGGCAGGTTGGCAATCTCGAACAGCGGGTGGTGATCCAGCCGCTTGAAGATCGGGTTGAACAGCTGCTTCACGTCGCCGAAGTCCACCGTCCAGCCCATGACCTGGTCCAGCGGCGCGGCCAGGTGCAGGCGCAGCGTGAAGGTGTGGCCATGGATACCAGCCAGCGGATGGCCTTCGGGAGCCTGCCGCATGCGAACGGCGCTGTCCAGCGTCATCTCCTTCCAGATGCGGTAGCTCTGGCCATTGAAGTTGGCACCGCTGGAGCCGGTCTCGTAGACGGTCACCCAGCTCAGCTCCGGCAGCTCGGGCTTGAGCCTGTCCCACAGCCAGGCCGAGATGTTCTCGCTGGTCGGGTTCTGCAGGCCGGCAATGTCGTTCAGGCAGCGGTAGTTCAGCTCGAAGTGCAGCGGCGCCCAGACCTCGTCGAGGTGGTCGTAGTCGATGGACAGGTCGCGCTCGCCAAGGTCGGCATTCGCATGCAGGATGACCTCGAAGCCATGGCCGTGCATGCGGCCGCATTGGTGGCCGGCCGGCACATTGGGCAGCTGATGGGCCGCCTGGAAGCGGTAGCGCCGCCACACATGGGCGTGGCCGGCGTTGTCCAGGTCGACGCCGCTGTGCGTGGTGCTCTGCACGCCGACCTGCACGATGCCCGGCACAGCCAGCCGCCGGCGCACCCAGCGCGCGAGGTTCTCGTCGGTGGGTTCGGCGAGGTGGTCGTTCAGCAGCGCATGGTCCAGCGGCGCGACGGTGTCGGCCATGCGCGCGCGCAGCGCCTCGACCTCACCACCGGGGAAAGCCGCCCAGCCCGCCGGCAGCGCCGAGCGGACGGTGGCGAAATAGCTGTGGCCATGCAGGCCATGGCTGCGATGGGAGGCGGGCAGGGCAGGAATACGGCAGGCTGACTCGAAGCCGGCTGAGGCACAGTGCAGGACGGAAAGGGACATGCCCCGATTGTCGCGCGGCCCCTTGGGAGGGCCTGTGGCATCTCCGTGGGTCGCGTTTGCGATAAAAAGGGCCGCGAGTAGGCGCGCCGCGAAGCTGTGGCTGGGCGCCTCAGCAAGCGGTGCAACACCCGCGCGGCCCTTTTTATCGCAAACCCACCGGGGCGTGGCTTTGCCGGCGCTGGACGGCGTTGCGAACCTTGCCCAGGCAACCAGCCTGGGCGGCGGTCCGCGCCTTGCCCAGCATCCGGCAAAGACCCCGCCGCGACCCATGGGGATGTCACGGACCCTCCCACCCCGCTTGACTTGAAGTGGGCTTGAGCTTTTAGTCTCCATCGCCATGAATCTCGCTGACCCCGTCGACGCGCCCGAGAGTGCGTCCGAAAAACTCTTTGCCCCGGGCCGCAGCGCCGCTTGCATCGGCGCCGTCGCGCTGATCTCCATGCTGGCGTTCGAGTCCATCGCCGTCGCCACCGCGATGCCGGCCGTGGCCGAGGCGCTGAACGGCCTGCCCTATTACGCGCTGGCTTTCGGCGCGACGCTGGCCACCTCGGTGCTGGGCATGACGGCCGCCGGCCAGCTCTGCGACAAGCGCGGACCCTACCGGGCGGCGCTGGCCGGCCTGGCCGCCTTTCTGGCCGGCCTGCTGCTGGCCGGCTTCGCGCCATCCATGCCGGCGCTGGTGCTGGGTCGTGCGCTCCAGGGCCTGGGCAGTGGCGTGCTGGGCGTGACGCTGTATGTCGGCGTGGGCCAGGTCGTGCCGCCAGCGCTTCATCCCAAGATGTTCGCCATGTTCGCGGGGGCCTGGGTCGTGCCCGGCCTCGTCGGGCCGGCGCTGGCGTCCTTCCTCGTGCAGTTCCTGAGCTGGCGCTCGGTCTTCCTGGCGGTGGCGGCCGCGGTGCCGGTGGCGGCGATGCTGGTGCTGCCGGCACTCAAACGCGTGGGCACGGGCACCGGCGATGCGCTGCGCTGGGGCGCTATGCGCTGGGCGCTGCTGGCAAGCGCAGGCGCGCTGACCCTGCACAGCGCCAGCCAGCAGAGCGGCACCAACTCGGCCCTGCTGTTCGGTGCCGGGCTGGTGGCCGCCGGCATTGCCGCCCGGCTGCTGCTGCCGGCCGGCACGATGAGGGCGGCGCGCGGCCTGCCGACGGTCATCCTGTTGCGCGGCCTCATTGCCGCCACCTTTGCCAGCGCGGAGGCCTTTTTGCCGCTGATGCTGACCCAGCATTTCGGCTGGAGCCTGACCCAGGCCGGCATTGCGCTGAGCGCCGGTGCCGTGACCTGGAGCATCGGCAGCGCCCTGCAGGCCCGCGTGCAAAAACCCGAGTCGCGCCGTCTGCTGCTGCCGGGCGGCTTCACGCTGACGGCGCTGGCCTTGACCATCGTCATCGCCCCGCTGCTGTTCCCCCTGCCCTCGGCCCTGGTCTTCGCGGGCTGGACGCTGGTCGGCCTGGGCATCGGCCTGTCCTTCCCCATCCTGTCGGTGCTGCTGCTCAAGCTGTCGCCGCCCGAACAGCAAGGTAGCAATACCTCCTCGCTTCAGCTCTGCGACGCGTTGACCAGCAGCGCCGCACTCGCGCTGGCCGGCCTGCTGTTCGACCCGGTCACACGCCAGGTTCTGCCGGTGCTGCTGCTGGCTCTGGGCTTGGTCACCGTCGCCGCCTTGCTCAGTCCGAGGGCGCAGCCCGGCGGCTGAAATCGCTTTCGCGTGGTGGCACACTGCGCCGTCTTCCCCGGGAGAGGTGCATGGGTTTCGTCACGACGCGCAGCATGGCCAAGGATTACGACGTCATCGTCGTCGGCTCGGGCGCCGGCGGCGGCCAGACGGCCTACACGCTGGCACTCGAAGGCGTGAAGGTGCTGATGCTGGAAGCCGGCCGCCACTACGACTTCCGCACCGAGACGCCGATGTTCCAGACCAGCGCCGACGCACCGCTGCGCGGTGCCRGCACGCCGGACAAGCCCTTCGGCTTCTAYGACGCGACGGTGGATGGCGGGTGGCAGGTGCCCGGCGAACCCTACACGCAAGCTTCCACTGACGAGACCCAGCGCTTTGACTGGTGGCGTGCCCGCATGCTGGGCGGTCGCACCAACCACTGGGGCCGCATCTCGCTGCGCAACGGGCCCTACGACTTCAAGCCCCACAGCCGTGACGGCCTGGGTTTCGACTGGCCCATCGGCTACGAAGACCTTGCGCCCTATTACGACAAGGTCGAGATGCTGGTCGGCATCTACGGCAGCAGCGAGGGCCTGGAGAACACGCCCGATTCGCCCGACGGCTGCCTGCTGCCGGCGCCGGCCCTGCGCGTCGGCGAGCGCCTCATCAAGAAGCACGCGGCCAAGCTGGGCGTGCCCGTCGTGCCCATCCACCGCGCGGTGCTGACGAAGAAGCTCGACGACGCCCGCCTGCCGGCCTTGCTGCATCCCGGCAACCCGCGCGCCCAGGCCCTCGTTGCCCAGTCCATGCGCGAGCGCGCCGCCTGCTTCTGGGCCACGCCTTGCGGCCGCGGCTGCTCCATCGGTGCCACCTACCAGAGCCCCGCGGTGCATCTGCCGCCGGCCCTGGCCAGCGGCAATCTCGACGTGCTTTGCGACGCCATGGTCTACGAGGTGACGACCAAGAACGGCAAGGCCAGCGGCGTGCGCTTTGTCGACCGCAAGAGCGGCAAGCACATCGAGGCCAAGGGCCGCGCCGTCGTGCTGGCGGCCAGTGCCTGCGAGTCGGTGCGCATCCTGCTGAACAGCAAGCCCGGCGGCCTGGCCAACAGCAGCGGCAAGGTCGGCCGCTACATCATGGACACCGTCGGCAGCGATCTGTCGGGCCAGGTGCCCGGCCTCGAGGCCCTCCCCGCCCACAACGAGGACGGTGCCGGTGGCGGCCATGCCTATTCGCCCTGGTGGCTCTATCAGCAGCAGGGCCGCGACTGGGAAAAGAAGCTGGGCTTCCCACGGGGTTATCACATCGAGATCAGCACCGGCAAGCGCATGCCCACCTCGGGCACCGGCGCGGGCCTGGAGTGGCTCACGCAAGGCAGCTACGGCGCGGGCTTCAAGCAGGACGTGAGGCGGCTCTACGGCAGCTTCGTCTACTTCTCGGGTCGCGGCGAGATGATCCCCAACGAGCAGTCCTGGTGCGAGATCGACCCGACCGTGAAGGACCGCTTCGGCATCCCCGTGCTGCGTTTCCACTGGCAATGGGCCGAGCACGAGACCCGCCAGGCCGCCCACATGCAGAAGACCTTCGCCGACATCATCACGGCGATGGGCGGCCGCGTGCAGGGCGGCGGACCCGAGCTGGACGGCGTCAAGGCCATCGCGCCGGGCGGCTCCATCATCCACGAGGTCGGCGGCACCATCACGGGCGCGGATGCGCGCACCTCGGTCACCAATGGCTGGGGCCAGACCTGGGATGTGCCCAATCTCTTCCTGTCCGACGGCGCGCCGTTTGCGTCCAATGCCGACAAGAACCCGACGCTGACCATCATGGCCCTGGCCTGGCGCCAGGCCGACCACATCGTCGACCGCCTGCGCAAGAAGGAGCTCTGAGCATGGACCGCAGACAGACCCTGCAATGGATGCTGGCCGCCAGCGCGGCCATGGGCGTGGAGCGGTCCGCCGGTGCCACGCCGGCCACGCAAAAAAAGGGCAAGGGCTATGGCACCGACCCCAAGCTGACCCAGACCTACCGCAGCGGCGAGCTGTGGCCGCTGACCTTCACGCCGACGCAAGCGCGCACCGCGCAGGCGCTGTGCGGCCTCATCATCCCGGCCGACGAGAGCTCGCCCAGCGCCGCGCAACTCAAGGTCCACCTCTTCATCGACGAGTGGATCAGCGCGCCCTATCCCGACCAGGCCGGGGACAAGGAGGTCATCGTCAAGGGCCTGGCCTGGCTGGATGCCGAAAGCCGTTCACGCTTCCACAAGGCCTTTGCCGAGCTCGATGTCACCGCGCAGTCGCAGATCGCCGACGACATCTGCTGGGTGCAGAAAGCCAAGCCCGAGCACGCCGCCGCGGCACGCTTCTTCAAGCGCTTCCGCGACCTGACGGCCGGCGGTTTCTATACGACGCCCGAGGGTTCGAAGGACCTCGGCTTCGCCGGCAATACCCCGTCCGTCACTTTCGACGGCCCGCCTCTCAAAGTCCTGCAGATCGTTGGAGTGACCTGACATGAAAGCCACCCTGGTTGCCGCCGGCCTCGCCGCCGCATTCACCGTTTCCCACGCCGCCGACATGAACCTCAACACGCTCAGCGCCGAAGAAACCGCGGCGGGCTGGAAGCTGCTCTTCGACGGCAAGACGCTGGACAACTGGCGTGCCAGCGATGCGCCCGGAAGCTTCGGCGTCAAGGACGGCGCCATCATCGTCCAGGGCCCGCGCTCTCATCTCTTCTATGTCGGCCCGGTGCAGCAGCACGACTTCAAGAACTTCGAGTTCAAGGCCGATGTGATGACCTTTGCCAAGGCCAACTCCGGCGTCTATTTCCACACCAAGTGGCAGGAGGTCGGCTGGCCCAACCTCGGCTACGAGGTGCAGGTCAACAACTCGCACAGCGACCCCAGCCGCACCGGTGGGTTGTGGGGTGTGCAGGATTTCCCCAAGGTCATCGCACCCGATGGCCAGTGGTTCACGCTGACCATCCGCGTCGACGGCAAGCACGTCACCACCTTCGTCGGCAACGAGAAGACGGCCGACTACACCGAGGAATCGCCCATCGTGCGCAAGAAGGGCCTGGAGCAGCGGTTTCTCGCCAGCGGCACCTTCGCGCTGCAGGGGCATGACCCCGAGAGCACGGTGCATTTCAGGAACATCAAGGTCAGGACGTTGCCCTAGCCTGTGATGTCCGGAAACGGCGCCGGCTCGGTCGGCAGCCACTCCAGCTGCGTCGGTGCAAAGTCCATGCGCGGCTCGACGTCCACCTTGCGGGCCACCAGCCGCGCGCATTGGCGCAGGCAGGCCAGGGCGCTTTGCTGCAGGTCGGGTTGGGCCTCAGCGCTGAAGCAGCAGACCGTGCCGTAGATGCGGCCATCCGGCAGCACGACCGGCGTGCTCAGGTGGGCGCCGACCGCGATGCCCGGGTCGAACAGCTCGCCCCTTGCGACCAGCACGCGGGCATCCGGCACCAGCTCGGGCATGCGGCCCTCGACGACGCGCTGGCAATAGCTTTCCTCCAGCGGTGCCGCGTCGCCGGCATGCAAGCCCAGGGGCTCGCCGCCGTCGATGAAGCGGAACACCCGCTCGCCATCGACGAACTCCGACACGAAGACGACATCCATGCGCAACTGCTTGCGCAGCAACAGCAGCACATCGGTGATCTGCCGGTCCAGCGAGGTGTCATAGCTGTCGGAGGTGGCGACCAGCAGTTCGGAAATCTTGACGTCCAGGGCCTGCTGATCCAGCGGGTCAACATAAGACATGCGGCAACTCTCCTGAAGTGCGTGGCCGCATCATCCGCGCTTGCCGCCGCTTCGGTCGAGTAACCGGCGGTGATACCGGGACTTCCGCTGGGACTTCAGTCACGCGCAGCGAGTCGGCGCCGCACCCAGGGCAGCACGGCCAGGCCGGCCAGCATCAGGCCGCAGGTGGAAGGTTCGGGCACGGCTGCTGCCATGAACTGGCCCGAGGCCGAGGTGAAGGTGACACCGTCGGGCAGGGCCCAGCTGAAACGTGCGGTGTGCGAGTAGTCGGCCACCGCGCCGCCCTCGGCGAAAACCGACAGCGAGCCATAGCTGTACAGCGTCAGCGGGCTGCCATCCGCGGGCATGACGAAGCTGCCGCTGATGCTGCGCGACTGGTTCTTCACATCGAGATAGATGGGCTTGCGCCAGCCCTCGGCGTTGGGGCCGACGTAGAAATAGCTGTAGGCCGAGGCACCGCTCCACCACTTGCCGCGCGTCGTCGTGCCATCGACCGACCAGCTCCAGGTGATTTCCTCGCCGGGCTCGTAGTCGTCGCCGGCCTCGAGGGTGATCTTGTCCCAGTACCAGGCGTCGGCGCTGGTGCCCCAGTTGCACGACAGCATGTCGGGCCGGCAGCCCTTGGGCAGCGTCGGGTTGTTGCTGGACCAGGCATAGGCATGCAGGGTGCCGTCCACCAGCGAGGCAGACGCGACGCCCTTCACATTGACATTGGCATAGCTGTTGTTGGCGCTGGCGTGCCCGGTGCCGCCCAGCGTCTGGCCGCCGGCATAGGCGCTGGCACCGGACGACCCGGTGGGTTGGCCGCCAGCGGCCAGGGCGCTCAGGGATGTGGACGCCAGGAGGAGGGTCAGCAGCGTTTTCATGGTGGGCTCGGGATGGGTTGGAAAGGCCGCCAGTGTGTTTTTCGGGCCTCCCGGCCGCATCGCCCGCGAAGAGCCATGCGAGAGCCATGGCGCTGTCATGAATGCTGGCTCCCCATGGGCGATGCGCCGCCGCGTCGCCTGCCAGACGATGCCGGCCAACCCATCCACGCCGGAGCCTTCCTCATGCCTTCACGCCCCACCGCACCGACCCTGCTGCTCGCCCTCGCCGCTTTCGGGCTGCTGGCCGACACCGCGCAAGCGCAGCCCCCCCAGCAACGCCGCCTCGTGCTCGACGTCGAGCTGCAGCGCCAGGGCCCCGTGCAGGCCGGCGCCGACCGCGGCGAGCAGACCCTCAGTCAGCGCTGGCAGTTCAGCGCCCTGCTGCAGAGCGACGGCGCGCCCATCCCCTACAACCCGCTGGACCCCGAGGACCACCGCCGCCAGGCCGAAGCCGCCCAGCGCACGGCGGCCGCCGCCCCCATGGCGCCCATGCCCGACTGGCGCGCCATGCAGGCCAAGGCCCAGGCGCTGCAAGCCCGCTGCGGACAGGACCAGGCCTGCCTGATGCGCGAGGCCTCGGCGCTGAGCGCCGCCGGCATGCCCGGCGTCAACCGTGGCAGCCAAGGCGTGCTGCAGGGCTACGGCCAGGCGACAGCGAACTGTGAACGCCAGCCCGCCGGCAAGGCCCGCGAAGCCTGCCGCGCCGAGGCGCGCCGCCAGGCCGGCGGGGGGGCTGAGGCCACCGAGGACAGCGGCCCGGCCACGCCCTATCTGCTCTTCACCGGGCCCATGGCCTGCGGCCTGCAGACGACGGCCCGGCTGGACGACCGCGTCAAGGGGCGCTTCAACGACGTGCAGGGCGTCGTGAACTACACCGAGACCGCCCTGGGCCAGGAAGCGCGCCGCGACGACGCGCCCTGCCCGACGCTGCAGGCCGTGCTCGACACCCGCAACGGCCGCGTCTGGACGGCCTTGGCCCTGGTGCCGCAGGACGTGCAGGGCGTGCGCACCCGCGAGGAAACCAACCGCCGCCCGCAGCGCCAGGAGGGCCGCATCGGCCTGCAATGGCGGGAGGCCCAGGCCTGGCTGCAGCAGCGCCTCGTGCAGCTCAGTTCAGAGGGACAGGACCAGGCGCGGCTGCCGGCCGGGACCGGTCAGGCGGAGATCAAGCTGCGCTGGAGCTTCAGGCCGGCTTGATTTGAAGCCGAGGGGACGGCGATGCTCGCGGCTTCGAGCCGCGAGCACATCGCCCAAGGCGGGCCGGCTAGGGGCGGCCCGGCGCTCGGCCCGCGAGTCAGGCGCTCGGGGGGGCGCGCAGATCGCTGGCGCGGCGGCCGCGCCGGCTTGCAGCCGTGCGCAGGTGCACCAGCGACTCGACGCGCTTGAGCAGTTCGCGGTCGTTCCAGGGCTTCTTGAAGATGCCGTAGACGCCTTCGATCTGGCCCACTCGGCCATGCAGCTCGTCGTGGCCGGTGATGGCGATGACGGGCAGGTCCTCGGTCGTCAGGCTGCCGTGCACGTCGGCGATCAGCTCGAAGCCGTCCTTGTTGGGCATCTCGAGATCGGTGATCAGCACGGCGATCTCGGGCTTCTCTTCCAGCTGGGCCATGGCCTCGTTGCCGTCATTGACCTGGACCACGGTGAAGCCGGCGCCTTCCAGCAGGCGCTTGAGCTTGGTGCGCACGACGGCGGAGTCATCGGCGATGAGGACGGTGGGCGGGCCTTCGGGCACCACGGGCGCCGCAGGCGTGGCCGCTGCCGGCGGCTGCATCGGCGTGGGCGCCGTGACGAAGGCGCTGGCCATCGACGGGCCGGCATTGGGGCCGACCGGCAGGGGCGGCAGCACCACTGGCGCGTTGGCGCGCTGCGTGCCCTCGGGCGAGCGCGGCGGCGGCGTGTATTCGCGCGGCGGACGGTAGTCGTCACGCTTGAAGGCGGCGATGAGCACGATGATGGCCAGGGGTATCGCGATCAATACCGGCATCAGATAGGCGCCCAGCAACTCCTGCAGCTCGTGAAACATCGACTCCATCCCTGGGGTGTAACAACGGGCAGCCTAACATCCGCCACAAGGTCACACCATCAAGGAAAGCCGGCATTTCTCGACGAATGCCGGGGGTTTGTAGCTGTTTTCGGGCCGGGCGCGGGGCCGCTCGCTAGCCGGCCCGCCTTGGCGATGTGCTTGCCGGTCGATCCGGCAAGCATCGTCGTCCCCTCGGGGGCTGAGGCCGGACGCGGTGCGCCCGCTGGGCGCGGTCTGCAAGACCGGCCCAGGTACTCCTTGGACGAGGGGGCTTCAGAAGGTCAGCACGAAGCAGGCGCCGCCGCCGGGCCGCTTGGCATGGCGCACCGTGCCGCCCAGGCCATGCACGAGCTGGCGCACGACGGCCAGGCCCACGCCGCTGCCGCCCTCGCGTGTCGTGAAGAAGGGCGTGAAGATGCGCGTCTCCAGGCCCGGCGCGACGCCCGGGCCGTTGTCGGCCACCGTCAGCCGCAGCCGCGCGCCGCGGCTCAGGCGCGCCTCGATGCTCAGCCGCGGTGCCGGCCGGCCGGCGCAGGCCTGCAGCGCGTTCTGCGCCAGGTTGATCAGCACCTGCTCGAGCTGGGCGGCGTCGGTGCGCAGGGCCAGGCTTTCGGGCTCGACGGCGAGATCAACCTGCCCTCCCACGGCGCTCCAGGCGGGCGCCACCAGCCGCTGCACCGCCTGCAGCAGCGGCAGCAGCGGCGTGTCCACCAGCGTCGGCGCGGGTGGTTGGCTGACGCTGCGATAGCGCTCGACAAAGGCCTGCAGATGCGCCGCGCGGCGCGCCAGCGTCGCCAGCGCCGTCTGCAGCTCCGCGTGCTCGCCGGCCTCCAGCAGGGCCGGTGCGCTGCCGGCCAGCGAGGCGATCGGCGTCAGCGAATTCATGATCTCGTGCGTCAGCACCTGCACGAGCTGGCGCCAGGCGGCCAGGGCCTCGGTCTCCAGTTCCGACTCGATGGGCGCCAGCGCCGCGAGCCGCCAGGCCTGTCCCTGCACGGTCAATGCGGAGACGGCGAGCACGGCGCGCTCTTGGCCATGCTCGGTGGGCAGCGTGACGACGCGCCGGCCGGGCTCGGCGTCCAGCAGCGCCAGCAGGCCGGCGGGCTCGACGGCGCGGCCCGGCGCGATGAGGCGACGCGCGGCCGCGTTCAGGGC
>NZ_JBFUFR010000022.1:0-122909 GCF_056403315.1 Roseateles sp. P2_H4 | reverse complement strand
CAGTGCGGTGCCGGCATCCTGGACGCGGCCGCGGCCGTCACGGCGATCACCGGCACGACGCTGCCGACGGTCAACGAGACGGAGTCCAACGGCACCATCGGCACGGCCAACACCGTGGCGTCGCCCGCCATCGTGGCTGGCTCGATCAGCTCCAGCAGCGACACCGACTACTTCAAGGTGACGCTGCCGGCCGGCAAGACGCTGGCCGCGACGCTGACGATGGGCAGCAGCAGCAACGACTTCGACCTCTACATCAAGAACAGCTCCGGCACCCAGCTCGCCGCCAGCGAGAAGGCGGCCGGCCAGGTGGACAGCACGAGCTACGCCAACGGTGGTTCGAGCGCTGTCACGCTGTATGTGCAGGTGCTGCGCTACAGCGGCACGGGCACCTACACGCTGAAGCTGCAGTGGTAAGCGGTTTGGCTTGTTGAATGGGAACGGGGCTTCGGCCCCGTTTTTTTCTTTGTGGCGTTTGCGTTTGTTCTTTTTGTTCGATGCATTGCCGGGAGTCCGTCCCGGCGGCCGGGTACCTTTCTTCTGGCGCGTCAGAGAATAGTTACCCGCCATCGCGGGGCGGATTCCCGCGGCAGTGCACCGAGTCTCTATAGGTCTTGGCAAAGCCAACCACCCAACAAAAAACGGGGCCGCAGCCCCGTTCTGTCCAATCCAAACCACCAGCTCACCACACCGTGATCGGATCGCTCGCCACCATCGCACTCCCCGCCTTGCAGCTGAATGCCTGCGCGAAGTAAGCCGAGTTGCTCATCGGCGTCAGCACGCGGTACTTGGCCGGCGAGTGCGGGTCGGTGCGGACCTGGTTGATCAGGAACTCGGTGCGTACCTTGGTGCGCCAGATCAGCGCGTTGCTGAGGAAGAAGCGCTGCGCTGGCGTGTAGCCATCGATCTTCTTGTCGGTATCGCCGCTGCGCTTGAGCGCACGCTGCAGGCCCTCGTAGGCAATCGGCAGGCCGGACATGTCGGAGATGTTCTCGCCCAGGGTCAGTCGGCCGTTGATGTTGTAGCCGGGCAGCGGCGAGATCGCGCTGTAGCGATCGGCCACCTTGTCGGAGCGAGCCTTGTAGCCGGCCGCGTCGGCCGGCGTCCACCAGTCGGTCAGCGAGCCGATGGCGTCGAAGTTGCGACCGCTGTCGTCGAAGTGGTGCGTGATCTCATGGCCGATGACCATGCCGATGCCGCCGTAGTTGCTGGCGTCGTCGGCCTTGGCGTCGAAGAACGGCGGCTGCAGGATGCCGGCCGGGAAGGTGATCTCGTTGAGGCCGCCAGCCTGGGCGTTCACGATGTGCGAGGCCATGCGCCAGCGGCCCCGCTCGACCGGCGCGTCCAGGTCCTTGACCTGCTGGCCGCTGTTCCACATCGCCGCCTTGATCCAGTTGCCCGCGTAGTCATTGCTGGTGAGTTGCAGGCCCTCGTACTGCGGGAACTTCTCGGGGCCGCCGATCTTGGCCTGCATGTTGGCCAGCTTCTCCAGCGCCTTGGCCTTCGTGCCAGGCGTCATCCAGTCCAGCTTCTCGATGCGCGCCTTCATGCTCGCGCGAACGTCGTCTACCAATTGCACGGCGCGCTTCTGGGCCTCCGGCGAGAAGGCCCGCGCGACGAACAGCTCGCCCAGCGCCGGACCTAGTGGCTCGCCACCGGTGCGGCCGCCAATCCTCAGGATGACGTCCTCGCTGCGCGGCGGCGGGGCCTCCAGGCCGGTGATGGCCTTGCCGCGGTACTCGAAGGAGGCATTGGCGAAGGCCTTGGGCAGGCGGGGCGACAGCGTGTCCAGCACGCGCAGCGCCAGGTAGCGGCGCCACACCTCCAGCGGCGCGTCGGCGGCCAGCTTGGCCACGCGAGCCGCAACTTCAGGCTGGCCCACGATGAAGCGCTGCGGCAGCTTGGCCCCCGCGGTCAAGACGGCCAGGTAGCCGCTCCAGTCGAAGCCGGGCGCGGCCGTCGCCAGCTCGGCAGGGCTCATCGCGTTGTAGTTGGCGTTCGGGTCGCGCAGTTTGGCGCGCTCGCGCATCGCCTCGGCAAGCTGGGTCTCGAAGGCCAGCAGGGCGTCCAGCTCCGCATCGGTGGCAGGGCGGTTGGCGGCAGCCAGCAACGCCTTTGCGAAATCACGGTATGCCGCGCCGATCTTCTTCGTGCGCTCGTCGCTGCGGAAGTAGTCGTCACGGTCCGGCAGCCCGAGGCTCGCCTGCGACTGCGACAGGCCCAGCACGTTGCGGCGCGTGTCCTTGCGATCGGGTTGCACGCTGAAGCCGAGCGGCGCTTCGATGCCGCTTCGGTTCAGCAGTGCCAGCAGCGTGGGAAGGTCTTCACGGCGTTGCAGCGCATCGATGCGGCTCAGCAGCGGGGTGACCGAGCTGAGGCCGCGCGCCTCGATGGTGGCCTCGTCCATGCCGCTGGAGAAGTAGGCGGCGATGAGCTTCAGGCCGGGTGTGGTCTGCAGCGCTGGCTTGTCGGCCAACTCTTTCAGCGCCTTGTCCAGCAGCGCATCGTTGTTCCGGCGCAGGTCCTCGAAGCCGCCGATGCGCGCACGGCTGGCTGGCAGCTCGGTGGCGGCCTCCCAGTTGCCGTTGACGAAGGCATAGAAGTCGTCGCAGGGCTTGGCCTCCTTGGACAGGCCGCTCAGGTCGAGGGCTTGCGCAGCGGCGGCCAGGCCGAGCAGGGTGGCTGCAGCGGCGAGGCGGTGGCGGGTGAAGGGATGCATGACGGGGCGATGAATGGCCGTGGAAACAGCAGATTAGAGCGCCCGCCCCGAGCGAACACCGGAAGACACAGGGCATGATTGCGGGTTTTCACCAAGCCCCCTGTCCCCCGGCATGTCCGTCCTCCCGCGCCTGACCCTGGTTTTCATCGCCCCGCTGCTGCTGTCCGCCGCCGCGCTCGCCCAGCCCGTGCAAGGGCAGGGCGCCACCTTCCCGTCCAAGGTCTACGAGACCTGGGCCCGCGCCTTCGAGAAGGCCGGCGGCGCTGCCGTTGCCTACAAGGGCACGGGCTCGGGCGACGGCATCAAGCAGATCGGCGCCCGCAAGGTTGACTTCGGCGGCACCGACGCCCCGCTGCCGCCGGCCGAACTGGCCAAGCAGCATCTGGTGCAGATCCCGATGCTGGTCGGCGGCGTGGTGCCGGTCGTCAACCTGCCGGGCGTTGGTGCGCCCTTGCAGCTCGATGGTGGCCTGCTGGCCGAGATCTTCATGGGCCGCGTCAAGCTCTGGAACGACGCCCGCATTACGGCCCTCAACCCGGGCGTCGCCCTGCCGGCGCTGGCCATCAAGCGCCTCGTGCGCGCCGAGAAGTCCGGCACCAGCGACGGCTTCAGCCGCTATCTGGCCGGCGCGTCTGCCGCGTTCAAGGGCGAAGTCGGCGCCAGCCAGGCTCCCGCCTGGCCGGGCGAGCCGCTGAAGGCCGAAGGCAACGACGGCATGGTGCAGGCGCTGCGTGCCACGCCGGGCGCGATCGCCTACGTGTCCTACGACCGCGTGCTGCGCGACAAGCTGGCGGCGGTGAAGCTGCGCAACGCCGCTGGCCGCTTCGTCGCGCCCTCGGAGCGCGGCTTCAGCGCGGCCGTGCTGGAGAGCGACATGCACCGCCAGGGCGACGACCTGGCGACGCTGCTGGACCGCCCGGGCAACGACGCCTGGCCGATCACGCTGACCAGCTTCGTGCTGGTCGATGCCGAACCTGCCGCCGCCGCCAAGGCCCAGGGCGCGCTGAAGTTCCTCTACTGGTGCTTCATGCATGGCGACGACCTGACGCGCGGCACGGGCTTTGCGCCGCTGCCCATCAGCGTGCAGTCCCGCCTGGCCGCGCGCTTTACCCTGGTGCGCCCCAAGGACGGCCAACTGCCGGCCTACCAGAGCTTCTAAACTGCCCACCCATGGCCGCCCCGACAGAACTCACCGTCCACCAGCACTCCCGCGTGCTGGAGATCGCCTTCGACGACGGCGCGCGTTTCCGCATCCCCTTCGAGCTGATGCGGGTCTACAGCCCCTCGGCCGAAGTCATGGGCCATGGCCCGGGGCAGGAAGTGCTGCAGACCGGCAAGCGCAAAGTGGGCATCTCCGGCATGGAGCCGGTGGGCCACTACGCCGTGCGGCCCGAGTTCTCGGACGGCCACGCCAGCGGGTTGTTCACCTGGGATTACCTCTACAAGCTCGGCAGCCAGCAGGACGCGCTGTGGCGCGACTACGAAGCCCGCCTTGCCGCCGCCGGCAAGGGCCGCGACGACGCCATGCCCGTCAAGGGCGGCGGCAGCTGCCACTCACATTGAATTCCATGACGCAGACGCATTTCGGTTTCAGCACGGTCGACGAGAACGAGAAGGCGACCAAGGTCCGCGGTGTCTTCGACTCCGTCGCATCCAAGTACGACCTGATGAACGACCTCATGTCGGCCGGCCTGCACCGGGCCTGGAAGGCCTACACCCTGCAGGTCGCCAACCTGAAGGCCGGCGAGCGGGTGCTGGACATTGCCGGCGGCACGGGCGACCTGTCGCGCGCATTTGCCCGTAAGGTCGGGGAGACCGGCGTCGTCGTGCACACCGACATCAACGAAGCCATGCTGCGCCAGGGCCGCGACCGCTTGCTGGACGAGGGCCTGATCCTGCCCACCAGCCTGGCCGACGCCGAGAAGCTGCCCTTCAAGAGCGAGAGCTTCGACCTCGTCAGCGTCGCCTTCGGCCTGCGCAACATGACGCACAAGGACCTCGCCCTGGTCGAGATGTGCCGCGTGCTCAAGCCGGGCGGCCGGCTGCTGGTGCTGGAGTTCTCGCGCATCGCCGAGCCGCTGAAGAAGCCCTACGACTGGTACTCCTTCAACATCCTGCCCAAGCTGGGCTCGCTGTTCGCTGGCGACGCCGAGAGCTACAAATACCTGGCCGAGTCCATCCGCATGCATCCCGACCAGGCGACGCTGAAGGCCATGATGAAGACGGCCGGCTTTGGCCATGTGGACGTCCACAACCTCAGCGCCGGCATCGTCGCCCTGCACGCTGGGATCAAGTGTTGACCCCTCGCCCAGTCCGGCCGCGCTGAACGCGGGCCAGCCCGGTCGGTCTTGCAGACCGCGCTGCGGCAGGCACGGCGAGCCCACTGGACTCGCCATGTCCGGCCTCAGCCCCATAGGGGACGGCGATGCTTGCCGGATCGGCCGGCAAGCACATCGCCAAGGCGGGCTGGCTGGGGAGCGGCCCGGCGCTCGGCCCGAACACCGGTACCAAACGACGCCGGGAGGCGTCATCCTCAACTGCGCGCGACCATCCCCCAAGAACGTGGGGGATCTGGGAACTTCCCGCTTGCAAATGCTCTAACCGCTGGCTGCCCGCGAACCCAGTTCTGGCTTCGTGCTGGCCCCAGCAGCGTCATATCGCGCCGCTACACTCGTTCGCTCCCTGGGGCAGGTGCCCTTTCTCTGCATAACAAGGACCTTCATCAGATGGCAATCCAACAGAACAAGCACCGTGCCCCGCTGCTGCTGGCGGTCGTCGCCGCTGCGGTATTGCTGACGGCCTGCGGCGGTGACAAGGGTGACAAGGCTTCGCAGACGGCGGCCAAGGTCAACAAGGAAGAGATCACCGTCCACCAGATCAATTTCGTGCTGCAGCGCCAGCCGGGCCTCAAGCCGGAGCAGGCCGAAGCCGCCAGCCGCCAGGTGCTGGAGCGCCTGGTCGACCAGGAACTGGCCGTGCAGAAGGCGCAGGAGCAAAAGCTCGACCGCGACCCGCGCGTCGTGCAGCAGATGGAAGCCGCCAAGCGCGAGATCATCGCCAGGGCCTATGCAGAGCGCGTCGGAGAGTCCGTCGCCAAGCCCACCAACGAAGAGATCGCCAAGTACTACAACGAGAAGCCGGCCCTGTTCAAGGACCGTCGCATCTACAGCCTGCAGGAACTGCAGATCGAAGCCAAGCCGGAGCAGTTCGACGCCATCCGGGCCAAGCTGTCGGCGGCCAAGAACCTGAACGAGTTTGCCGAATACCTGAAGGCCTCAGACATCCGCTTCAACGGCAACCAGGCCGTGCGCGCCGCCGAGCAGCTGCCGCTGGCCAGCCTGGACGCCATCGCCAGGATGAAGGACGGCGACTCCATGGTCAGCCCCAGCCCCAACGGGATGACGGTCCTGTTCCTGGTCGGCTCGCGCAGCCAACCCGTCGACGAGACCCGCGCCCGTCCCGCCATCGAAGCCTTCCTGCTGAACCAGCGCAAGGGCGAGGCCGTGCAGAAGGACCTCAAGGCGCTGCGTGACAGTTCCAAGATCGAATACGTGGGCAAGTTCGCGCAGGCTGCGTCGGCGGCTGGAGGCGTGACGCCGGTGCTGCCCGCTGCGTCAGAGGTGCCGCCGCCTTCTGCTACGCCTGCCAGCGGTCTCGACTCCGCTTCCATTTCCAAGGGCATGGGTCTGAAATGATGCGTATCCATCAATTGCTTCTTGCCGCCGCCATCGGCTTCGGCGCTTTGTCTGCCGGCGCCCAGACGGGGGCCGCCGCCGCTCCCGCTGGTGTCGCAGCGGAATATCGTCTGGGATCGGGTGACGTCATCCGGATTGTGGTCTTTCAGAACCCTGACCTTACTCTTGAGACGCGTGTCTCCGAGACCGGCTTCGTCAGCTTCCCATTGCTTGGCAACATCCGCATCGGAGGCCTTGGCGTCGGCGCTGCCGAAAAGCTGATTGCCGACGGCTTGAAGAGCGGTAACTTCGTGAAGCAGCCCCAGGTCACGTTGACGCTGTTGCAGGTCAAGGGTAACCAGGCCAGCGTGCTCGGCCAGGTGAATCGCCCGGGGCGCTACCCCATCGAGACGGCTGATATGCGCATGACGGACCTGTTGGCCACCGCCGGTGGTGTGGCCGGCACTGGCGGCGACATCGTCGTGCTGACGGGTGTGCGCAATGGCAAGCCCTTCCGCCTTGACATCGATCTGCCGACGGTATTTGGCCCCAGTTCGGACCAGGTCCGCACCAACGACGTCTTGATCCAGAACGGCGACGTTCTGTGGGTCGACCGCTCGCCCTTGGTCTACATCTATGGTGAGGTGCAGCGCCCTGGCCCCATGCGCCTGGAGCGAGGCATGACCCTGATGCAGGTGCTCGCTACCGGTGGTGGCTTGAACCAGCGCGGTACTGAGCGCGGCATCCGCGTGCACCGCAAGACCGCCGACGGCAAGGTGCAGATCCTGCAGCCGGCGATGGACGACAACGTCAAGGATGGCGATGTGGTCTACGTGAAAGAAAGCCTGTTCTGATTTCGGCTCACTAAAGGTTCTGAACATGTCGTTCACTCAATTCCTCGCGATCCTGCGCGCCCGCAAGAAGGCTGCGTTCATCGCCTTCGGGGTCGTTGTGCTGGCTGCCCTTGCCTTGAGTCTGCTGCTGCCCAAGAAATACAAGGCCGAAGCCAGTGTCGTGATCGATGCCAAGCCTGACCCGGTGTCCGCGCTGAGCAGCGCGACCACAGGTCTGCCGAACTTCGTAGCGACGCAGATCGACATCATGACCAGTGACCGTGTCGCCTTGCGCGTGATCCGTGACCTGAAACTCACGGAGGTTCCGGTCCTGCGCGATCAATGGAAGCGGGAAGGTGGGGACAGCACCATCGAGCAATACTTGATCGAGCTTTTCCAACTGGGCCTTGACGTAAAGCCCAGCCGCGAGAGCAACGTGATCACTGTTTCATACAAGAGCGCCGATCCGCGTTTCTCCGCGACGCTGGCTAACGCCTTCATTCAGGCCTACATCGCCACCACGCTTGAGCTGCGGGCCGATCCGGCGCAGAACTTCCGGCGCTTCTTCGACACCCAAACCAAGGAAGCACGGGACTTGCTGGAGAAGGCGCAGGCCAAGCTGTCTGCCTACCAGCAGGAGAAGGGCATCATCGCCACGGACGAACGGCTTGACGTGGAGAACGCCCGCCTGAATGAGCTGAGCAGCCAGCTGACGCAGATCCAGGCCATTTCCGCGGAGAGCAACAGCCGGCAGGGTCAGGCGACGGGCGCCCGCAGCGACCAACTCGCTGAGGTCCTGAACAATCCGCTCATCAGCGGCCTGAAGGCGGACCTCAGCCGCAACGAAGCGCGGCTGAAGGAACTCTCCTCCAAGTTTGGCGATGCCCATCCGCAGGTCGTGGAGGCCAAGGCCAACATCGGCGAACTTCGCAGCCGCATCGACGCCGAGACCAAGAAGGTCACGTCGGGCGTGGGGGTCAACAACTCCATCAATCAGGGACGCGAAGCCCAGATGCGCAGCTCGCTCGAAGCCCAGCGCGCCAAGGTGCTTCAGCTGAAGGCCGTGCGCGACGAAGGCATGCTGCTCCAGCGTGAGGTCGACAACTCGCAGCGGACCTATGACCTCTTGACGCAGCGCCTGAATCAGATCGCCCTGGAGGCGCAGAGCACACAGAGCTACGCCAACAGCCTGACGGTGGCTCAGCCGCCCTCCGAGCCATCGTCTCCCAAGATTCTGCGCAACATGGTCGCGTCGGTGTTCTTCGGCCTGCTCTTCGCGGTGGCCGTGGTGATGACGCTGGAGAAATTCGATCGCCGAGCGCGTTCGTCGGAGGACCTCGTCAACGCCTTCGGCCTGCCTGTGCTGGGCGTTCTTCCGAATCCGAATGCCAAGCGCTTCGTGTCGGGGCGTCTGGCGATGGGCGGAATGCCTGCGCTGAGCGCCGCCAGCAAGCCGACGCATTCTTGACCGAACGAGACAGGACAGCTCCGTGACAACCAGTGCCCCCCTCCTCGGCGAGCAGACCCTAGCTGATCGGTCGATCGGCGCCATCATTGCCGAAACCCGCAACCTCTCAGCCGACCAGGTCGAGCGCATCCTCAACCACCAGCGCACGCAAGGCGTCCGTTTCGGTGAGGCCGCGATCGCGCTGGGCTTTGCCAGCGCCGACGACGTGATGTTCGCGCTTGCCCAGCAGTTCCATTACCCCTATGCGTTGGGTGAGGAAGGCAAGCTGAACCCGGAATTGGTGGCTCTCAACCAACCGTTTGGCGTCCAGGCCGAAAGTTTCCGGGCAATCCGCAGCCAGTTGATGATGCGGCTCTTCAACGAGTCTCAGCCGCGTCGGGCAATTGCGGTGGTGAGCCCGGACGTCGGCGACGGCAAAACCTTCTTCGCGGCAAATCTCGCCGTCGCCCTGGCACAGCTGGGCGGCCGCACGCTGCTGGTGGATGCTGATCTGCGCAGTCCCCGCCTTCATCAGGTGTTCGGCCTCGAGAACAAGGTGGGCCTGTCCGGCATCCTTAGCGGCCGGGCGGAGTCCCAGGTCATCCGGCAGATCCAGAGCGTGCCCAGCCTATTCGTTCTGCCTGTCGGCGCGACGCCGCCCAACCCGGTCGAACTGGTGGAGCGCCCGGCGTTCGGCCTGCTGATCCGGGAGCTGGTCTCGAAGTTCGACTATGTCGTCGTCGACACCCCGGCGGTGCAACTTGGCAGTGACGCGGCCGTGATCGCAGCGCGATGCGGTGCAGCGCTGATGGTCGCGCGGCGCAACAACTCGCGCATGAAGGCCCTGGCCGGCATGCTGGCCGACGTTGCTGACACCGTCATGGTTGGCGCCGTCATCAACGACCACCAGTGACTTCCATGGAAATCCGTGGCGGCGCGAGTTGGTCGGCTGACCTGGCAGGTGCTGCGCGAGCGCTGTGGCTGCCCGTCAACCGAGCGTGGCTGCTGCTCGGCTTCGGCGTCCTGGCCATGTACTTGCCCACCGTCGTGGGGCTTTTGCGCACGGTTTGGAGTTCCGACGAACAGGGGCACGGCCCTATCGTCCTGGCCATCGCCGTCTGGCTGATCTGGCGCGCGCGCGCTTTGGTGAACGAGACGTCGGCGAGTGCGCCATCGCCGCTGTTTGCTTGGCCGCTGATCATCCTTGGCGCTCTCGCGCATGCCATCGGGGGCGCGATGGACGTGCTCATGCTGGAGGTGGGGTCAGTCATTCCGCTGCTGGCCGGCCTGGTGCTGCTGATGCGCGGCCCGAAGCAACTGGGCGCCATGTGGTTCCCGCTGCTCTTCATGGTGTTCCTCGTACCGCTGCCCGGCGTCGTCGTGGACGCCCTGACCCAACCCATGAAGCTCGGCGTGTCCGTGGTCGCCGAGCACTTTCTGTACTGGTTCGGCTATCCGATCTCACGGTCGGGCGTCATCCTGCAGATCGGCCCCTACCAGTTGCTGGTTGCCGATGCCTGTGCCGGCCTACACACGCTGTTCACGCTGGAGGCCCTGGGGCTGCTGTACCTGAACCTGGTGCGCCACTCCTCCACCTTGCGCAATGTGGCGCTCGCCATCCTGATCGTGCCGATCAGTTTCACTGCCAACGTCATTCGCGTGATCATCCTCACCTTGATCACGTACCACTTCGGCGATGCCGCAGGTCAGGGCTTCCTGCACGGCTTCGCCGGCATGGTGCTCTTCCTGGCCGCGCTGATCCTGATCATCAGCCTGGACAGCCTCATTCGCGTCTCGCTGGTGCGCGGGCCACCGTCCAATCCCGCCTGAGGTGAGTCGTGAGCCTGCAGACACCCAAGTCACGCCTGACCGTTGCCATCATTGCTACAGCCTTGATGCTCGGCAGCGCGGTCGCTTCCAAGGCCCTCGCGCCGACGCAGCGCATGGCAGCGCGGTACGCCGATGTTTCGCTGGAAACGCTGATTCCGCGCGAGTTCGCGGGCTGGCGTATCGATGAAACGATCCTGCCGCTGACGCCTGACCCAACCACCACCGCCTCCCTTGCCAGCCTGTATTCGCAGACGCTGACGCGCACGTACGTGAACGCTTCGGGCCAACGCGTGATGCTGGCCTTGGCGTACGGGGGTGATCAGAGCCGCGAGCTCCAAGTGCATCGCCCCGAAGTCTGCTATGCCGCCCAGGGCTTCCAGGTGAAGGATGCCGCCAAGGTCAACCTGAAGTCCTCCTTCGGCGAAGTGCCGGCCATGCAGCTCGTCGCTTCCCGCAGTGGCCGCATCGAGCCCATCACCTATTGGGTGCGAATGGGTGACGAACTGGTGCGCGGCAATCTCGAGCAGGGCATCGCCCGCGTCAGATACGGGCTGGCGGGCAGCATCCCGGACGGGCTGCTGGTCCGGGTTTCGACGCTAGGCGATGACACCAGCGCGCAGTACGAACTCCAGCAAGCGTTCGTGCAGGCCATGTTGGGCGCGGTGAAACCGGCGGCACGCCAGTACCTCGTCGGGCGCCCTATGGGTATCCCTTCATGATCTTTTTCGGCTTGGTTCTCAGCAGTCTCACCGAGCTGTTCGAGCGGCTCATCGACCTCGGGGCCTTCTATCTTTCGCCGACCCGGCTGTTCCTGTTGGTCCTCGCCTACGTCACCTACGTCGGCTATTGCGGTATGGCTTCGCAGCCGTGGAAGGTCGGCCCCAGCGCCAAGCGATTCGCAGCCGCCGTCGTGGCGCTGATCTTGCTAACTGCACTGAGCGTGACAGCCAGCAGCGATCTTGAGTACTCCGGCAAGCGTGCACTCAACACGACCAGCATCTATCTGATGCCGCTGGTGGTGTATCTCTACCTGAGCGTCAATTCCGCGAAGTACCCACCCGAAATGCTGATGCGCAAGGTGGGCAAATGCATCGTCTACAGCGGGCTCACTGTCGCGCTTTTTGGCTTCCTCCAGGAGGCGTCGGGCATCTTTCAGGTCAGCCGCGAAGTGCGCTTCCTGGGCCCTATACCGTACACGCGTATCAACTCGCTGTATCCGGACGGCAACTTCCTCGCTTATTTCCTGCTCTTCCCGCTCTGGCTAGCCTTGGCCGGCGGCGAGCCGCTTACCGGCATTGCCAGCCGTGGCAAGCGTCTGGCCATTGCGGCTCTCCTTCTCATCGCGCTGGTGCTGTCGGGCTCGCGCGGTGGCGTGCTCATGCTGCTTGCCGCCTGGGGCAGCCACGTGCTTTATCGGCTGGCCAAGGGGCGGCGCGCGCTGATCCTCGCCGTCGAATTGCCTTTCATGGTCGTGGTGCCGCTGCTGTTGGTCGCCTATGCCTATTTCGGATTCGAGCAGATCGTCGCCCACGTCAACGTCGTGGATACGAGCAACGAAAGCGGCTTCTCACGCATCCTCGCCTGGTATTCGGGCCTGAAGATCTATTTCCAGCATCCCTGGTTGGGCGTTGGTCCGGGCAACTTCGTCACGATGGACAAGGGCAATCTCCTGCCCGTGAACTATGTGCAGCCCTGGGTCGCCCTGCGCATCAACGGGCTTGCCGGTCACTCCAACGTCCTCGAGATCCTCGTCGAATCCGGCCCCTTCACGCTGGCCGCCTACTTCCTGGTGCAACTCAGCCTGTATTTCGCGCTGCTGCGTGCATCGCTGGAGTACGGCGATAAGCGCTTCGCTATCTACCGCAGCATCGTGTTCGCCACGGTGATCGGCAACCTCCTCATCAGCTACTACTTCCTATTCTTCATGATCCTGATTGGCGTTTTGCTGTTCGCCATTGACCGCGATGTCTATTCGCGCGTGGAGCGTCGGCGTGAGACTGTTGCGCCCGCATCCCAGCGCCCGGGGGCATGGGCGGGAGCACGTTGATGGCGTCCGTGACCATTGAAGGGCTGCCATCCTGCAGCATCGTCATCGCGTCATATAACCGCGCCGACATGCTGGTCGAGACGCTGGTCAGCCTGCACGCACACCTCCAGAAGCTCGGCGCCCTGGAGCTCGTGCAACTGGTGCTGATCGACAACAACTCGCCCGATCGCACGCCGGAGGTCATGACCGAATGGCAGGCGCGCTTTCCGCAATGCGTGCACCGGCGCGAGACGCAACAGGGCCTGTCGCACGCCCGCAATGCCGGTCTGGACGCAGCCTCAGGGGAGGTGGTGGTTTTCCTGGACGACGACGTCGAGTTGGACGACGGCTGGCTGCCGGCGCTGCTGGCGCCGTTCCGCAATGGGCAGGTGGCGGTTGTCGGCGGCAAGGTGCTGGCTTACGGTGCCAGTGAGCTGCCCGATTGGCTGCCGCGCGAGTATGGCTACCTCGTGAGCGTGTTCGATCCTTTCGACAGCGAGCGCGAGACCGACAAAGTGATGGGCGCCAACTTTGCGCTGCGCGCCAGCTGCGTGCGACAGGTCGGCGCCTTCGATCCCGCCTTGGGGCGCAAGGGCAGCAAGCTGCTCGGCGGTGAGGAGGTCGACCTTTTCAATCGCATTCGTGCGGCGGGTGGGGTCGTCTGGTACACGCCGCAAGCCGTCGTGTTTCACAAGATTGCCAACAAGCTGCGCAAGGAATACATCGTCGACTATGCCTACTGGCTGGGCGTGTCGGAAGCCCACCTGGAGCGACGGCTTCAGCTTGGCAAGTATTCGCTGAAGTTGGTCCGATCCTGGTGCGACCCCTGGTTGATCAAGCCGGCGCGCCAACTCACAGCGACTTCACCGATCGATGAAATGCGATCAATCATCCGTGAACGGTATGCCGCAGGTTACAGAAACATGATCACGGAAATCAAGTAAGAGGTCGCACTTGAAGCTGTACTTTTATCGAGGTGTGCGGCCGAATTTCGGCGATGAGCTGAATTGGTGGCTTTGGCCGAAGATCTTCGGCAATGTGTTTGACGAGAGCCAGGAGAAGCTTTTTCTCGGCATCGGTTCGATTCTTTTTTCCAGCCACCCTGAGAGAGCTCGGAAAATTGTCTTTGGGTCGGGGTATGGTGGATATACCGCGCCGCCGGTCATAGATTCGAAGTGGGATGTCCGATTTCTTCGCGGTAAGCACACTGCGAAGGCGCTCGGGATGGACGCGAATCTGGGGGTGGGCGACTCGGCCATTCTGCTTCGCTCCTTGGTTGACTTCTCGTCCCCGAGCAAGCGTTACAAGTTTTCCTATATGCCGCACTGGGAAAGTGCGGAAATTGGCCTTTGGAAGGACGCCTGCCAGCTCGTAGGCATCAACTACATCGATCCATGCGGCGAAGTTGATTTCGTTCTCGACGAGATTCTAGCCAGCGAAGTTGTGATCACCGAGGCAATGCACGGCGCCATCGTCTCAGATGCCCTTCGAGTGCCATGGATTGCAGCTCAGCCCATTCATGCCGCACATCGCGCGAAGTGGGAGGACTGGGCGTCCGCATTGGACCTGACGATTAAGTTCCAGCCTATTAAGCCATCTTCATTTCTTGAATATTTGATTTCGAAACTGGGGCAGCGGGGCTTCGTTTCGAGCAAGCTCCAGTTCCATGGCAAGTTTTTGAATTCCGTCCGGCATGACTCCTTCGTTGTCAAGACGGCGGAGCAACTTCAGCGCGTGGCGCGAATTGCTCCGCAGTTGAGTTCCGACGCAGCGATTGCGCTGTCGCACGAGAGGATGCTTATCGAAGTTGAAAGAATCAAGGCTGACTACCCTGAATTGACGAGCGTTGGTTAAGCCATGAATGACGGCGGTCGCGCTCACGGCCGATGGGCTTTCTTCTGGGCTTTGGGGCAGTTTGGAGTACAGGCATTCGCCGCACTTTTCTCGTTCTTCTTGGTCGCCAGGGCAGTTGGCCCCGCAGCCTATTCAGACTACGTCGTTGGCTTGGCAATCGTGGGCGTTGCGCAATGCTTCGGCTTGGCGATCTTCAGAGAGCCAGTGGTGCAGAGCGCCGACGTCAATACGTTGCAGCTCGCTTCGGCAGCAAAGATCTCCGTTCTTTGGTCACTTGCGGTCACAGGACTTACCTGCCTTGGCGCTTGGGCTTGGTTTTCCTATAGCGGGGGCTCGCCGGCGATATTGACAATTGTTTGCCTTCTGTCATCGCGCATATTCCTTGACGGTGTTGTCGCTGTGCCGTTGGCGGGAAAGGCTCGGACCCTGAATTTGAGACTGCAGGCGGTCAGCTCGATGATCGGTTCGTTAGTCTTGATTTTCGTCGTGTTGATCACGGTAAAAGCCGGTATCGGAATCGTTGGTCTCGCGATCGGGCAAGCTGTCGCCCAGTTCGTGCAATCCTGCATTGCTCTACATTTTGCGAAATTTCAGTGGTTCTGGACGGCCCGAATCGATCGGGATTTCATACGAGAGCTCCTTCCAAAGTCAGCGAGCGTCGTCTCATGGCAGCTCATCGATTACGTCAATGGAAGTTTGGACAGGCTTTTTGTATCTGCGCGCATGCAAAGCGCGCAGATCGGCGTCTATGGCTTCGGCAAGCGGCTGAACGACATAATATTTGAAACAGTTGGCGGCGGTTTGGGAATGGTTTGCCTGCCAGTATTTGCCCGTGCCGGTGGGGACTTGCAAGTGCTCAGAGGGCGGTTCCTGGGTTGGATTGGCTGTTCTGCATTCTTCGTCCTGCCGCTGTTGACATTTCTGTTTCTCTGCGCAGATCCACTGGTTGAGGGCGTCTTCGGCGAGAAATGGCTGGGGTCAGTCCCGATCTATCGGGTTTTTCTTGTGTTGGGTGTGATTCAGGCGCTTGGTGTCGTTCAGGCCGCGCTTATTCGCGGCATGGGACGGGCTGGTATCTGGACAAGATATCTGAGTTTGCAGGCAGTAGGTAATATTGCGGCCGTCTTCTTCTTCTCCGGTGTCAGTGCGTTGGCATTGGCGGTTGCGGTCGTGGTCAAGACCTATTTTGTTTGGGGCTATTCAGTTGCGTTGATCTGCAAACTTCTGGAAATTCGATACGCTGACTATTTCCGGAGCGTTGTGCGAACGTTTGCTATTGCTGCGAGTTCTGGTGCATTGGTGTGGTTGATTTGTAGCAGCATGGCGCTTTCCGGCATGGTATTTGTGGCAACGTCTGCGATTTTCTACGTGCTGATCTATTCCTCAGCTTCATATGCTTTGAATAAATCTAATGCGCTGCGTTCATTGGCTGTTATCCGTGGAAGGTTTGTCTGATGACACGTATTTCCGTCATCATTTGCAGCAAGAATAGAAGCAAGGCGTTGTGTCAAGCGCTTGAAGCGGTGGGCACGTGCACATTTGATAAGCCTTGGGAAATTCTGGTGGTGGACAACGGTTCCACCGATGATACTTCCGACGCCGCGCGCCGGGTGTTGGAAGTGATACCGGTTCCTAGCCAAGTCATTTACGAATCCAAACCGGGCAACGGGCACGGTAGAAACGCGGCAATCGCGGTGGCTCGTGGCGAAATATTGTTTTTTACAGATGATGATTGTGTAGTCGCGCCGGACGCGTTGGCGGCGCTCGACAAGGAGTTCGAGGATCACAGCTTGGGCTTCGTTGCAGGGCGGATCAACCTTTTCAATCCGCTGGATCATCTGTGCTGTTACTTCTATAACTCAAAACCGATAACATTTCGATCACCTTGGTTTCTTAAGCCGGGCTTCGTTCAAGGGTCGAACATGGCCTTTCGGCTGGGACCGCTGCGCAATGAGGTGGGCGGATTCGATCCCATGTTCGGTGCGGGAGCGCGATTTGCCGGTGAGGATCTGGAGCTGGCCATGCGTTTCCTGCTCGCGGGTTGGCAAGGAAAATATTCGCCAGATATCGTGGTTGGTCACAATCACGGACGGTCGGAGGAGGCCTATCGCCGGCTTGAGGATTTTTACGATGAGGGCGTTGGAGCTTATATAGAAAAGACGCGGGCAGATAAGCGATGCGGTCTGTTAACACGCATTTCGATCGGAATTTATTTGGCCCGGCTGGCATTGCGATCGCCGCGAACTCTGGAGCGTGTGAGTAGCGGCCGCCAGTCTTTTGCATCGACCTTGATTCGGCGATAGGTAATGCAAACCCTTCAGGAGTAGTCATGATGAAGGCTCTGATCACCCTCTTTTTATTGCTCTCATTGGTCTTCCATGCGAGAGCCGCGGATTCGTATCAAATCGGCGTCTACTACTTTCCTGGCTGGCGTACTGGCCAGAAGGCGGCGCCGGCCAAGGAGCCCTGGCAGCGCGTGCAGTCATTCAAGGAGCGTGAGCCCATGCTGGGCTGGTACGACGATGGCGCCGAAGACGTCATGGATCGCCAACTCGGCTGGATGCATGACTACGGGCTCAAGTACGTGGCGTTCGACTGGTATTGGGGCAATGGCAAACCTTTGCTCGAGCACAGCCTGCGCGCCTATTTCGCGTCGCCCAACCGCGGCCAGGTGCCGTTTGCGCTGATGTGGGCCAACCACGATGCGGCGCCGACCTCGGCCGAGGATTTCACGAGCATGGTGAAGTACTGGATCGACAACTATTTCCGCCGCCCCGAGATGTTCAAGGTGGACGGCAAGCCGGTGGTGTTCATCCTCGATCACCAGCAGCTGACCGACCGTGCGCGCCGCTTCGGCATGGATGTGACCGGACTGATCGCGAAGGCCCAGGACATGATGCGCAGCGAGGGGCTGCCGTCGATCTATTTTGTGGGCAGCACGTTCAACAGCCCCAAGGCCGCGACGTTTGGGTATGCCGCAACGTCCACCTACAACTACCACGGCATCAGCCGTCCTTCGCGTAGCTACGGCGAATTGACCGCGGACTACCGCAAGGCCTGGGAGTTCCAGGCGGGCCGTCATGGCGTGCCCTATATCGTCCCGATGACACAGGGTTGGGACCGCCGGCCATGGGGCGGGAGCAAAGACCCGGCGCACGACCAGTCCGGTGGCGATCTCGACACCTTCGAGGCGCATCTGCGCGCCGCGCGGGACTTCATGGACTCGCACGAAGCGCAGACCCATCGGATGGGGATCATCTGCTGCTGGAACGAGTATGGCGAGGGCTCCTTTATCGAGCCGACCCGGGCTCACGGATTTGGCTACCTGGAAAAGGTAAAGGCCGTCTTTGGCGCCCCTGCCCGTTGACCCGTGTGGAGCGAGCAGAGCGCTCATTTTCATGAGCGCCTTTTTAAGAATGTTGGGACGAGTGTGGAATCAAGCAGTCGATGGTGTTGGCGTGTCGCCGCGGGCAGCGCATCCGAAGGTGTATGGACGGCGGGACTGCCTGCATGAATGAGAGCCCGACACGTCGGCGCCGCATTGGTGTCGACTTCCATGTCTTCGACGGCAAGTTCCAAGGTTCGCGCAGCCATCTGCTCGGTGTCTTTGGCGAGCTGACCCGGTTGTGTCCGGAGTACGACTTCGTCTTCCTGCTCGAGAAGACGGAGGAGCTCGGCCAGTTGCCTGGCTTCTCTGAGCCGAACGTGGAGCGGGTGCTGATGCCGGCTGCCAATCCGCTCAAGCGGTTGGCCGTCGGTCTGCCAGCCCTGCGGCGTAGGTTGTCGCTGGACCTGGTTCACACCCAGTACGTCATCCCATTGCAGCCGGTGCGGGGCAACGCAGTCACCATCCACGACGTGCTGTTCGAGCCGTATCCGGAGTACTTCGGCCGCTTCTTTGTCTGGCGGTCGCGGTTGATGATGCGATGGTCGGCGCGCAACACCGACCTGCTGTTCACTGTCAGTGAGTATTCGAGACGAGAGATTGCCGACCGCTACGGCGTCAGCGCGGAGCGCATCGTCGTCGTCCACAACGCCGTCGACCGTCAGGTCTTCTTTCCAGGCCCGCAAGGGGCAGATCTCGTTCGTGCGCGCGGGCTGCAGCCGGGTGGCTACTTGCTGACTGTGGGCCGTATTGAGCCGCGCAAGAACCATGCGGCGCTGCTCAAGGCCTACCGTGCCCTGAGCGGCACACCGCCGCCGCTGGTGATCGTCGGGCAGCGTGATTTCGGCTATGGTGACTTCGAGGCCGAGATGGCGCGCATGCCGAGAGATCGCCAGGTGATCGTGCTCAGCGAGATCGGCGACGGCGAGCTGCCCGCGCTGTACCGGCATGCGCAGGTCTTCGTCTATCCGTCGTTCGCCGAAGGCTTCGGCATGCCGCCTCTTGAAGCGCTGGCCAGTGGTGTGCCGGTGGTGACTTCGGCATCGACCGCCATTCCTGAAGTGGTCGGAGATGCCGGGCTGCTGGTGGACCCGAAAGACCCCCAAGGCTTGCAGGAGGCCCTTGAGCGGCTGCTCCATTCGCCGGAGCTGCGGGCCGACTTCGCCCGGCGCGGGCTGGCACGAGCCGACCATTTCACGTGGAAGGCGGCGGCGCAAAACCTCGCCGTGGCTTACCGCGCGTATTTCCAAACTGTTGACAGGCGCTGACGTGTCGAATCGAACCTTGCGCATCCTGGGCACACGTGGCGTGCCCGCCGCCCATGGCGGCTTTGAAACCTTTGCTGAGTACCTAGCCCTGCATCTGGTGCGCCAGGGCTGGCGCGTCGTCGTCTACTGTCAGGAGGAGGGCACAGGCCCGATCTTCGAGGACCGTTGGGAAGGCGTGGAGCGTGTACGCATCCCTGTGGACGGAGACGGCGCCAAGAGCACCATCGTTTTTGATTGGAAGGCCACGCTCCACGCAGCGCAGCACCGCGACCTGTGCATAACGCTGGGCTACAACACGGCGGTGTTCTGTGCGCTACTGCGGCTCAAGGGTGTGCCCAACGTCATCAACATGGACGGCATCGAGTGGTCGCGGGCCAAATGGGGCATGGCGGCGAAGAGCTGGTTCTGGCTTAACGACTGGGCTGGCTGCTGGCTGGGCAATCACCTGGTGGCCGACCATCCTGAGATCAAAGCTCACCTCAGTTCGCGTGTCAGTCCGGAGAAGATCACGGTCATCGCCTATGGCGCTGACCGGGTGACGGACATGCCGGACGCGCCCGTGCGGGCCWTAGGGTTGGAGCCGGGGCGTTATCTGACGCTGGTGGCCAGGGCTGAGCCGGAGAACTCCATCCTTGAGGTGGTGACGGGTTTCTCAGCACAACGACGCGGTGTGGTGCTCGCCGTGCTTGGCAAGTACAGCGATGACAACGCCTACCACCGCGCGGTCAAGGCCGCCGCCAGCGACGAAGTGCGCTTCATGGGAGCGATCTATGACAAGCCGGTCGTGCAGGCCCTGCGTTTTCACAGCCTGGCCTATGTGCACGGTCATCAGGTCGGAGGAACCAATCCCTCGCTCGTCGAAGCGCTCGGCGCGGGCAATGCTGTGATTGCCCATGACAACCGTTTCAACCGCTGGGTGGCCGGCCCCGAGGCGCTCTATTTCAGTGGCGCAAGCGGATTTGGTGAAGCCTTGACCCGCGCTCTGGCTGAGCCTGAATTGCTGCCGCGCATGCGAGCTGCTTCCTACGCCCGCTTTGCGGCCGGATTGACCTGGCCGCAGATTCTGGACCAGTACGAACGGCTGTTGAGTCAGTGGTTGCCGAACCACTGAAACACTTGGTTCGTGTTGGCGTGAACAAAACAATGCAATTCGTTGGAATTCAGTATTTGAGGGGACTGGCCGCGTTGGCGGTGGTTTTGTTCCACGTGGCCACATTCATTGTTGGCCAATCAGCTGAAAAAACGCTGGCGATTGGTGGCTTGAGCGCCGGCGTCGATATATTCTTTGTCATCAGCGGATTCATTATTTGGAAAACTACTGACAGGGTCGGAGTCTCACCGTTGGCTTGGTGGCGTGGGCGGCTTATCCGAATCGTGCCGCTGTATTGGATTGCCCTGCTGAGCACTTTGGCGACAAAGCAGGTAATGGGCGCGCACATGCCCGGCGGCCTAGAGGCGCTTAAGGCGTTTGCCTTCATTCCGGTTGTTAATAGTACTGATCAAACGATGACTCCGTTCCTGTCGCCAGGATGGACGCTGAACTATGAATTTGCGTTCTATGGAATAATGGCGTTGGCCTTGAATATTCCAAATAGATGGCAGCGCGGTTGCACCTTGGTCGCAATCTTTGTGGGGCTTGTGAGTCTGCGCACATTGGCTGACCCTTCGGACCCCATCCAATTTCGCATGACGAGCCCATTGTTCTTTGAATTCTTGGCCGGCATCGCCATTGCAATATTAAGCCGCTCGGTTTTCGTGGGCGGAAAACGGGGTGTGGTTCTGGGTATTTTTTTCGTGCTTTCTGCGGTTGTGTTCTATGTGTTTGTTACGCCTAGAATGTTCCCGAGTGGGCCGCGATTTATATACTTTGGCGTTCCTGCCGCGCTTCTTGTGTTTGCATCGATTCTGCTTGAGGATTTGATCCGACAAAGCGTGTTGCAGCCATTAAAACGCCTGGGTGACTCGTCTTATTCTCTGTATCTGAGTCATCCACTGGTTCTGACGGTGGGCTTTGGCGCGCTCGGGAGTTCGGTGATTTCCAGGGCATGGATCGGCATTTTGCTTCTGGTGTTGTGTGTCGCTACAGGGCATGCCATGCATCGTTACATAGAACGTCCATTGGTAGAGAGGATGAATCTCCGTTTCAATAGGCGTCTAGTGCACTAGTTAACTGGGCCGGAAATTCACCGAACTTCCCGAGCCGCTGAGCAGCGGCTCGAATCCCCTTCTGGCGGCAGTGTCCTAGTAACAATCACCCTCGGCGCTAGCGGTTGGCTTTAACGCACCTGTCGGTTTGTTCTTGCCTAATTGACTGCTGCCGTTGGGGAGCGAGTTATACCCAAAGTGGCTCCGAACTTGATGCCCGGCTTTTCTATCCACCGGTAGGTGAGTTGCGACAGCGCATAAGTGCTAAGGAGCACGCACACGAGCAGCGCAATGGCATATTGCGCCTTGTCAATGCCCGCCAGATTGAAAAGGTAAACGAACAGCGTTACCGGGATCATGTGGGTGAAATAAATGGAATATGACCGCTCGCCTTGATGAACTGCCCTGGGGCTATTGAGGATGTCAGCGAGAAATTTTAGTTTGCCAGACGGATTCAATATGCATGCGATGGCTGTGACCCAGATCGCGAGCGGCACAACCTGCCAAAGGCCTTGCTTAACCAGGATCAATACAGCGAAGATGCACATCATGGACGATGTAAATTTTCTAGTCGCTTGAGCTGTAATGAAGAAGTAGGTGGCAATGCCAATGCCGAAATGCCAGATATAACTACCGATAAACGCTGATGAAAACCATCTGCTCGCTAGCGAGGCTCCCAGCATAACTATAAACGCCGCCGCCGCTCTCTTGGGCGTGCGCAGTGCCCAAACAAATAGTGGGGCGACGATATAGAACTGCCATTCAAGGGATAAGCTCCACGCCTGACCGACAATTGTCCATGGTGCACCGGCTAAGAACTTTGGTGGCACTATGCCTTGAAGTAGCGGAGCGTGGATCAGAAAGTGCGTGCCAAGAGCGCTGCCGCTCATTTTCGCAAGCTCAAGGCGCGATTGATTTGTGGCCGTGACAAATGGAATATTGGCCCAGGCAGAGATTTGCATCTCTATTAAAAGCGCTGACACTATCAAGACCGCTAGATAAAGCGGAAATATGCGAAACGCGCGCCGCACTATATAGGGCGCGTAGGGTTCCGATTTCTTGTCGATCAGAAGGGCAATTACGAAGCCGGAAAGCAAGATGAAAACATCCACTGGCAGCGTATTGCGGTCAATCAGTGGCAGTTGCCAGCCGGCTGTTAAGGATATGTGGCCGATAACAACCCACCATGCCATGACCCCACGAAGGCCCTCAAGGGCCTTGATTTTCGATTTTTCTGGTGTGGGATCCGCCATGGAAGAACTCTTAGGGCCGGCACGTGTTCTGGCTGAAGTCTAACCCTGGCTTGTGGCGGACAAATGCCTATCGTGCCCCCGCGATAGGTTTCAAATCTCAAGTCGCCTTGCTCGGCGCTTGCTGCCACATGACGCTCACTGCATCGCATTGGGCGCGTAACTGAATGCAGCGAGTTCGCGCCATAGTGTTTATTTGCGATGCAAGTGCGAGCGTGAGAGTGGCTGAACTGAGATCGTTGAACAGGCCGGCGATTCGATGAGAAATCTACGTAGGCATGTCGTCGGCCAAGATCGCTTGCGGTTGCGTCGCGGCCTGATGGTCCCGCGCCCCACAGATTGGTAGGTCCAGGTGGCGGGGCGCTCTCTTAGCCGAACAGCGCAGGCCCTGCACCAAAACTCGGTAGATTGGGCAGCACGAGCTGCCGCTCCGTGGCGCTCAAGCCCATCCATCCCGCCAGCGTACCGGCCAGCTGAGTGACGCCGATGCCGGGCAGCAAGCGACCCTGACCCACGTCGGAGTTGGTGCCCAGGGCCGTGACGGGGAAGTCGCCGAAGATCTGCTTGCCCTTGACGGCGCCGCCCAAGACGAAATGGTGGCCGCCCCAGCCGTGGTCTGAGCCGTCGCCATTGCTGAGTAGCGTGCGGCCGAAGTCGCTGGCGGTGAACAGCGTCACGTTGCTGGACATGCCGACGCCCTGGATGGCGTCCATAAACCACCCGATCGACTGGGCGACGCGGGCCATCATCATGGGTTGATCGCGCATCTGGAAGGCGTGTGCGTCGAAGCCACTCACGTTGACCATGAACACCTGCCGAGCCATACCCAGGCGGGGCGCGGAGGCGATCATCTGGGCCACGATGCGCAGTTGCTTGGCGAGTGAGTCGGACGCGAGGTTGAGTGTGGTGCCGTCGGGCAGCGTGATGTTGATACTGGGGAGCGCAGGGATGGCGGCGGCCGACAACGCGCTTTGCAAGGTGCCGGAGGTGGCAAGCGAGCGCTGGACGACCTTTAGGTATTCGGCCTGGAAGTCATTGGGACTGCTCGCGGTCCCCAGCATGTTCTTCAGCGCGCCGGGCACGGCGGTGCTGCCCGCATGGGTGCCGGCCTGTGCGGCGCTGATCGTCACCGGGCCGTTGACTCCCAGTTGGTATTGGCTGACCTTGGAGCCACTCAGGAACACGGCGTTGCCGCTGGTGGAGATGGCGGTGAAAACCGGCTGCTGATTGGCAGACATGAGCACGTCGCCCATGCGGCCGCCCCAGCCAGTGGGCGCGCCTTCGGGCTGCAGCGACTGCCACATGGCCTGCTGGTCGTTGTGGGAGTAGAGCTTGGGCGGCAGGCCAACACCGGCCAGAGCCTCGCTCTTGGTGACAGGGCGAACCAGCGTGCCAACGTTGGCGATCGCGGCGCACCGGCCAGCTTCATATAGGGCTTGCAGCGGCGCCAGTTCCTGCGGCATGCCGAAGGTGCGTCCGGCCGCTTGGCCCGTGGTGCTCATTGCAAGCAGTTTGTTCAGCGGAACCGCAAGCTCACGGCGAGCTGCGGCATAGCTGGCGTAGCTGCTGGCGTCCGTCGGGACAACCCAGTTGTGGCTGTCGTTGCCGCCCTGCATGAAGAGGCACACGATGGCCTTGTAACCGTCGTTGGTGGCGGCGGCCGAAGCTTGTCCGGCCGCCATGGCGCCGAGCCCCGCCAGGTTCATCGCGAGAGGGGTGCCGAATCGGCCCAGCCCAGTGGCGGCCAAGCCGCCTGCAGCTGCGAGAAAAGCGCGTCGAGAGGTGTTGGTGGCCATGGGAATCAGGGTTGGAAGATGTATTCGGGAGAAGCCAGCGTCAGGAAGATGGCAACCTGAGCCCGACGAGTGGCGCCGCCGTCGGAGGCGAGGCTGATCTGGGAGGTGATGTCCAGGATTTGCTGTCGCAGTGCCGGGGTCATGCGGCCGCCCAGCAGCATCAGATTCAGGTGATCGGGAAGCGCCGCGAGGTTGGAATAGCTGGCCATCGCCACCTGAGACGCATAGGTGCTGGCAACGTCGTTGTTTGCGCCTATGCCCGTGGTGGTCATGAATTCGACGGCGTTCAGCCAAGTGGCCACGCTGGATTCGTTGATGATCTGAAATTCTGGTGCGGTGGCGTTGCGGGCGCTGAACGCGCTGTTGGGGGGGATGTAGCCGGGGCGGTAATAGCCGAACACAGAGGGCGCCCACAGCGCGCGCTCGCCTTGTGTCTCCAGGATCTCGTGAATCAGGTATTCGCCGCTGGCCGACTGCGCGCCGAGCGCTCGCATCCAGTGCGACACGCGCTGCACAGGCTCACGCAATTTGCCGAAATTGGCCGAGGGCGCGCTGCGTGCTTCAGGGTCGAGCAGGATGGCCTTGACGACGGCGCCAAGGTCGCCGCGCACGCCCTGACCGTTGTCGTTGAAAACCGTCGCGACGCGGTCGACATAGGCCGCGCTCGGGTTGCTGGTGACCAGATGCTGGATGAGTTGGCGGCCGATAAACGGCCCGACGTTGGGATGCTTGAACAGCGCATCAAGCGCGCCCTTCAGATCGGCTTGCGCGCTGTTGCCGGCAGGCAGCGTCACCGCCCAAGATTTGCCCGTGAAAAGCTTCTTCTCCGCGGTGGAGTGCTGGCTGGCATAGGCCTTCATCGGCAGGAAATCGATCTGTTGATCGTTGGCGGCCGTGACGCTGGGGGTGCTGTAGCGGAAGGTACTTTCGTTCAGCATGGAATCGGGATAGGCCCAGCTCCAGCCGGTGAACACCTTGGCCATCGCCATGACGTCAGCGGTGGTGTAGGTCTCGATAGGGTTGCCGTTGGCATCGCGCTTGAGCGTGCCATCGTTGTTGAGTTCGTACAGGCCGATGGAGAAAAGCTGCATGACCTCGCGACCGAAGTTCTCGTCGGGCAAGCGTCCGGTCGCCGTGTCTTCCTTGCGGTTGCGCATGTGGGACAGGTAGATGCCCATCGCTGGCGACAGCGCCATGTCCTCCAGCAGCGTGCGGAAGTTGCCGAACGAGTTCTTGTGCAGCAGATCGACGTACTGCGCGTAGGCGCGGGCGTGGGCGTACAGGTTGACGTCGGCCTGCGAAATCATGAACACCTGGTGGAGTGCGAAGGCCGTGCGCTGACGCAACTGATCAGGGGCGCGGGCTGCGCGTTCCCAGAACTTCTGGCCCACCCAAACCGGCGTGTAGTTCGCACCCTTTGGGCGGTAGGCATCGCCAAGGGCGTACTTCGCCTGCACATTGGCGAAGAAGTCTCGTGCGTACGGCAAGGCTTGTTGCGCGGAAATCCAGCTGGCGTAGTCGCTGCTGACCACCTTATTGATATCTTCCACCGTCGGGCCGAATGTGGCCTGCTGCAGGAAGCGAACAGCATCGACCTTGTTCGCCCATTGCGCGTCTGAAGCAGGGCTGCCGGGCCAAGTCAATCGCAACGCGCCGTCCACAAAAAGGCTGCCCTGCCCGGTGATGGTGTCGACGCTATCAAAGGCCAGAGTGCGCGGGCCGCGATCGACGATGGCGCCACTGACGGTCGGCAGGAGGACCGTCACGCCATCGCTGATGTAGGCGATGTGCAAGTTGCGATCAACGCCATTGACGGTGCCATCGTTGGTGAACACCACGTCGAGCTTGACGCCAGCGGTTAGCGTGGGCGCGTCGAACTTGTAATCTTCCAGCGTCGTCGATTTCACCTCGACGGTGCCGATGACCTGCCCGTTGATGCGCACGCTCATCATGGCGCCCATGCCACCGGCGACGTCGGCCCGTGCACGAACGGTCAATGTGGGCACAGCTGCCACAGCGGCCATCGCCTTTGCCATGGGCTCAGCTGTGGTCTCCGGCGTTGCGGATGCTGAAATGACCACCGCGGCAGAGCCGCTGACAGCGGCGCCACCGTTATCGGCGGCTGAGGAGCCGGAGATGTTCGCAGTTGGCTGGACCGATGCATCCGACGAGCCACCGCCGCAGGCAGTCAGCGACGCCGCGGAGATGGCGACGGCGATGGCGGTGAGAACCGGACGCGAGGCGTTGAGCAGGAAATTCATAGGTTGGAGCACGATGTACAGCGATGTGCGCCACATGAGCTGGCGGCTGATTGGGAGGTTAGTCCGACCCTCCCAATGTAGGTGGTTGACGTTGCTTGTGAAATGGGCTATCTGGCATGGCCCGTGAATGCCGTCACGACCTCAAAGTTGGTTACACGAAGACACGTACACCGGAATAGTGATGGTTTCCTCATCGGAGATCGGACCGTTGAATTCGTCACGTATAGGAGAATGCTGCGCTGCACTCGGGCAGCATAGGAATTCAGCATGAAGGTACTCGTCACCGGCGCAGCCGGCTTCATCGGTATGCACGTCAGCCAGATCTTGCTGGCACGGGGCGATGAGGTCGTAGGCCTGGACAACCTCAATGACTATTACAGCCTTCAGCTCAAGCATGACCGTCTGGCGCGCCTGACGGCCAAGCCGGGTTTCAGCTTCGTGCAAATGGACGTGGCAGACCGTGCCGGCATCGCCAAGCTTTTTGACGAGCATCGCTTTGACCGTGTGGTGCATTTGGCGGCCCAGGCTGGTGTGCGCTATTCCATCGAGAACCCGCACGCCTACATCGACAGCAACGTCGTCGGCTTCACCAACATCCTTGAAGGCTGCCGCCACAGCGGCGTGCAACACCTGGCGTACGCCTCCAGTTCCAGTGTCTATGGCGGCAACACGCTGATGCCCTTCTCGGAGCATCACAGCGTTGACCATCCCATCAGCCTCTATGCCGCGACGAAGAAGGCCAACGAGCTGATGGCCCACACCTACTCGCACCTTTTTGGGTTGCCGACGACGGGCCTGCGCTTCTTCACGGTCTACGGGCCCTGGGGCCGGCCGGACATGGCGCTGTTCCTGTTCACCAAGGCCATCATCGAGGGGCGGCCTATCAACGTGTTCAACCACGGCAAGATGATTCGCGATTTCACCTATGTCGACGACATCGCCGAAGGCGTGGTGCGCGTGTTGGACCGCACGGCCACGGCCGATCCCGATTACGACCCCAACAAGGCCGACCCGGCGCGCTCCAGCGCTCCCTATCGCGTCTTCAACATCGGCAACCACGCGCCCATCCAACTGATGAGCTTCATCGAGGCCATCGAGCAGGCGGTGGGCCGCGAGGCGGTGAAGAACTTCATGCCGATGCAGGATGGCGACGTTCCCGCAACGCACGCCGACGTCGAGGAGCTGGGGGCATGGACGGGCTTCCAGCCGGCCATGCCGGTGCCCGAAGGCATTCAGCGCTTCGTCGCCTGGTACCGCGACTATTACAAGGTCTGATCGCAGCGCTTGCGAGACATCCCGCCCCGAAAGCCGCCAGTTGGCGGCTTTTTTCATGTCAATTTTTTGAAGCCTGCACAGCTTGCCGGCTTCAACAGGCCTGTCACGTTCGGTCATTAAAAAGCCGTTACCGCAATGAACGAGACACGGCATGAAAGTCACCGCCATCGGCGCCGGTTACGTGGGCTTGGTCACGGGCGCCTGCCTGGCCGAGATGGGCAATCACGTCGTCTGCCTGGACGTGAACCCGGAGAAGATCCGCGTCCTCAACGAGGGCGAGATCCCGATTCACGAGCCGGGGTTGCTGGAGGTGGTGCGTCGCAACGTGGCCGCGGGCCGCCTGCAGTTCACGACCGATGTGGACCACGCCGTGCACCACGGCACGCTGCTCTTCGTCGGCGTGGGCACGCCGCCCGATGAGGACGGCTCAGCCGACCTGCAGTACGTGGTTGCCGCCGCCCGCTCCATCGGTCAGCGCATGACCGACTACAAGGTCATCGTCGACAAGAGCACGGTGCCGGTGGGTACCGCCGACAAGGTGCGCGCCGCGATCCAGGAAGAGCTGGAGAAGCGTGGTCGCGGCGACATGGCCTACGCCGTCGTCTCCAACCCGGAGTTCCTGAAGGAAGGGGCTGCGGTGGAGGACTTCATGAAGCCCGACCGCATCATCGTGGGCTCCGACGACGAACAGGCCACGCTGTTGATGCGCGCCATCTACTCGCCGTTCAACCGCACGCAGGACCGCATGCTTATCATGGACGTGCGCAGCGCCGAGTTCACCAAGTACGCCGCCAACGCCATGCTGGCCACGCGCATCAGCTTCATGAACGAGCTGGCTCTGCTGGCGGAGAAGGTGGGTGCCGACATCGAGTTGGTGCGCCGCGGCATCGGCTCCGATCCGCGCATCGGCTACCAGTTTCTCTATGCGGGTGCCGGCTACGGTGGTTCCTGCTTCCCCAAGGACGTCAAGGCGCTCGTGAAGACAGCGGCCGACAACGGCATCCCGCTGAAGGTGCTCGCTGCCGTGGAAGAGGCAAACGAGCGCCAGAAGCGCGTGCTGGTGGACAAGGTGGTGGAGCGCTTCGGCGAGGACCTGAGGGGACGCCGTTTCGCCGTGTGGGGCTTGGCCTTCAAGCCCAACACCGACGACATGCGCGAAGCCCCGTCGCTGGTCATCCTCGAGGAGCTGACCCGGCGCGGCGCCATCGTGCTGGCCTATGACCCGGTGTCCATGCCCGAGGCGGCCCGCGTGCTGGGCCCACGCGACGACGTGCGGCTTGTCAGGCGCGCCGAGGATGCGTTGCTCGATGCGGACGCGCTGCTGGTGGTGACCGAGTGGAAGGAGTTCCGCACGCCGGACTTCGATGCCATCAAGGCCAAGCTCAAGCAGCCGGTCGTGCTCGATGGCCGCAATCTCTACGACCCCAAGCTGATGAAGGTCTTGGGCTTCGACTACCGCGGCATCGGCCGCGGTTGACCCCCCTAGCTGCGCTTGGCGGGCCCGACGCTTGCTTGCCTCTGTGCACTCGTCACTATGTTAGGAGGCCGGCATGGCCAAAGCAATGATCCTGGCTGCGGGCCAGGGAACGCGGGTGCGTCCGTTGACGAAGCACACACCCAAACCTATGGTGCCGATCCTCGGCAAGCCGGTCATGGAGTACCTGGTCGAGCATCTGGCGCGCTACGACGTCACGCAGATCATGGTCAACGTGGCTTTCATGCATTGGAAGATCGAGAACTACTTCGGGTCTGGCCACCGCTGGGGCGTCGAGCTCGGCTATTCCTATGAAGGTGTGCGAGAGCAGGGCGAGGTGATATGCAAGCCCGTCGGTTCGGCCGGAGGCATGCGCAAGATTCAGGACTTCGGCGGTTTCTTCGATGAGACCTTCATCGTGTTGTGCGGCGATGCGGTGATCGATCTCGACATCGAGGCGGCTGTGGCTGAACACAAGGCCAAGGGCGCGATTGCGAGCGTCGTCACACTGGATGTGCCTCGTGAGCAAACGAAGAGCTACGGCATCGTTGTCGCGGATGCTGATGGTCGGGTGACGTCTTTCCAGGAAAAGCCGAAACCCGAGGATGCCAAGAGCACTCTGGCCTCAACCGGCATTTATATCTTCGAGCCAGCGGTGCTGGACCTGATACCGCCCGGTGTCGAATTCGACATCGGAAGCCAGCTGTTTCCGCTGCTGGTGGCGAAGGGCCTTCCCTTCTTCGCGCAGAAGCGTCCGTTCAACTGGATCGATATTGGCCGAGTGACAGACTACTGGGCGGTGACCCAGCAGGTGATGGCCGGAGGCGCAGCGCAGATGGACATGCCAGGGCGCGAGGTGCGACCTCAGGTGTGGGTGGGCTTGAACACCTCGGTGGACTGGGACAAGGTGCATATCGAGGGGCCGGTCTATATCGGCTCCAACGTGCGCATAGAGCCGGGCGCCCGTGTGGTTGGGCCGACTTGGATCGGCCACGGTTCCCATCTGCGCAGCGGCTCGATCGTTGAGCGTTCCGTGCTTATCGAGCACACCCGCATCGGCGAAGGCATGACTGTGCGCGAAATGATCATTTCGCCGCAATACTGCGTCGACCGCACCGGCCATACGAGCTATGTCGGCGATGAAGTGACGCCGCTGCGTTGGGGCGACGCGCGCGCGTGAACTTTGTTCGGGCCTAGGCCGAAAGCAATGCACCGATGTCGTACATCTTCGCCTGAGCGGGCAGACTTACTCAGTCGAAATGCCGGGCTTGGTGCAGCGGTGGCGCTGCCACGTCCTTGGCGGAGAGTTGTGGCGTTATGCCTTCCAAAGGCCACACGACTCCGATCGTCGGATCGTCCCAGCGCACCGCGCCCTCGTGCTCTGGCGCGTAGTGGCCACTGGTCTTGTAGAGGAAATCCGCGGTTTCGCTGATGACGACAAAGCCATGGGCGAAGCCAGGTGGAATCCAGACTTGGCGCTGGTTTTCGGCGGTTAACTCGTAACCCACCCAGCGGCCAAAATTGGGGCTGGATCGCCGCAGGTCCACGGCGACGTCGAACACCGCACCACTCACGCAGCGCACGAGCTTTCCCTGGGCATGTGGGGCGAGCTGGTAGTGCAGGCCGCGCAGCACGCCGCGCGAGGAGCGCGAGTGGTTGTCCTGAACGAAATGAACGTCGTAGCCGAGTGCTTTGTTGAAGCGCTCCTCGTTCCAGCTTTCCATGAAGAAGCCGCGGGCATCGCCAAAGACTTTGGGTTCGATGAGCAGAACTTCGGGCAAGGCCGTCGGGGTCACGTTCATGGTCAGCGCGCCAGATCGGTGAGCAGCTTGAGCAGGTATTGGCCGTAGCCGTTCTTGGCCAGCGGCTGCGCCAGGGCTTCAAGCTCGGTCGCGCTGATCCAGCCGGAGCGAAAGGCAATTTCTTCAGGGCAGGCGACTTTCAGGCCCTGGCGCTTTTCCAGCGTGGCGATGAACTGACCGGCCTCCATGAGGCTGTCGTGCGTGCCCGTGTCCAGCCAGGCATAGCCGCGGCCCATGATCTCGACGCTGAGCTGGCCTTGTTTCAGGTAGTGCGCGTTGACGTCGGTGATCTCGAGCTCGCCTCGTGCGCTTGGCTTGATGCTGGCGGCGATGTCGCAGACCTGCTCGTCGTAGAAGTACAGGCCCGTCACCGCGTAGTTGCTCTTCGGCACCTTGGGCTTCTCCTCGATGGAGAGCGCTCGCAGGCTGCGGTCGAACTCGACGACGCCATAGCGCTCGGGGTCCGTCACGTGATACGCGAAGACACTGGCACCCTCGGTTCGCGTCGTGGCGTTGCTCAGCAAACCGGCGAAATCGTGGCCGTAAAAGATGTTGTCACCCAGGACGAGGGCGCTCGGCGCACCATCGACGAAGTCGCGGCCCAGGATGAAGGCCTGGGCCAGGCCATCGGGACTGGGCTGCACGCAGTAGCTGATGTTCAGGCCCCAGCGCGAGCCGTCGCCCAGGAGGGCTTCGAAGCGGGGTGTGTCCTGCGGGGTGCTGATCAGCAGGATGTCGCGGATGCCCGCGAGCATCAGCGTGCTCAGCGGGTAATAGACCATGGGCTTGTCGTAGACCGGCAGCAGTTGCTTGCTCATCGCCAGCGTGGCTGGATGCAGGCGGGTGCCGGACCCGCCAGCGAGGATGATGCCCTTGCGGTTTTTCATCGGAGGCCTCAAAGAATTTCGTTCAACATGCGTTCCACGCCCTGCTGCCAGTGCGGCAGGCACAGGCCGAAGCGCTGCTGCAGCTTGGCCGTGGACAGGCGGGAGTTCAGCGGGCGCTTGGCCGGCGTCGGGTAGTCGGTGGTCGGAATCGGCAGGATCTGCTCTTGTGCAACCTTGACGAGGCTACCGCGCGTGCGTGCGAATTCAATGACGAAGCGGGCGTAGTCGTGCCAGTTCGTTTCACCGCCAGCCACCGCGTGATAGGTGCCCGTCAGCGCCGGGTTGGCCCGTGCGGCGCGCAGCATGTGAACCGTGAGGTCAGCCAGCAGCTCGGCCCCCGTGGGCGCGCCGATCTGGTCGGCGATGACCTTGAGCTGCTCGCGCTCGGCGGCGAGACGCAACATGGTCTTGGCGAAATTGCCGCCGCGGGCGGCGTAGACCCAACTGGTGCGCAGGATGAGGTGCTGGCAGCCGCTGGCGCGGATGGCGTCCTCGCCCTCAGCCTTGGTCGCGCCGTAGACGCTCAAGGGGCCGATGGGGGCCTCCTCGTCGCGGGCATGGCTGCCGCTGCCGTCGAAGACGTAGTCCGTCGAATAGTGCACCAGCAGCGCACCCATGCGCTTGGCCTCGATGGCGAGCAGGGCAGGCGCGGTGGCGTTGATCTGGCGCGCCAGCTCGGGCTCGCTCTCGGCCTTGTCGACGGCGGTGTGGGCCGCGGCATTGACGATGACCTGCGGGCCGATTTCTTTCACCCGCGCCAGCAGGGTTTCGGGCTGGGTGAAGTCGGCGCCGTCGTCATGGTCCATCGCCACGATCTCGCCAGCCACGGCCAGCGAGCGTTGCAGTTCCCAGCCGACCTGGCCACCCTTGCCGAGCAACAGGATCTTCATGGCGTGTACTGCTTGGACACCCAATCCTTGTAGGCGCCGCTTTGCACGCGGGCGACCCACTCGGGATGGTCCAGATACCACTGCACCGTCTTGCGGATGCCGGTTTCGAAGGTCTCGGCCGGGCGCCAGCCGAGTTCGCGTTCGATCTTGCGCGCGTCGATGGCGTAGCGGCGGTCGTGGCCGGGGCGGTCCTTCACATAGGTGATGAGGCGCTCATAAGGGCCATCCGCCGAGGGCTTGAGCTCGTCGAGCAGGGCGCACACCGTCTTGACGATGTCGATGTTGGCCTTCTCGTTCCAGCCACCGATGTTGTAGGTTTCGCCCAGCTTGCCGCCCGCCAGCACAGCGCGGATGCCGCTGCAATGGTCGGTCACATAGAGCCAGTCGCGGATCTGCTGGCCGTCACCGTAGACGGGCAGGGGCTTGCCCGCCAGCGCGTTGACGATCATCAGCGGGATCAGCTTCTCGGGGAAGTGATAAGGCCCGTAGTTGTTCGAGCAGTTGGTCGTGACGACCGGCAGGCCATAGGTGTGGTGCCAGGCGCGCACGAGGTGGTCGCTGGCAGCCTTGCTGGCCGAGTAGGGGCTGTTGGGCTCGTAGGGGTGCGTCTCGGCGAAGGGGGGCTCGCTGGGCTTCAGCGAGCCGTAGACCTCGTCCGTCGACACATGGTGGAAGCGGAAGTTGGCTTTGGCCTCGCCTTCCAGCCCGCCCCAATAGGCGCGCGCAGCCTCCAGAAGCGTGAACGTGCCTTCGACGTTCGTCTTCATGAAGGCGCCGGGGCCGTGGATGGAGCGGTCCACGTGGCTTTCGGCCGCGAAATGGACGATTGCGCGTGGCTTGTACGTAGCCAGCAACTGGTCGATCAGGGCGCGGTCGCCGATGTCGCCCTTGACGAAGATGTGGCGGACGTCGCCGTCCAGCGAAGCCAGGTTCTCGAGGTTGCCCGCGTAGGTCAGTGCGTCCAGGTTGATGACGGACTCGTCGCTATCGCGCAGCCAGTCCAGCACGAAATTGCTGCCGATGAAACCGGCGCCGCCGGTAACGAGGATGGTCATGTTCTTCCGTAAGTGTCTTCAAAACGGACGATGTCGTCCTCGCCCAGGTAGGAGCCGGACTGCACCTCGATGATCTCCAGCGGCACCTTGCCCGGGTTGGCGAGGCGATGAGTCTGGCCCAGCGGGATGTAGGTGGACTGGTTCTCGGTCAACAGGATGGTCTTGTCGCCGTTGACGATCTCGGCCGTGCCGCTGACGACGATCCAGTGCTCCGCGCGGTGGTGGTGCATCTGCAGGCTCAAGGATGCGCCCGGCTTGACCATGATGCGCTTGACCTGGAAGCGCTCACCCGAGTCGATGCTGTCGTACCAGCCCCAGGGGCGGTGCACCTTGCGGTGCAGGGCGTGCTCGCCGCGCTGCTCGGCGCCCAGGCGGTTGACGATCTGCTTGACCTCCTGGCTGCGCGAACGGTCGCTGACCAGCACGGCGTCGGCCGTCTCGACAACGACGATGTCCGTCAGGCCGACGACGCCGACGAGGCGGCTGGTGGCGTGCACCAGGGTGTTCTTGCTGTCGGCGATCAGCGCGTCACCGACGAAGGCATTGCCGTTCTCGTCCTTCTCGGCCACCTGCCAGACCGCTTCCCAGGCGCCCAGGTCATTCCAGCCGGCATCCAGCGCCACCATGCGCAGCGGGATGTCGGTGCCTGGGCAGCGCTCCATGACGGCATAGTCGACGGATTCGCTGGGCACGGCGGCGAACTCGGGCTTGCCCGGGCGGACGAACTTGGCGTCGGTCTTGCGCACGGCCCAGGCGGCGCGCGTGGCGGTGGCGATGTCGGGGCGGAACCGCTCCAGCGCTTTCATCCAGACGCTGGCGCGCAGCACGAACATGCCGCTGTTCCAGTAGTAGTCGCCTTCGGCCAGATAGCGCTCGGCGGTTTCGAGATTGGGTTTCTCGACGAATTGCGCGACGGCCAGGCCGGCGGCGTCACCCGCCGTGCGGATATAGCCATAGCCCGTCTCGGGGCGGTCTGGCGTGATGCCGAGGATGGCGATGGCACCTTCGGCGGCGATTCGGACGGCGTCCTGCAGCGCGGCCGTGAAGGCGGCGGCGTTGGTGACGGTCTGGTCGGCGGGTGTCACGACGAGGACGGGGTCCTGGCCGCCCTCGAGTGCGGCCAGCGCTGCCAGCGTCAGGGCCGGCGCCGTATTGCGGCCCAGCGGCTCCAGCAGCACGCTGCTGGGCTCCAGCCGGGTTTCGCGGAGCTGGTCCAGCACCAGGAAGCGGTGCTCCTCGTTGCCGACGATGCAGGGGCCGGCCAGTTCGAACTCGGGCGAGGCCAATGCGGCCAGGCGGCGGGCAGCCAGCTGGAACAGGCTTTCGTTGCCCGACAGCACGAGGAATTGCTTGGGATAGCCGCTGCGCGACAGCGGCCAAAGCCGGGTGCCTGAGCCGCCGGCCATGATGACGGGTTGGACCTGAATCATTGTTGTGTTGCCGGTGTCAGGCAGGTTTGAATCCGTGGGGATTGTGGTGCTGCCAGCGCCAGCTGTCCTCGCACATGCGGGCGAGGTCGAGTTTGGCTTCCCAGCCCAGGGTATCTCGGGCCAGCGTCGGGTCGGCCCAGCAGGCCGCGATGTCACCCGGACGGCGCGGCACGATTTCATAGGGCACGCTGCGGCCGCTGGCGGTCTCGTAGGCGCGCACCAGGTCCAGCACGCTGTAGCCCTGGCCGGTCCCGAGGTTGACCGTCAACGAGCCTGGGTTGCCAAGCAACCAGCGCAATGCAGCAACATGACCCTCAGCCAGGTCGCTCACGTGGATGTAGTCGCGCACGCCGGTGCCGTCGGGCGTCGGGTAGTCGTTGCCGAACACGGAGAGTCGGTCGCGCCGGCCGACCGCGACCTGGGCGACATAAGGCATCAGGTTGTTGGGCGTGCCGCGCGGGTCTTCGCCGATGCGGCCGCTCTGGTGGGCGCCGACAGGGTTGAAGTAGCGCAGGCAGGCGGTCTGCCAGCTGGGTTCGGCGACGCCCAGGTCGTGCAGGATCTGCTCGCCCATCAGCTTGGTCGCGCCGTAGGGGTTGGTCGACGAGGTTGGCGCGTCTTCACGCAGCGGCAGCTTCTCGGGCGCGCCGTAGACCGTGGCGCTGGAGCTGAACACCATGCGCATGCAGCCGTGGCGCTTCATGACCTCGCAGGTGTTGACGAGGCCACCGAGGTTGTTGCGGTAGTAGGCCAGCGGCTGACTGACCGATTCGCCGACTGCCTTGTAGGCCGCGAAATGCACGACGGCTGCCGGCTTGTAGCTGCCGAAGATCTCGTCCATGGCGGCCGCATCGCAGACGTCGGCGCGTTCGAATTCGATGGGCGCGCCGGCCAGTTCGGCCAGACGCTCCAGCACGACGGGCGAGCTGTTGACGAAGTTGTCCACGCCGACGACGCGATAACCTGCATGCTGCAGGGCGAGCCAGGTGTGCGAGGCGATATAGCCGGCCGCACCGGTGAGCAGGACGGTGGTCATCAGAAGAGGATGGCTTGGGCAGTGCAGCCATAGCTGCTGGCGGTGTAGACGTATTGCGGCACGCTGTTGTCGCGGCTGGCATGGTCGTACTGGCAGCCAAGGTTGATACCGCGGGAGAAAGCCCAGCGAGCGCCGAGGTTGTAGGTCTTGAAGTCGTCCAGCGCATCGGCCACGACAGCGCCCGATGCGCTGGTGCGGGTGCCGCGATTGCGGCTGGCCTTGGCGTTCAGGCTGAGCTTGCTGGTGAGGGCGTAGCTGACACCCACTTGCTCGGTGGTATAGACGCGGTTGAGGTCAGCGGCGCGAACCAGGCTTTCTTGACCGGTGTCGCGGGCGTATTGCAGGTTCAGCTGCAACTTGGCCGTGGGCAGCCAGTTCCAGGCGACTGAGCCGGTCGTGCCGCTGAAATCCCGCAGTTTGTTGTCCAGGCTGTTTTTGGTGCTGCTGCGGCTGATGCGTGTGTTCAGCGTGCTGTGCCCTCCCGTGTTCCACTTCGTGGTGAAGTCGACGTCGTTGCGGGTGTAGTCATTGGGCGATGTGATGACAACGAATTGCAGCGTGGCGGGGTCGAGGGCCAGGCCTACCGGATAGCGCGGATTCGTGCCCTTGGTGTGCCTTGCTACCAAGCCGAGCCTGACATTCCCCGCAGGGGTCGCGTAGATACCCAGCGAACCCACGTTCTGGTGAAAATTGAAGCGGTCGTATTCCGGGGCGCTGAACTCTCGGCGACGGTAGGACCAGCCTGCCTCAAGCGTATATCGCGTGGCGACGCCGAGGCGCGCCAATGCTTGGTACTCATCCTCTCGCTCGGTGTTCTTCTTGAGGATGGGATCGACGCCACTGCCGATGTTGAAGTCTGCAAGAGAGCGATCTGATTTGGCGCTCAGCACACCCGAAAGATCCCCCACCGTCTGCCAGTTCAGCGCAGTGCGCAAGGTGTAGGACAGGTTGTTCAGGTCGCGATTCTCGGCATAGCGGTTGTCTTGTACCGAGCCGTCCAAGGTCAGATGTTGACGACCGAACTTCTGGTCAATGCCGCCGAGCAGGCCGGCGCTGGTGACCCTGTCGTTGTTGGTGGCCGTCGACTGCCTGTACACGTTGGAGACATGGGTCACGCCCAACGAACCGCCCACATAGAAGGGCGTCGTGTCGTCCGTCTGAGCCTGCGCGGATTGAATCGACGCCAGAGTGACGAGCAGCGGCGCAAGCAACGCCCGACGGGGGCAACGGCGAAAGGGCTTAATAGGCATGGCGATCAAAAATCACCAACCTCACCGTCCGCAGAATGATCTGCAGATCGAGGGCCAGCGACCAGTTGCGCAGATATTCGAGATCGTATTCGACGCGTGCAATCATCTTGTCGATGGTGTCGGTCTCGCCACGCAGGCCGTTCACCTGTGCCCAGCCCGTGATGCCGGGCTTGACCTTGTGGCGAACCATATAGGCCTTGATGAGCTTGCGGTATTCCTCGTTGTGCGCCACTGCGTGCGGGCGCGGCCCCACGATGCTCATGCGGCCCTGCAACACGTTGATGAATTGCGGCAACTCGTCCAGCGAAGTGCGACGGATGAAGGCGCCGAAGCGGGTGATGCGCGGGTCGTCCTTGGTGGCCTGCTTGACGACGCTGCCGTTGTCCAGCGCGCGCATGGAGCGGAACTTGTAGACGATGATCTCCTCGCCATCCAGGCCGTTGCGCTTCTGCCTGAAGATGATGGGTCCTGGCGAGCTGAGCTTGACGCCGATGGCCACCAGCAGCAGCAGGGGCGAGATCAGCACGAGGATCAGCGCGGCCAGCACGATGTCGCTGACGCGCTTGATCAGCTGGTTGGTGCCCGTGAACGGGGTCTCGCAGATGCCGACGACAGGCACGCCCGAGATGTCCTGCAGTCGGCCCTGGATGATGCTGATGCCGAACACGTCGGGCACGAAGAAGAGCGAGGCCGTCGTGCCCTGCACCTGTTCCAGCAACTCGACGATGCGCGGCTGGGAGCCCAGGGGCAGGGTGATGTAGACCTCGCGCACGCCCTTGTCGCGCACGAACTCGCTGAGCTGGGCCAGGGTGCCCAGGATGGAGGCGCCAGCTTCAGGGTGGAGGCGCTCAGGTGCGCGGTCGTCGAAATAGCCCAGGCAGATGACGCCCTGGGATTCGCGCAGGGCGCGCGCCACCTTGTGGCCCAGCGCCCCGGCGCCGACGACCACGGCCGTGCGCCTCGCACTCGGGTCGCGTGCCCGCCATTGCTGGATGCGCCGGCCCGTCTCGATGGCGGCGATCTGCGCGATGGGCGTGATGATGGCCCACCAAAGTAGGACTTCATTCTCGAAGTAATGCAGGCTGTTGGTCGCGTAGCCGCACAGCAGCAGGATGCCCAGCAGCACCAGCCAGGAGGACAGCACGTCGACGAGGGCGCTGGCCGGGTGGTCGCTGAAGCGGTTGCGGCCCGGGAAGGTGAGGGCGAAGACCAGCAGGCACAGCGTCAGGGTGGGACGCAGCACCGGCTCGTCGAAATGGCCGTTCACGAGAAGGAAGGTCAGAACGATGATGCCGGGCTCCAGGAAGGCGGCGATCAGGGATTCGACCGACTGCGGCGCGCTGTAGAACGTCCTCTTGTAGCTGCGGTCCTCAAACATCGTGATGGGTTTGGTGGCCCTCGGCTAGGGTCTACCCGGGGCTGAAAATGGATCTGGGATTCTCTACCAACAAATTTGACAACCGAGCCGTTCGCGTCCCTTGTTCATGGTCCGCTGCCTACAATCTTGTGTATGTCTGCGTCCTGGTCCATGCCGCCCCTGCCTCCTCTGCCGTCCATCACACCCTTGCTGATGCCGGCTCTGCAGGACCGCCTCGTTTTGCTGATCAACCATGTCGTTTCGCGTGAGCCCATCGCTGCGCAGCGCCTGAAGCCGCTGGCCGGGCGTGGCCTGGTCGTCCATCTGGCCGGTTGGCCGACCTTGTTGCCGGCCGCCCCCGATCTGGTACTGGGTGTTACGCCTGCCGGCCTGTTCGAACGGCTGGATGCCCCGCCGCCGGGCGCCGGTGGCCTGCGCATCGAGATCGACGCCTCCAACCCCGCCAAGCTGGCCCTGGGTGCGTTCACCGGTGAGGCGCCCACCGTCGGCGTGCAGGGCGATGCCGCTTTTGCCGGCGAGATGCACTGGTTGATGGACAACCTGCGCTGGGACATCGAGGACGACTTGGCCGGCATCGTCGGGCCCTTGCCCGCCCGCCAGCTGGCCCAGTTCGGTCGCACGCTGCGGCGCACGCTGTCGGGCATGGCCGCGCGTTTTGCGACGACGACGGCCGGTGGCGGCGCATGAGGTTTGTCTCGCGGCTGCTGGTCATTCTGTGGACGGTCTGGCGCTTTGGTCTCGATGAACTGGCCCTGTCGGGCCTGCGCCGGCGGCGTTTCCAGGTCCTGAGGCGGGCCACCCGGTTCGGCCGACGCTGGCAGCAGCCGCGCGGCGTGCGGTTGCGGCTTGCGCTGGAGGCACTGGGCCCCATCTTCGTCAAGCTTGGCCAGGTGCTGTCGACGCGGCGCGACCTGTTGCCCGAGGACGTGGCGCTGGAGCTGGCCAAGCTGCAGGACCGTGTGCCGCCGTTTCCGGCGGCGTTGTCGCGCGAGCTGGTCGAGCGCGCCTTCGGCGGCCGGCCGTTGGAGGAGCTGTTCGCCAGCTTCGACGCCGAGCCGGTGGCCAGTGCCAGCATCGCCCAGGTCCACTTCGCGACGCTGAAGGACGGCCGCGAAGTCGCCGTCAAGGTGCTGCGCCCGGGCATGCTGGACATCATCGACGACGACCTGTCGCTGATGCGAAAACTCGCCGTCTGGATCGAGCGCTTCTCGGCCGACGGCCGGCGCCTGAAACCGCGCGAGGTCGTCGCCGAGTTCGACACCTATCTGCATGACGAGCTGGACCTGGTGCGCGAGGCCGCCAACGCCGCCCAGCTGCGCCGCAATATGGACGGGCTGGACCTGGTGCTGGTGCCCGAGATGCACTGGGACCTGTGCCGCTCCGAAGTCATCGTCATGGAGCGCATGAAGGGCGTGCCGATCTCGCACCGCCCGGCGCTGGAGGCGGCTGGCATCGACATCGCCAAGCTGGCCCGCGATGGCGTCACCATCTTCTTCACCCAGGTGTTCCGCGACGGCTTCTTCCACGCCGACATGCACCCTGGCAATATCCAGGTGAGCCTGGCGCCCGAGACCTTCGGCCGCTACGTGGCGCTGGACTTCGGCATCATGGGCACGCTGACCGAGGTSGACAAGGATTACCTCGCGCAGAACTTCATCGCCTTCTTCCAGCGCGACTACAAGTGCGTCGCCGAGCTGCACATCGCCTCCGGCTGGGTGCCGCCCGAGACCCGTGTCGATGCGCTCGAGAGCGCGGTCCGGGCGGTTTGCGAGCCTCATTTCGACCGGCCGCTGAAGGACATCTCCCTCGGCCAGGTGCTGTTGCGCCTGTTCCAGACCTCGCGCCGCTTCAACGTCGAGATCCAGCCCCAGCTGGTGCTGCTGCAGAAGACCCTGCTCAACGTGGAAGGCCTGGGCCGGCAACTCGACCCCGAGCTCGACCTCTGGGCGACCGCCAAGCCGTTCCTGGAACGCTGGATGAACGAGCAGGTCGGCTGGCCGGCCCTGGCCAAGCAATTGCAGAAAGAAGCGCCGCGCTTTGCCCAGCTCATCCCTGAGCTGCCGCGCCTGTTGCACGACGCCCTCAAGGGCCAGGCCCAGCGCCGCGACGACGCCGACACACGGGCCCTGGTGCGCGAGCTGCGCCGCACCAACCGGCTGCTGTCCGGCCTGCTCTGGGGTGCGGCCGGCTTCGCCATCGGCGTGGCCGTGGCCTGGCTGACCGTGCGCTTTCTGGGCATCAGCCCTTAGGGCGCATTCATGGCGGCGCCTTCATAATCCGCGCCAAATTTTCGGCCCTTCGCCCGCTTCCACGCTCATGAACACCACGCTCATCGTCTTCGTCGTGCTCTACCTGCTCGGCACGCTGGGCATCGGCGTCTGGGCCGGCACACGGATCAAGAACACCAGCGACTTCGCCGTCGCCGGCCGCAGCCTGCCGCTGATCATGGTGGTCACGACCACCTTCGCGACCTGGTTCGGTGCCGAAACGGTGATGGGCCTGCCGGCCAAATTCGTGCAGGGCGGCCTGGGCGCCGTCGTCGAGGACCCCTTCGGCGCCGGCTTCTGCCTGGTGCTGGTGGGTGCCTTTTTTGCCGCCCGGCTGTACCGCATGAACCTGCTGACCATCGGCGACTTCTACCGCCAGCGCTTCGGCAAGGGCGTCGAGGTGTTCTGCTCGCTGGCCATCATCCTCAGCTACCTCGGCTGGGTGGCGGCCCAGGTCACGGCACTGGGGCTGGTGTTCAACATCCTGACCGACGGCGCCATGAGCCCGCAGACCGGCATGGTCGTCGGCCTGCTGGCGGTGCTGGTCTATGTCGTCATCGGCGGCTTCCTGGCCGTGGCCTGGACGGACTTCATCCAGATGATCGTGCTGGTCATCGGCCTGAGTGTCATCGCGGTGTTCGCCTCCGACCTGGCCGGCGGCGCGGACAAGGTGCTGGCCCTGGCCAAGAGCCGCGACCTGGGCCGCTTCCTGCCCAACCCGACCTTCACCGAGATGGCCATGTTCCTCGGCTCGGGCCTGACGATGATGCTGGGCTCCATCCCGCAGCAGGACGTGTTCCAGCGCGTCATGTCCGCCAAGGATTCGAAAACCGCCCAGCGCGGCGCCATGATCGGCGGCTTCAGCTACATCGCCTTCGCCTTCGTGCCCATGTTCATCGTGCTGGCCGCCGTGGCCGTTATGGGTGACAAGGCGCTGGAATTGGCCCAGAACGACTACCAGCGCGTGCTGCCCAGCTTCGTCATGGGCCATATGCCGCTGTTCATGCAGATCCTGTTCTTCGGCGCCTTGCTGTCGGCCATCAAGAGCACCTCGTCGGCCACGCTGCTGGCGCCGACGACCAGCTTCGTCGAGAACATCCTGAAGCAGATCCGGCCGGGCATGAGCGACAAGCAGTCTCTCGTCGCGATGCGCGTGACGCTGGTGATCTTCGCCTTCGCCGTGCTGGCCTATGCGATCGCGCTGCAGGGCACGTCCATCTACGACCTCGTCAGCGCCGCCTACCAGGTCACGCTGGTCGCCGCCTTCGTGCCGCTGGTGTTCGGCCTGTACTGGAGCCGGGCGACGACCCAGGGCGCCGTGTTCTCCATCTTTGCCGGCATCGCCGTCTGGGTGGCCTTCTTCCCGCAGGTGACGACCTGGGGCGAAGTCTTCCCGGGGCAACTCGCCGGGCTGCTGGCGGCGCTGGTCGGCATGGTGGTCGGCTCGCTGATGCCCCAGGTTCTGACCGACCGCCGCGAGCACGTCAGCCACCATCTGCAGCCCCACGGCTGAGCTGTCCCTTAAAATGGCGGGCTTTGCGCCTCACACGAGCCCATCATGCCGATTTACGCCTACCGCTGCAGCGCCTGTGGCCACGCCAAGGACGTGCTGCAAAAGCTGTCCGACGCGCCGCTGACGACCTGCCCGGCCTGCGCGGCCGAGAGCTTCTCCAAACAGGTTACCGCCGCCGGCTTCCAACTGAAAGGTTCGGGCTGGTACGCGACCGATTTCAAGGGTGGCTCGTCAGCTCCCGCGGCCCCGGCCGCCGCCGATGCGACCAAGCCTGAGGCGCCCAAGACCGAAGCTTCGGCCTCGTCCTCCTCCACCCCCTGTGGCGGCTCCTGCGCCTGCCATTGACCGGAAGTTTCGTGGGCGCTTCTCTCCGCAAATACCTGGTCGCCGGCCTGCTCGTCTGGCTGCCGCTCGCCATCACCATCTGGGTGCTGGCCCAGGTGCTGGACGTCGTCAACGGCGTGTTCGGCTCCATGCTGGCGGCGCTGGCCCTGGTCATGCCGGCCTCGCTGAGCACGGCCATCCTGGAACTCCGCCATGTGCCGGGCCTGGGGCTGGTGATCCTGGTCGGTGGCCTGCTGGCCACGGGCGTGCTGGTCGCCAACATCTTCGGCCAGTGGTTGCTGACGCAGTGGGACCGGCTGATGTCCCACATCCCCATCGTCAAGAGCATCTACAGCTCGGTCAAGCAGGTGTCGGACACGCTGTTCTCCAGCAGCGGCAATGCCTTCCGCGAGGCCGTGCTGGTGCAATACCCGCGCGCCGGCTCCTGGACCATCGCCTTCGTCACCGGCTCCCCCAGCGGCGAGGTGGCCTGCCATCTGGAGCAGGAGCATGTCAGCATCTATGTGCCGACGACGCCCAACCCGACGTCGGGTTTCTTCCTCATCGTGCCGCGCGCCGACGTCAAGCCGCTGCACATGACGGTGGACGAGGCGCTCAAGTACATCATCTCCATGGGCACCGTCGCGCCTCTGCCGCATCCGGACGCGGCATTGGCCGATACRCGAAATCASCTGGGTTGAGCGCCCCGGCAGGCGTTCAATCCTGAGAGCCGAGCGAGCTCGCCAGCGCCCCAAGAACATCCCCYGAAAAGAATTCGGAGAAATCCCATGCGTACCTGCTATGCCGGCCAAGTCAGCGAAAAGCTGCTCGACCAGACCGTGACCCTGATGGGCTGGGCCCATCGCCGCCGTGACCACGGTGGCGTCATCTTCATCGACCTGCGCGACCGCGAAGGCCTGGTCCAGATCGTCTGCGACCCCGACCGCGCCGACAGCTTCAAGATCGCGGAAGACGTCCGCAGCGAGTTCTGCCTCAAGATCGTCGGCAAGGTGCGCGCCCGCCCGGCCGGCACCGAGAACGCCAACCTCGTCAGCGGCAAGATCGAAGTGCTGTGCCACGAGATCGAGGTGCTGAACCCGTCGGTGCCCATCCCCTTCCAAATCGACGAAGAGAACCTCAGCGAGACGACCCGCCTCACGCACCGCGTGCTGGACCTGCGCCGCCCCTATATGCAGAACAACCTGATGCTGCGCTACCGCGTCGCGATGGAAGTCCGCAAGTTCCTGGACGAGCATGGCTTCGTCGACATCGAAACGCCGATGCTGACCAAGTCCACGCCCGAAGGTGCGCGCGACTACCTCGTGCCCAGCCGCGTGCATGACGGCCACTTCTTCGCGCTGCCGCAGTCGCCCCAGCTGTTCAAGCAGCTGCTGATGGTGTCGGGCTTCGACCGCTACTACCAGATCACCAAGTGCTTCCGTGACGAGGATCTGCGCGCCGACCGCCAGCCCGAGTTCACGCAGATCGATATCGAGACCAGCTTCCTGACCGAGGAAGAGATCCGCTCGATGTTCGAGGGCATGATCCGCCACGTCTTCCGCAAGGCGCTGAACGTCGAGCTGGGCGACTACCCGGTCATGAAGTACGCGGAAGCCATGCACCGCTTCGGCTCCGACAAGCCCGACCTGCGCGTCAAGCTCGAGTTCACCGAGCTGACCGATGCGATGACGACGGTGGACTTCAAGGTCTTCAGCGGCCCGGCCACCACGCCGGGCGGTCGCGTCGTCGCGCTGCGCGTGCCCAAGGGTGCGTCCATGAGCCGCGGCGAAATCGACGCCTACACCGAGTTCGTCAAGATCTACGGCGCCAAGGGCCTGGCCTGGATCAAGGTCAACGAAGTGGCCAAGGGCCGTGAAGGCCTGCAGTCGCCCATCGTCAAGAACCTGCACGACGAAGCCGTTGCCGAGATCCTCAAGCGCACCGGTGCCCAGGACGGCGACCTGCTGTTCTTCGGCGCCGACAAGGCCAAGGTTGTCAACGACGCCATCGGCGCGCTGCGCCTGAAGGTCGGCCACAGTGAGTTCGGCAAGGCCAACGACCTGTTCAACGACGTCTGGGCGCCGCTGTGGGTGGTCGACTTCCCGATGTTCGAGCACGACGAGGAGAACAACCGCTGGGCGGCCGTTCACCACCCGTTCACGGCCCCCAAGGACGGCCATGAGGACCTGATGACGTCCGACCCGGGCAAGTGCATCGCCAAGGCCTACGACATGGTGCTCAACGGCTGGGAACTGGGTGGCGGCTCGGTGCGTATCCACCGCGCCGAGGTGCAGGCCAAGGTCTTCGAGGCGCTGAACATCAGCGCGGAAGACCAGCGCATCAAGTTCGGCTTCCTGCTGGACGCGCTGCAGTACGGCGCGCCCCCGCACGGTGGCCTGGCCTTCGGCCTGGACCGCATCGTCACGATGATGACCAAGGCCGATTCCATCCGCGACGTCATCGCCTTCCCGAAGACGCAGCGTGCCCAGTGCCTGCTGACCGGCGCGCCGTCGCTGGTCGACGAGAAGCAGCTGCGCGAGCTGCACATCCGCCTGCGCAATGCGGGTGGCACGGCCGCCTGAGCTTCATCTCACCGCTGAAAAGGGCGCCCTTGTGGCGCCCTTTTTTTGCTCTTGGAGGGGTGCCCCCTCCGCGGCCGATCTAGAGCTTTCTGCAATAGGCTTCGCGAATCGTATTGATGTCCCGCTGGTTCAGGGTGGTGCCCCCATTCCCGCCATTCGTCATGACATTGCCAGAGCTCAAAGAGTGGCCTTGGTTGCCGCCGTCAGCGGAGCCCGCAAACAGGGCATGGCCCGCCTCGTGCTGCACGATTTCCTGCAGTCGGTTCTCGAAGTTCTGCAGCGGCGCGTTGGCCAACACTGCGCTGAAATAGTCTGCACTCAAGTTGATGCGAGTCCCTTTCGTTGCGTAAGCGCCATCCCATTGCTTGAAGGTCCAGCCGAGTTGACCACTCGTGCCAGTTCCGGTGACGAAGTCGATGACGATGTCGGCGTCACGGCCGACGACGAAGTTGAAGACTCCGATCCCGCCCCCGACGTTCCAGCCGGAAACTCCTGCCTGAACCGCACGCAGATAGATGGCGGCGATATTGGGATCGTTGAATCGAGGCGCCGCTGAAAGGTCGAGTCCCACCGTCATTGGAAATCGCTTCCAGCGGGTGATGGAGGATTCCGAGCCATAGTTGGGCGTGTTGCCGCACGCTCCATAGATGACAACGTCCGCGCTTCCTCCGCCATTGCCGCTTTCACCTCCACCTCCGCATGAGGCGAGGCCCATGGTGCACGCGATGGCGACGGTCCTATGGATTGCTTTTGGCATCATTCCCCCCGTGGAGTTTTGACAAAGAGATTTGCGCCTGCAGTACTTCTCGATGCACGAGTACAGGCGTGCCAAGTGTGGCGATAGTCATCCGTCTGCTGAATCGCACGAACTGATGAGCCGGTGAGCGCAGAGTCAACGACGCTGGCGCGTTTCAGCCCGATTTGCTAAGCACCGTCGGAGGCGAGCGCTGTCTGAAAGCCTGTGCCTACGGAGCCTGAGTCAGCGAGTCGCGTGGCGCATCTGGCGCAAGGGATGGCGTTGGCGCCATGTGCAGCACATAGCAAGTGCCTTGCGGCCGCCCAGCGATGAATTCGCCGCGTGCGTCCATATCGGCCGCCCGGCGCGCGAGGGAGCGCATGCCGCTGCCAAAACCTGCCGTACTGGGATCGAAGCCGATGCCGTCATCGCAAAAGCTCAGCACCCAGGCGCCCGCGCTTTGCGCATCCGGCCCGATGCTGACCGAGAGCGTTCGGGCCTGCGCGTGGCGCACGACATTGGTCGTCAGCTCGAAGATCAGGCGCTGCAGCGCGATGCAGCGTGCACCGTCCAGCGAATAGGTGTCCGGCGCCAGCGTGCAGTGCCATTGCGTGCGGACACCGCTGTGCTTGAGGCGACGCTCCACCTGATGGCGGATCTGGCCGAGCAGCATCAGCAGGTCGCCGTCGAACTGCTCGGTATTGCTGACCAGCATGCGCATCTGCTCGATGGCGGTGCGTACCTCGTGAACGAGGTCGTCGCGCTTCAGGTCGCCGGACTCCACCTGGGCCAGCAGGGCCTGCAGTTGCAGCCCCATGCCGTCGTGGATGTCGCAAAGGATCCGGTCTCGCTCCTGGCGCTGCAGCTTCAGGTGCGCCTGGGCCTGCTGCTCGTCGAACCGCTGCTCCAGGCGAGCCCGGTGCTCGGCCACTTCGGTCAACATGCCCTCCCGGGCGCGCTGCAAGACAGCCTCCTGGCGGCGCTGACGCTCCAGCAACAGCCAACCCATGGCGATGAGGAACAGCAATTGCGAGTAGCGGGAGATGGTCAGGGAGGAGAAGCCGTCGCTGCTGTAGAAAACCAGCCAGTGGTCATAGATTCCCATGGACACCGCCCCGGCGCCCGCCACGGCCAGGATGGCCGATTCACGGTTTCGTACCCGGAACCACTGCCAGATCACCATCAGGCACAAGAGCACCGAGAAGGCCAGCACGACCGTCAGCCAGACCTGGTGCACCAGCGCGTTGCGCCAGAGGCTGTACCAGGGAATGCAGACCAGCGATGCGAGGGTCAGTGTGGCCATCATTCCCCGCACGGCACGTCCGCGCAGGATCACGGTCTCGGCGCAGAAGGCCGCCAGGCAAAGCAGATAGCAGATATAGATTGCATCGGTGAGCAGACCCCACCAGTCATGGGGCAAGGGTGGCCGCACGACCAGCCTGAAGGAGACGCACAGCGCGCCGAAGAGACAGGCGGCGCAGAACAGCAGCATGGCCCGGTCCCGCGAGCGCCACGCCAGCGGTATCGCGGCGATGGCGAACAGCAGCGAAGTCGCAATGTCCGCGTAGGAGCTCTTGCTCTGGAGCAAGTCGCGCCACTCGTAGCGGGCACGGACTTCGTCGGGTGGACCTACCGTGAGCCTCGAAACCCCGGCGAACCCGGCCATCTCTCCGGCAACTTCCAGCACGAGCTCGTTGCTGCCCGCGCGCAGCGTGTCGGGCGCCATGTACACATACTGCGGCTCCATGCCGTGATCGACATCGACGGCGCGCAGGTCGCCGAAACGCGCCACCACCTGGCCATTGACTCTCACGTGGAAGCGGTTGCCCACCCGCGGCAGGTACAGCCCCCAGCCGCTCACCAGGGCCTCGGGCGGGACGCTGAAGGCCATGCGGTAGCGGTATTGCCCGGACATCCCTGCGGGGTTCCAGACGTGGGGCAGGGACACCTTCTGGGTGGTGCTCGCTTCTGTGCTCGGGCCAGTGCCCGTGCCTGGCATGGATTCCAACTGGGCTTCGGTGAGGTCCTGCAGCGGCCCCTGAGACGGGCCGCAGGCGGCCTGCAGCGCCAGCAGGATGGCGAGCAGCAGCCACCTGGCGACACGATGGGCTGAAGCGACCATGGCTCACGTTACGGGCGAAATTCGATTTGTCGATGCGGAACTCACCTAGCGGGCCTGTACGGCGGGCCGGACTCAGCAGTTTTCGGTAGTGCGCCTCCCCGACCCCGCGCCTAGGATCGCTTCCATGAGCCCACCTCTGCGCATCGCCATCGTCGAGGACGAACCCGTGACCCGGCGCCGCCTTGTCGAGGCCGTGGCCCAGGACCCGTCGCTGCTGCTGGTCGCCGAATTCGACGATGGCCGAACCGCGCTGAAGTGGCTGGAGCACGAGGCGCCCGATGTGCTGCTCTGCGATCTGGGCCTGCCCGACCTGCCGGGGTTGGCGATCATCACCTACTGCGTGCACCGCCACCCCCGCTGCCAGGTGATGGTGATCACGATGTACGAGGATGAGTCCCATGTGCTGCGCAGCCTGAAAGCCGGGGCCAAGGGCTATCTGCTCAAGGACAGCGTCGGCGCCGAGGTGGTGGAGCACATCCATGAACTGGCCCGCGGCGGATCACCGATCACGCCGGTGGTGGCCCGGCTCGTGCTCGGCACCCTGCATGCCCCGGCTCCGGCCAGCGAGGTCGCTGCGGATCCGCTGGCGGTGCATCTGTCGGCGAAGGAACTGACGATGCTGACCCGCATTGCCCAGGGCTTCAGCTATGCGGAGATTGCCGGCCTGGAAGGCATCTCGCGCAACACGGTGGCAACCCACATCCGCAATGTCTACAGCAAGCTGGAAGTGCACTCCAAGAATGAAGCGGTGTTTGAAGCCAGTCGCCTGGGCCTGATCGACACCCGTCTGTGACTGCCGCACCGCGGCCGGGCTTTTTTACGCCCTCGCTCAGGGGGAATGTCCCCCGTCCCTGGGGCATGGCGGCGCGATGGCGAGGGCAGACTCTCGCGTCTGTATCTTGAGGTGACCCGCATGAACGTCGTCCGCTCCATCCTGGCTTCCGCCGTCGTCCTGCTGCTCGCGGGCTGCGGCAAGTCGTCCACCACGTTGGGCGATGGGGGCTCGGTCATCAGCGGCTCGGCCGGCCCCGCCGGTGCCCACAAGGCCAGCCGCGAGCTCGTCAAATGCGACGCGCCCGTCGCCACGCTGGCCCTGGTCGAGAACCCCAACGGCTATGCCTACTCCAGCAGCTACCAGTTGCCGTCCAGCCCCGTGCCGCTGGTGCGCCTGCTGGCCCAGCAGAGCGGCTGCTTTCGCGTCGTCGACCGTGCCGCGGGGCTCAAGGCCACGGTGCGCGAGCAGGAGCTCAAGGAAGCCGGCATCCTGCGCCAGCAGGGCAACACGGTCAGCAAGGGCAAGGGCTACGAGGCCCAGTACAGCCTGACGCCCAGCCTGACCTTCAGCGAGCAGGACGCCGGCCGCCAGATCGGCGGCATCCTGCAGGCCATCCCCTATCTGAACAAGCTCGTCGGCGCGGCCGAGCAGGTCAAGCTCAAGCAGGCCCAGGCGGCCCTGCTGCTGACCGACAACGAGACGACCGAGCAGGTCGCCGCGTCCACCGGCTCGGTCGAGGTGGCAGACCTCGGCGTGGGCGGTGCCGTGCTGGGCAAACTGGGCGGCGCGGCGGGTGCCGGCTGGAGCAATTCCAACGAGGGCAAGGTCATCGCCGCGGCCTTCCTGGACGCCCACAACCAGCTCGTCGCCCAGGTACGCGAGCTGCAGGCCAAGGAGCTGCCGCCCGAGGTGGCCCGACGCAAGCAACAAGGGGGCTAAAGGAATCTATGCTTTGGCCATGCAGTTGGCCAAGCCTTTCAAGATTCCCGAGTCGGTCCTCGTCGTCATCCATACGCCCGATCTGCAGGTGCTGCTGATCGAGCGGGCCGACCATCCGGGCTACTGGCAGAGCGTCACGGGCTCCAAGGATGCCTTGGACGAGCCTGCCGCCGAGACCGCGCGGCGCGAGGTGCTGGAGGAAACCGGCTTCGATATCGGCGCCCTGGGCGGCGAGCTGCGCGACTGGAATCTCGCCAACGTCTACGACATCTATCCGCATTGGCGGCATCGCTACGCCCCCGGCGTCACGCGCAATACCGAACACGTCTTCGGCCTACAACTGCCTGCGGCGTTGACGCCCACGCTCGCCCCGCGCGAGCATCTATCGTGGCTCTGGTTGCCCTGGCATGAGGCCGCGGATCGCTGTTTCTCGCCGTCGAATGCCGAGGCTGTTCTTCAGCTGCCCCGCTTCAGCGCAACAGCCACGACCCTATGAAGCCCCCACGCTCACTCCGTTCTCTGCCCCCCGAGGGGGCGCTCAGCGATTTGGGGTGGCCGGGCGTCGCTGAGTCATGAGATCCGTCGCCCGCCCCACCCCCCACCCGCCCGGCGAAGTGCTGCGCGTGGCCACCTACAACATCCACAAGGGCGTGCGCGGCCTGGGGCCGGCCAAGCGCCTGGAGATCCACAACCTGCAGATGGGTGTGGAAGCCATGGACGCCGACCTCGTCTGCCTGCAGGAGGTGCGCCTCTTCCACCACCGCGAGGCGGCCTATTTCGACCGCACCTGGTTCGGCTGGCCGGAAAAGGGCCAGGCCGAGTTCCTTGCGCCCGAAGGCTATGAGGTCGCCTACCGCACCAATGCGACGACCAAGTTCGGGGAACACGGTAACGCGCTGCTGTCGCGCTGGCCCATGGGCGACATCGGCCACCACGACGTGTCGGATCACTCCCTGGAGCAGCGTGGCCTGCTGCATGTGCCGGTGCATTGGCATGGCACGGTGGTGCACGTCGTCGTGGCGCATTTCGGGTTGATCCATTCCAGCCGCATGCGCCAGGTCGACCGCCTCGCCGCTTTCGTGCGCGACAACGTGCCCGAGGGCGCGCCCTTCCTTGTTGCCGGCGACTACAACGACTGGGGCGAGCGCCTGGACACGCCCATGCGTGCCCACGGCCTGCGTCGCGCGACGGCGCCGCACGGGCGAGCTCGGGCACCCACCTTTCCGTCGCGCCTGCCCGTGTTCGCGCTGGACCGCGTCTACATGCGTGGCTTGCGCTGCACCGGCGTTCAGGTGCCGCGCGGCCCGAGTTGGTCGCGCATGTCAGACCACCTGCCGCTGATCGTGGAGCTGGCGCTCGAATGAGACGCCTGGGAACGAAGCGGCGCCGGCGCCATCAGGCCGCCGACCCCGGCTTCGTCGGCGGCAATCAGGTCGAGCTGCTTCGCGGCGGCGACCAGCTCTTCCCGCGCATGCATGCCGCCATCCGCCATGCGAGCAGCGAAATCTGGCTGGCGACCTATATCTTTCATCACGACGAGACTTCTCTCGCCCTGGCCGATGCGCTGATTGCAGCGGACCGGCGTGGCGTGCGCGTGCGCGTCGTCGTCGATGGCTTCGGCAGCAACGGCAGCATCCGCACGCTGCGCCAGCGCTTTGCGGGTAGCGGCGTGGCCTTGGCCGTGTTCCGGCCCATGGACCGCTGGTGGCGCTGGTTCCAGCCCGGCCAGCTGCGCCGCCTGCACCAGAAGCTCTGTGTCGTCGACGGGGACATCGCCTTCGTCGGTGGCGTCAACGTCATCGACGATCGCTTCGACATCCACCATGGCGTCAGCGAGTTGCCGCGCCTGGACTTCGCCGTGCAGTTGAGCGGAGGCCTGGTGGATCTCGTCGCGCAGAGCGTGCGTTCGATCTGGTCACGCGCCTGGCTGGGGCGGGAGTTCGACGATGCACTGATCGACTACGTGCCGCTGCGCCGCCGTTTCGGCCTTTGGGTGACGCAGCTGTGGCGCGGCCCGCAGCGACTGACCGAGCCGGTGCAGCATCTGCAACCGGTCAGCGCGGCCTTCGTGCTGCGCGACAACCTGCGCCGGCGCCGCACCATCGAGCATGCCTACGCGGATGCCATCAACGCGGCGCGCAGCAGCGTCGACGTGATCTGCCCCTATTTCTATCCGGGCCAACGCATCCGTCATGCGCTGCGCCGCGCCGCTGACCGCGGCGTGCGGGTGCGCCTGTTGCTGCAGGGCAAGCTGGACTACCGCATCGCGGGCTGGGCCGCCGAAGCGCTGTACGCCGACCTGCTGGGCCATGGCGTCGAGATCTACGAGTACATGCCGGCCTTCCTGCATGCCAAGGTCGCCGTCGTCGACGGGCAGTGGGCCACGGTCGGCAGCTCCAACATCGACCCGCTGTCCCTGCTCGTCAACCTGGAGGCCAACGTCGTCGTGCAGGACGCTGGCTTCGCAGCTCAGCTGGCGAGCGAGATCGAGACGTCCATCGCCGTGTCCAGCCGCGTCGGCGAGCATGGCGGCACGGGCCTGCGCGCCATGCTGCACCGCGCCGTCGTGGCGTGGTTCGCCTATGTGTTCCTGCGCGTGGCAGGCGCGGCGGGGCGCTACTGACGCAGCGCCCCGGGCCGGCGCTCAGGCGCGGCGCGAGCGGCGCAGCGCCGCCAGGCCGAACAGGGCTCCGCCCACCAGGGCGAGCGATGCCGGTTCGGGGACCACATTGGCCTGCACGCTGACGTTGTCCACGCCGACGTTGAAGAAGCCCTGGTTGTCGACTTCCGCAAAGCGCAGCACGAAGCTGCCGCCGGCTGCCACGGCGCTGGTGATGTCGAAGGAGTAGGCCAGGAAGGCGTGCGGGTCGTTGCCGGCATCGACCATGGGCGCAACCAGCGACATGACGATATCGCTGGCCGAGACGCTGAAGAGGTTGGCGGTGGTCTTGATGATGTCGACGCGGGCGTGCTGGTTGGCCGTGCCGGCGTAGTTCAGGCTGCCGTTGTTGATCGGGCCGGCGGCGGAGTCGTTCGCGAACATGCTGAAGGACACTTTCACCGAAGAGGCGCCGGCGCCGACGGCGAAGGTTTGGTAGAGCATGTGGCTGCCCGGGCCGCCTTGGTCGGTGACGGCGTAGTTGCCGGAGCCGCCCGTGCCGTTGGTGGCGAAGCCGGATTGCGGCGTGGTGGTGCCGACGGCGTCGATGTACCAGTTGCCGTTGCCGTTGGCCTGGTTGAGCACCGTCCAACCGGTGAAGCCGGCGCTGAAGTCGCCGTTGCTGAGCAGTTCCACCGGTGCTGCCGATGCGGCGGCGCTGAGGGCTAGCGTGGCGGCCAAGGCGACCGTGCGAATGAATGCGGACATGGAGGGCTCCCTTTTGTTGGCGTCATGAGGACGCCGGCCTCGGGAAGCACAAAACGGGCCACATGTCCCTTTTCATGGGGACAAGACCTGGCTCGGGAGACACTTCTTGTTTCTTTTGTAAAGAATTTCGACAGACCGTGCCGAGCTGGAGGCGTAGGGAAATCAGGTGGTGCGGCGGCACCAACGCCGCGTCATGGTGAAGCGGTCTTTGCGTCGGCGCGGTACAGGAAGTCCAGCATGGCCGGCACGCGGCGCGCCCAGCTCGCCTCGTCGTGGCGGCCCTGGGCGTCCTCGATGAAGCGCAGAGTGCCATCGCTCCAGCCGCGCCGGCGCAGCAGCTCGTTCAGCTCACGCGCGAATTGCACCGCCTGGTCGCCTTCCTGCGCGCCCATGTCCAGCCACAGCCGCGGGCGTGGCGTGGGCGTCGTGGCGGCTGCGTCGCGCAGGATGAAGCGGTCGTCCCACCAGACCGAGGGCGACACCACCAGGGCCGCGCCGAAGGTCTCAGGCCGGTGCAGGGCCAGCCACATCGACACCAACCCGCCCAGGGACGACCCGCCCACGGCCGTGTCCGCCGAGCCGCGCCGCGTGCGGAAGCGCGCGTCGATCGCGGGCTTCAGCTCTTCCACGAGGAAGCGCGCATAGGCCGGCGCGCCGCCACCGCGCCGTTCCAATGCCGTCTGGCCCGGCGGTACGGCTGAAACGACCGTGGGCGTGTAGTCGTCCCAGCGGGTGGCATCCACGCTGGACACCGCCACGACGATGAAGGGCCGCAGGCGGCCCGACGCCACGCCGCGTTGCGCCGCTTCGTCGACCTGCCATTCGGCCCCGGCGGCCTGGGCGTCGAAGACATTCTGGCCATCGTGCAGATAGAGCACCGGATAACGGGTTTCGGGATGCTCCGCGTAGCCCGGCGGCAGCCAGACCTGCACCTCGCGCGGTTTGACGTGGCTGGAAGGGATGAGGCCCAGCCGCTCTATCGTGCCCACGCGCGACAGGGGCACGTCGCCGGCTGGCGCGCCGAACGCACGCGCCACCGTGATCTCGCCACCCTTGAGCAGCACGGTGTGGTTGCGCCCCGGCTCCCAGCCATCGCTGCCGTCCTGGCCGGCGCCGCGCTCGATGCGGAACTTGTAGGCCAGCGGCTGGCCGCCTACCGCGTCGTCGGGCAGCGTCAGCTGCAGCCGGTAGCGGCCCGGCGCGGCGCCGGCCGCGGCCGGCAGGGACCGGTCCCAGCTCAACGGCGCGGCGTTGCCGCGCAGGCCAAGGCGGTCGCGTGCGGGGTCGAAGCGGCCGGCCGCGATCTCGGCGGTCAGGTCGATGTCAAAGCGGATGCTCGTGTCCGCCAGCAAGGGCGTGGCGAACAGGCCGAGCAGCAGGGAGGCGAGGAACAGGCGCATGCCGCCACGATAGCCGCGGCGGCATGGCCTGCCAAAAGCCATCAGGCCACGAAGCGTGGCGCGTGGGGCGACACCAGCACACCAGCCTGCACCAGGGCCGCCGCGCGCTCGATGTCGGGCGCCAGGTAATGGTCGGCCGGGCTGCTGGCGCAGTCGGCGCGCAGCCGCGTGTGCAGGGCCTCCACCGGCGCCGAGCTCTGCAGCGGGCGCAGGAAGTCGATGCCCTGGGCCGCGGCCAGCATCTCGATGGCGACGATGTGGCTGGTGTTGTCGATCATGGCGTGCAGGCGCCGCGCGGCGAAGGTGGCCATGGAGACATGGTCCTCCTGGTTGGCGCTGGTCGGCAGGCTGTCGACGCTGGCCGGGTGGGCCAGGCTCTTGTTCTCGCTGGCCAGGGCCGCCGCCGTCACGTGGGCGATCATGAAGCCGCTGTGCAGGCCGGCGTCGGCCGTCAGGAAGGGCGGCAGGCGCGAGATGGCCGGGTCGATCAGCATGGCGATGCGGCGCTCGGCGATGGCGCCCACCTCGGCGATGGCCAGGGCCAGGTTGTCGGCCGCGAAGGCCACCGGTTCGGCGTGGAAGTTGCCGCCCGAGACCATCACGTCATCGAACACCAGCGGGTTGTCCGTCACGGCATTGGCCTCGCGTACCAGCACGGCGGCCGTGTGGCGGGCCTGGTCCAGGCAGGCGCCCATGACCTGGGGCTGGCAGCGCAGGCAGTACGGGTCCTGCACGCGCTCGTCGCCTTCACGGTGCGACTGGCGGATGGCGCTGCCCGCAAGCAGCTCGCGATAGACGCCGGCGACCTCGATCTGGCCGGGCTGGCCGCGCACCTCGTGGATGCGGGCGTCGAAGGGGCCATCGCTGCCGCGGGCTGCGTCCAGCGTCATCGCGCCGCTGGCCAGGGCCGTCGCGAACAGGCCCTCGAAGCGCAGCAGGGCATGCAGGGCCAGGGCCGTGCTGGCCTGGGTGCCGTTGATGAGGGCCAGGCCTTCCTTGGCGGCCAGCGTCAGGGGTTGCAGCTCCAGGCGGGCCAGTTCGTCGCGCGCCGGAATGCGCTGACCAGCCACCAGGGCTTCGCCTTCGCCCATCAGGGCCAGCGTCATGTGGGCCAGGGGCGCCAGGTCGCCGCTGGCGCCCACCGAGCCCTGGCAGGGCACATAGGGAATGAAGCCGGCGTTGAAGGCGTCCAGCAGCGACTGCACCACCTCGCGGCGCACGCCTGAGAAGCCGCGCGCCAGGCTGCCGGCCTTGGTGGCCAGCATCAGCCGCATGACTTCGGGCGACATGGGTGCACCGACGCCGACCGCATGGCTGCGGATCAGGTTGAGCTGCAGTTGGGCGAGCTGGTCTTTGGCAATGCGGGTGCTGGCCAGCTTGCCGAAGCCGGTATTGACGCCATAGACCGGCGCATCGCCGGCAGCGGCGGCGGCGACGAGGGCGGCGCTCTTGTCGACGGCCGACCAGTCTTCGAGCTGCAGCGCAGCGCGGCCGGCGGCGATGTCGGCGAGTTGAGGCAGCGTCAGTTGTCCGGGGATGAGTTTCATAGAAAACTTCACAGGGAAGGCAGGTTCAGTTCGTTCTTCTTGGCGCATTCGACGGCGGTGTCGTAGCCCGCATCGGCATGGCGCATGACGCCGGTGGCGGGGTCGTTCCACAGCACGCGCGAGATGCGCTTGGCCGCGGCGTCCGTGCCATCGCAGACGATGACGACGCCCGAGTGCTGGGAATAGCCCATGCCGACGCCGCCGCCGTGGTGCAGCGACACCCAGGTCGCACCGCCGGCGGTGTTCAGCAAGGCGTTCAGCAGCGGCCAGTCGGACACGGCGTCCGAGCCGTCCTTCATGCCCTCGGTCTCGCGATTCGGGCTGGCGACGGAGCCGCTGTCCAGGTGGTCGCGGCCGATGACGATGGGCGCCTTCAGCTCGCCGTTTTTCACCATCTCGTTGAAGGCCAGGCCAGCGATGTGGCGCTCGCCCAGGCCCAGCCAGCAGATGCGTGCCGGCAGGCCCTGGAAGGCGATGCGCTCGGCGGCCATGTCCAGCCAGCGGTGCAGGGCGGCGTGTTGGGGGAAGAGCTCCTTCAGCTTCGCATCCGTCTTGCGGATGTCCTCGGGGTCGCCCGACAGTGCCACCCAGCGGAAGGGGCCTTTGCCCTCGCAGAACAGCGGCCGCACATAGGCGGGCACGAAGCCGGGGAAGTCGAAGGCATTGGCCACGCCCTGGTCCTTGGCGACCTGGCGGATGTTGTTGCCATAGTCCACCGTCGGGATGCCCAGTTGCTGGAAGGCCAGCATGCCCTTCACATGGTCGGCACAGCTTTTGGCGGCAGCCGCCTTCAATTCGGCGTGCTGGGCCGGGTCGGCGGCCGCCGCCTTCCACTGCTCGACAGTCCAGCCGGCCGGCAGATAGCCGTGGATGAGGTCGTGGGCCGAGGTCTGGTCGGTGACGAGGTCGGGCTTGATGGCCGTGCCCTGCTTGCAGCGCTCGGCGAGTTGCGGGATCAGCCGCGCGGCATTGCCCAGCAGCGCGATGGACTTGGCCTCGCCCGCGGCCGTGTACTTGGCGATGCGGTCCAGCGCGTCGTCCAGGTCGAAGGCCTGCTCATCCACATAGCGGGTCTTGAGGCGGAAGTCGATGCGCGACTGCTGGCATTCGATGTTCAGCGAGCAGAAGCCCGCGAAGGTGGCGGCCAGCGGCTGGGCGCCGCCCATGCCGCCCAGGCCGGCGGTCAGCACCCAGCGGCCCTTGGCCACGCCGCCGTAGTGCTGGCGTGCGGCTTCGGCAAAGGTTTCATACGTGCCCTGCACGATGCCCTGGCTGCCGATGTAGATCCAGCTGCCAGCCGTCATCTGGCCGTACATCATCAGGCCCTTGCGATCCAGCTCGTGGAAGTGCTCCCAGTTGGCCCAGGCCGGCACCAGATTGGAGTTGGCCAGCAGCACGCGCGGCGCATCCGGGTGGGTGCGGAACACGCCCACCGGCTTGCCCGACTGGATCAGCAGGGTCTCGTCGTCGTTCAGCTCGCGCAGCGATTGGCAGATGGCGTCGAAGGCTTCCCAGTTGCGCGCCGCCTTGCCGATGCCGCCATAGACCACCAGGGCGTCCGGGTTCTCGGCCACGGCGGGGTCGAGGTTGTTCTGCAGCATGCGGTAGGCCGCTTCGGTCAGCCAGCTCTTGCAGCTGAGCTGGGTGCCGGTGGGGGCTTTGACAGGGCGGGGCAGGGCGGGCATGGGGTACTCCTGAAAGTGCGGCGAACTCTAGTTGTATATACAAGTCAAGTCAACTAGGATGGCGCCATGTCCAGAAGCCCGGCCAGCCCCGAACCCCAGTACCTCAAGGTCAAGAACCATCTGCGTGAAGGCATCGCCAGCAGCCACTGGGTGGCCGGCGATCTGCTGCCCAGCGAAGGTGCCCTTGTCGCGCAGTTCGAAGTCAGCCGCATGACGGTGAACCGGGCCCTGCGCGAGCTGGTGCAGGAAGGGCTGATCGAGCGGGTCCAGGGTGTGGGCAGCTTCGTGGCCCAGCTGCACCGCATCTCGTCGACGCTGAACGTGCGTGATGTGCATGAGGAGATCGTCGAGCGCGGTGGCACGCATGAGGCACGCGTCCACGCGCTGGTGAAGGGCAAGGCCACGCCGCAGCAGGCCGTCGAGTTGGGCCTCAAGCGCGGCGCGCCGCTGTTCCTCAGCCTCATCGTGCATCTGGAGAACGGGGTCGCCATCCAATGCGAGGAGCGCGCCGTCAACCCGGCCAGCGCGCCCGACTATCTGGCGCAGGATTTCACGCGCATCACGCCGACCCACTACCTGCTCGACGTGGCGCCGCTGTCCGAGGCGCGCTACATGATCGAGGCAGCCCTGCCCGGCGAGGTCGAGGCCAAGCTGCTCGGCATCAACCGCCGCGACCCCTGCCTGGTCGTCAAGCGCATCACTTACAGCCGCGGCGTGGCCGTAACCAGCGTGAAACTGACGCACCCCGGGGTACGTTACCAATTGCAAGGGAGCTTCGCGGCATGAGCCGCGCCGTACAGAGCTGCGGAAAATGCGCGGTTGCCTGTACAGCCAAGAGCGCAAGGACAAGAACATGAGTTGGAGCAAGGTCAGCGCGGCCGACGTCGAGCCGCAGGCCTGGAAGAACGAGGGCGGCACGACGCGCGAGCTGCTCGCCTGGCCGCATGCCCATGACTGGGCGGTGCGCATCAGCGTCGCGCGCGTCGAGCGTGACGGGCCGTTCTCGGCCTTCCCCGGCGTGCACCGCTGGCTCGCCGTCATCCGCGGCGCGGGCCTGCGGCTGTTCGACTGGCCGCAGAGCGTCGGCGACGAGCCGCTGCGCTTCGACGGTGGCCTGGCCCCCGAGGCCGAGCTCATCAAGGGCGCGACGGACGTCTTCAACGTGATGGAGAGGCGCGGCAACCTGGAGGTCGAGTCGGCCCACCATGTGCTGCTGCCCAAGACGCCCTGGGTGGGCCTGTTCACCGTCAACGGCGGCCTGCTCGAGCACGGTCACCGCGCCATGCCGATGGCGCCGCTGACGCTGGCCTGGTGCGAGGACCCGGTGGGGCAGAGCTGCGTCTTCACCGGCGAGGGCAATGCCTGGTGGTTGACCTGGGGCGATGAGGAATGAAGGAATGACGGCATGAAGCTCTGGCGCGGCGGCCGCCTCGCGACATTGGCGGGCGACAGCGGCTGGGGCCTGATCGACGACGGCGCGCTGCTCGTCGGCGACGACGGCCTGCTGCACTGGGTCGGGCCCAGCGCCGAGGCGCCACGCGCCGATGACGTCGTCGAGCTGCACGGCGCCCTTGTCACGCCGGGCCTCGTCGACTGTCACACCCATCTCGTCTACGGCGGCAGCCGCGCCCACGAGTTCGAGCAGCGCCTGCACGGCGCGAGCTATGCCGACATCGCCAAGGCCGGCGGCGGCATCAAGTCGACGGTGGCTGCGACGCGCATCGCGACGGAAGCCGAGCTTCTCTCTTCGGCCGCCAAGCGGGCGCGGGCTCTCATCAGCGAAGGCGTGACGACGGTGGAGGTCAAGTCCGGCTACGGCCTGGACGCCGCCACCGAGGCCCGCATGCTGCGCGTCGCGCGCCAGCTCGGCTGCTTGGGTGTCGACGTGCGCACGACTTATCTCGCCGCCCATGCCCTGCCACCCGAGTTCGCCGACGCCGACGACTACATCGCGGCCGTGTGCACTTGGCTGGTGGACCTGCACGCGCAAGGCTTGGTCGACGCTGTCGACGCCTTCTGCGAGCACATCGCCTTCAGCCCGGCCCAGGTGGGCCGCGTGTTCGACGCTGCCAGGCGCCTGGGCCTGCCCGTCAAGCTGCATGCCGAGCAGCTCAGCGACCAGGGCGGCGCCGAGCTCGCCGCGTCCTACCGGGCGCTGAGCTGCGACCACCTCGAATACCTGAGCCCGGCCGGCATCGCCGCCATGGCGAAGTCCGGCACCGTCGCCGTGCTGCTGCCCGGCGCCTTCTATGCACTGCGCGAGACCCAGCTGCCACCGATTGCCGCGCTGCGCGAAGCCGGCGTGCCCATCGCCATCGCGACCGACCACAACCCGGGCAGCTCGCCGACGCTGTCGCCGCTGCTGATGCTGAACATGGCCTGCGTGCTGTTCCGGCTGACACCCGAGGAAGCCCTGCGCGGCCTGACCGTCAACGGCGCCCGCGCGCTGGGGCTGAGCGACCGTGGCCAGCTCGTCGCCGGCCAGCGGGCCGACTTCTGTGTCTGGGATAGCGCTCATCCGCGCGAGCTGGCAGCATGCTTCGGACATAACCCCTTGCTAAAGCGGGTATATCAGGGAGGGTCATGAGCGTTTTTCGACTTCAGCAGGGCCGCGTGCCGCTGCTGATCAGCCTGCCCCATGTCGGCACGGCCATTCCGCCGGAGCTGGCCGAGCGCCTGGTGCCGCGCGCCCTGGCCAGCGAGGACACCGACTGGCATCTGGAGCAGCTCTACCGGCCGCTGGCGGACAAGCTCGGCGCCAGCCTCATAGTTCCGCGCTACAGCCGCTACGTCATCGACCTGAACCGCCCGCCGGACGACCAGCCGCTCTACCCGGGCGCCAAGGGTGGCACCGGCTTGGTGCCCACCCGCTTCTTCAGCGATGACCCGCTGTACCGCGACGGTGCCGAGCCCGACGCCACCGAGATCGCTGCGCGCCGTGAGGCCTATTGGCAGCCTTATCACCAGGCATTGGCGGCCGAGCTCGAACGCCTGCGCGCGGCCCACGGCCATGCCTTGCTCTTCGACGGTCACAGCATCCGCTCCGAGCTGCCCTGGCTGTTCGAGGGCGAGCTGCCGGCGCTGAACCTCGGCACCGCCGATGGGGCCTCCTGCGCGCCAGCTATCACCGAGCGCCTGGGTGCGCTGCTGGCCGGCCAGACGCAGTTCAGCCAGGTCGTCAACGGCCGCTTCAAGGGCGGCTACATCACCCGCCACTATGGCCAGCCCGGCCGCGGCGTGCATGCCGTGCAGCTGGAGATGTGCCAGCGCTGCTATATGGACGAAACCTGCGACCCGGCCGGCGCCTACGACGACGCACTGGCCATCCAGGCGGTGCCGCTGATCGAGAAGATGTTGAAAGAGATGCTCGCATGGCAGCCCTGAAAAGACTGCACGCCCCCCTGGCCTGGGTCGATGGCCGTTGGCAGCGCGACGTGCTGCTGACCGTCGACGCCAGCGGCCATTGGTCCGAGATCACCGTCAACCTGCCCGCACCGGCCGATGCCGAGGTGCTGGCCGGTCCCCTGATCCCCAGCCTCGTCAACGCCCATAGCCACGCCTTCCAGCGCGCCTTTGTCGGCCTGGCCGAGCGCCGCGAAGCGGGCCAGGACGACTTCTGGAGCTGGCGCGACCGCATGTATGCGCTGGCCCTGCGCATCTCGCCCCAGCAGCTGCGCGCGGTGGCCTGCCAGCTCTATGCCGAGATGCTGCGCGGCGGCTACACCCAGGTCTGCGAGTTCCACTACCTGCACCATCCCGCTGAAGGCCAGCATTTCGACGACGAACTCGACATGGCCTGGGCCCTGGCTTCGGCCGCCGAGGAAGTCGGCATCGGCCTGACGCTGCTGCCCGTCGTCTACACGCGCAGCGGTTTTGGCACCGAGGGCTTGAGGCCCGACCAGCACCGCTTTGCCGCCGACGCCGACTGGGCCTGGCGCGCCAGCCAGCGCGTGCTGGCCGCCGGCTTGCCGCGCGTGAACGCCGGCGTGGCCCTGCATTCGCTGCGTGGTGCGTCGCCGCGTGACATCGCCCGCCTGCAGGAGCTCGTCGGCGCGGCCGATCTGCCCATCCACATCCATGTGGCCGAACAGACGGGCGAGGTGGTCGACTGCCTGAAGGCCACGGGCAAGCGCCCCATCCAGTGGCTGGCCGACGAGGGTCATCTGGACCCGCGCTGGCAGCTCGTCCACGCCACCCACACCGAGCCCGCCGAGATCGAAGCCGTGGCCCGCAGCGGCGCCGGCGTCGTCATCTGCCCCAGCACCGAGGCCAACCTCGGCGACGGCCTGGCCGATCTGCCGCGCTGGCTGGCCCAGGGCGTGCCGCTGACGGTGGGCTCGGACAGCCAGGTCACGCGCGGCTGGGTGGAGGAAGTTCGCTGGCTGGAATACGGCCAGCGCCTGTCCTTGCGCCAGCGCAATGTCGCGTCCGCCCCGGGCAGCCAGCCCTCCAGTGCGGCCAGGCTGTTCGACGCCGCCGTGCACGGCGGCGCCCGTGCCGCCGGCTTCGCCGCCTGGGGCCTCACGCCCGGCGCCCGTGCTGACGCGCTGGTGCTGAACCGCGAGGCCGACGCCCTGCGCGGCCTGCCCGACGAAGCCCTGCTGGATGCTGTCGTCTTCGGCAGCAATGGCTCGCCCTGGCAGTCGGTTTGGGTGGCCGGCCGGGCCAGGCCCTGGCGCGCGCCCACCCGGGTGGGGGATGCCTTCGAGGCCGCCATGCGTGAGCTGTGGTCGCCTGACGCCACCCCAGGGGCTTAAGCCCTTGGCGGCAGCCTGACAAAGGACTAGTCTCGCGCCACGACCTCTAATAAATCACGCCGCTGTGATCATTCCTGGGTCTGCGGGCTGCGGCTGCGAGGGACGACGGTGCCGCCCGGTGCGGCTTGCGTTCGTGATGAGGAGTGGCGATGAAGCTCAGCAATTTCACGATCAAGGCGCGGCTCTACGCGCTGGCGGGTCTCGCCATCGCGGCGATGCTGGTGATCGGGCTGCACGGGCTCTGGAGCCTGTCGCTGGCCAAGGCCAAGTTTGTTCACTACCTCGACAATGACGTCGAGTCCCTGACCCAACTGGCCCATATACGCGCTGGTGTCGGCAACCTGCGGCGCTACGAGAAGGACTTGCTCATCAACCTGGCCGACGCCAAGGCCGTCGAGCGCTACCGCAAGGAATGGGGCGAAACCTATGAGAAGGTTTCCAAAAGCTTGAACACGGTCGCCAAGCTGGACATCGCGCCCGACGTCAAGCAGATGCCGGCCGAGCTCATCAAGCTGCTGCAGGACTACCGCGGCGGCTTCAACGGCATCGCCGACCGCCTGGCCAAGGGCGAATTCAGCGACACCGCGGCGGCCAATCAGGCGATGGAACCGATCAAAGGCACGGTGCGGTCGATGGACAAGTCGCTTGCCGAGATGACCGAGAAGGTCGACAAGCATTCGGCCGAAGAGGTTGCTGTGCTCGACCAGCAGGAGAAGGCCATCCGCATGGACCTGACGCTGGTCATCATCGGTGGCGTTCTGGTCATCGGCACCTACACGGTGTTCAACATCCGCTCCATCCTGGAGCCCCTGGCGCGCGCCGTCCTCAGTGCCCAGCGCATTGCCGGTCGCGATCTGAGTCAGCCCGTGCAGGCCGAGGGTCGCGACGAGACCGCCGCGCTGATGCGTGGCGTGCAGGGCATGCAGGACTCGCTGGCCGAGGTGGTCACCGGCGTGCGCAGCAGCACCGACAGCATCGCCACCGCCTCACGCGAGGTGGCCATCGGCAGCCAGGATCTCAGCAACCGGACGGAGCAGGCCGCGTCCAACCTGCAGGAGACGGCCTCGGCGATGGAGGAGTTGACGGCCAGCGTGACGCACAACGCCGAATCCGCGCGCCAGGCCAACAAGCTGGCCACGGACGCCGCCGAGGTGGCACGCCGCGGCGGCGCGGTGGTGGACGAGGTGGTGCAGACCATGGGCCGCATCAGTGCGTCGTCAACCAAGATTGGCGACATCATTTCCGTCATCGACGGCATCGCCTTTCAGACCAATATCCTGGCGCTGAATGCCGCGGTGGAGGCCGCGCGAGCAGGCGAACAGGGCCGTGGCTTTGCCGTTGTTGCCGGCGAGGTGCGCACCTTGGCCCAGCGCTCGGCCGAGGCCGCCAAGGAGATCAAGGGCTTGATCCTCAGCAGCGGCGAGAGCGTGGACAGCGGCACCGCGCTGGTGGCCCGCGCGGGTCAGACCATGCACGAGATCATTGACGCCATCGCGCGGGTCAGCTCCATCGTGTCCGAGATCAGCCATGCCACCGGCGAGCAGAGCACCGGCATTGGCCAGATCGGCCAGGCCATCGCCAACCTCGACCAGATGACGCAGCAGAACGCCGCACTGGTGGAGGAATCGGCCGCCGCCGCGGCCAGCCTGCAGCAGCAGGCCGACGAACTCTCGCAGTCGGTGGCCGTGTTCAGGCTGAGTTGAAGCGGGGCTGCGCTATGGTGTGCCCGGCTTGCGCAGAGCAGGCCTGGCCCATTCCCTAGCAAGCACCCGCATGATCGTTCGCAAAGCCGCAGTTCCCGTCGATTCCCGTTCCAGCCCCGGCTGGGGCACCGTTGACACCGCCCGTCTCGGAGATGCCGGCGGCATCACGCAGTTCGGCGTGTCCCTGCAGGTCTTGCAGCCAGGCGCCAAGTCGTCGATCCGCCACTGGCACCATCACGTCGACGAGTACCTCTTCGTCGTCAGTGGCGAGGTGACGGTGACGGAAGACGATGGCGCCCACACGCTGCAGCCCGGCGACTCCGCATGCTGGCCCGCCGGCGTGCGCAACGGCCACACGGTCTCCAACCGTTCGGTGAACCCTTGCTCCTACCTCATCGTCGGCACGCGCGGCCTCGACGAGGCCGGCGAGTACGTCGAGGACGCTGACGTTCCGCCGGGCTGAGGCTCAGGTAGGCGCCACCTCCGCAGCAGGCGCCTTGCCGCGCTTGCGGCTGAAGCGCTGGATGAAGTCGTCCACCACCTCGTAGAGCACCGGAATCACCAAGAGGCTCAAGAAGGTCGAGGTGATCAGCCCGCCGATGACGACGATGGCCATCGGCGCGCGGAAGCTCGGATCGGTGCCGAAGCCCAGGGCAATCGGCATCATGCCGGCACCCATGGCCAGCGTCGTCATGACGATGGGCCGGGCGCGCTTGTGGCAGGCGTCCAGCAGCGCCTCCAGACGCGTCAGCCCCTGCTCGCGCTGGGCGACGATGGCGTACTCCACCAGCAGGATGGAGTTCTTGGTCGCGATGCCCATCAGCATGATCATGCCGATCATGGCCGGCATGGACAGGTCGGTGCCGGTCACGAACAGCGCCAGGATGGCGCCCGGGATGGACAGCACCAGGGCGCCCAGGATGGTCACCGGCTGCACCCAGGCGTGGAAGAGCAGCACCAGCACGATGTAGATGCAGGCCACGCCCGTGCCCATCGCCAGCGCAAAGCCCTGGCCCAGTTCGGCAAAGGCCTCGGCGTCGCCGATCTCGGCCTTGCTGACGCCGGGTGGCAAGTTGGCGATGCTGGGCAGGGCCGCGGCAGCGGCCTGCACCTCGCTGAGCGGCATGCCGTTCAGTTCGATCTCGAAGTTGACATTGCGCAGGCGATCGAAGCGGTCGATCTGGGCCGGGCCGCTGGTCAGCGTCAGCTCGGCGACCTGCTGCAGCGGCACCGGGCCATGCGTGCCCGGCACGGTCAGCTGGCTGAGCAGGGCCAGGTCGGCGCGGGCCGCGTCGGGCAGGCGCACGACGATGGGCACCTGGCGCTGGCTCAGGTTGAGCTTGGGCAGCAGCTGGTCGTAGTCACCCGCCGTGGCGATGCGCAGCGTGTCGGCTATTGCGGCCGTCGACACGCCCAGGTCCGCGGCACGTGCCGCGTCGGGGCGCACGATCAGCTCGGGGCGTTGCAGGCTGGAGCTGCTCGTCACCTGGCCGATGCCGGGCAGGGCGCGCAGCTCCTTCTCGACCTTGGCGGCATGGGCGGCCAGCGCCTCGCCGTCCTCGCCCGCCAGCACGAGCTGGTATTTGTCGTTGGAGCCGCCGAAGGTCACCTTGATGCGGGCGCCGGCGATGTTCTCCAGCTTCTCGCGCAGCTCGCGCTCGATCTGCTGCTTGCTGATGCCGCGGCGCTCATTGCGTGCCGTCAGGTTCAGCGTCAGCGTGGCCTTGCGGGCCTCGGCCGCGCCGCTCATCGCGAAGGGGTCGCCACCGGCGCTGCCGCCGCCCACGGCCGTGTAGACCAGCTTGACCTGCTTGTGCGCAGCGGCGGCGGCGCGCGCCTGTTCGGCGATGGCCGCCGTCTGCTCATAGGTGCTGCCGGGCGGCAGCTCGATGCTGATCTGCGTCTGGCTGAGGTCGTCCGGCGGGATGAAGGCGCCGGGGATGGCGCCCATGAACAGCGGCGTGCAGGCGGCCACGCCGAAGACCGCGGCGATGGCCAGGGTCTTGCCCTTGTGCGTGAAGGCCCAGCGTGCCCAGCCCAGATAGGTCGCCATCCAGAACGGTTCCTTGTGCTGCTTCTTGGGTGCCTTCAGGATGTAGGCGGCCATCATCGGCGTCAGCATGCGGGCGACGACGAGGGAGAAGAACACGGCGATGGAGGCCGTCCAGCCGAACTGCACGAAGAACTTGCCGACCACGCCGCTCATGAAGGCGGTGGGCAGGAAGACGGCGATCAGCGTGAAGGTGGTCGCGATGACGGCCAGGCCGATCTCGTCAGCCGCCTCGCGGGCGGCTTCCAGCGGCGTCTTGCCCATGGTCAGGTGGCGCATGATGTTCTCGATCTCGACGATGGCGTCGTCCACCAGCACGCCGATGACGAGGGATAGCGACAGCAGCGTCACGACGTTCAGCGTGAAGCCCATCCAGTACATGATGAGGAAGGCCGGAATCGCCGACAGCGGCAGGGCCACGGCGCTGACGAAGGTGGCACGCCAGTCGCGCAGGAACAGGAAGACCACCAGCACGGCCAGCGCCGCGCCTTCCAGCAGCAGCTTCATGCTGCCGTCGTAGTTCTCGATGACGGGGTCGACGAAGTTGAAGGCCTCGGTGACGGTGATGTCGGGGTGGGCGGCCTTCAGTTCTTCCAGCGCGGCGCGGATGCGCTCGGCCACGTCGACCTCACCGGCCCCCTTGGCGCGCACGATCTCGAAGCCGACGACGGACTTGCCGTTCAGGAAGGCGCCGGCGCGTTTCTCGCCCAGGGTGTCGGTCACGGCAGCGACCTGGTCCAGCCGCACATGGCGACCGTCCGGCAGCGGGATGCTCAGCGCGGCCAGCTCGGCGGCCGTCTGCACGGTGGCGATGGTGCGCAGCGACTGCTCGGAGCCGCCCAGCGTCGCACGGCCGCCGGGAGCCTCCTGCTGCACCTGCTTCAACTGGCGCGACACATCGGCGGCGCTGACGCGCAGGGCCAGCAGGCGGCTGGGGTCGATCTCCACGCGCAGCTCGCGGCTGACGCCACCGACGCGGGCCACCGAGCCCACGCCACGCACCGACAGCATGCGCTTGGTCACCTGGTTGTCGACGAACCAGGACAGGGCCTCGTCGTCCATGCGGTTGCTCGAGACCGTGTAGGTCAGGATGGGCATGCCCGACAGATTTATCTTGGTGATGACCGGGTCGCGCAAATCGGCCGGCAGGTCGGCGCGCACCTTGGCGACGGCGTCGCGGGTGTCGTCCAGGGCTTCCTGCAGCGGCTTCTCGAGGCGGTACTCGACGGTGACGGTGGCGATGCCGTCCTGCACCTTGGTGTAGATGTGCTTGACGCCTTGGGCCGTGGCGACCGAGTTCTCGATCTTGCGGGCGACCTCGGTTTCCATCTGCGCGGGTGCTGCGCCGGGCAGCGAGGCGCTGACGACGATGGTGGGCAGTTCGATGTCGGGGAACTGCTGGATCTTCATCTGCTTGAAGCCGTAGAGCCCGGCCGCCGTCAGCATGATGAAGAACATGATGGCCGGCACCGGGTTGGCGATGGACCAGCGGGAGACGTTGAACATGGTGGCGCCTCCTTACTGCGCCACGCGAACCGTGTCACCGTCTGCGAGGAAGCCCACGCCCGACTCGACGACGGCAGCTCCTGCGGCGAGACCTGACTTGACCTCGACGCGGTTGCCCTCGCGGCGGCCGAGCTGCACCTTCTGCTCGCGCACCTTGCTGCCGTCGAGGCGGAAGACATAGCTGAAGCCATCGCGCAGCAGCACCGCCGTCTGCGGCAGCGTCAGTCCCTGGCTCTCGCCGAGCACGAAGTCGCCGCGGGCGAACAGGCCGGCACGCAAAGCCTCGCCGGCCTTCAGGTCCACATAGACCAGGCCGTTGCGCGTCTGCGGGTCGATCTGCGGCGCGACGCGGCGGACGCGGCCTTCCACGGCCTGAGCGCCGCTGGGCTGCACACGCACCGTCTGGCCGACCTTGAGCTGGGCCAGCTCGGCGCCGGGCACCTCGGCGCGCCATTCCAGGCGGCCCTGGCGTTGCAGGCGGAACAGTTCCTGGCCCGGCTGCACCAGCGCGCCGGGCGTGGCGATGCGGGCGTTGATGACACCGTCGTCGGGCGCCGTGATCTGCGTGTACGACAGGCGCAACTGGTCGGCCTGCACGCGCGCCCTGGCCGCAGCCACGCGGGCCTGCGCGGCCGCGTCGGCTGCCAGGGCCTGGTCGATGGCCTGGGGCGACAGCGCCTCGCTGCCCTGCAGCGTCTTCACGCGCTCGGCGGTCTGATGCGCCTCACGCCCCGAGGCCTCGGCCTCCAGCAGCGCGGCCTTGCTGGCGGCGAGATCCGTCTCCAGCGTGCCGGGGCTCAAGCGGGCCAGCAACTGGCCCTTCTTGACGCGGTCGCCCACGTCGACCAGCAGCGCAGCCAGGCGCTGGCCGCCGATCTCGGCGCCGATGACGACCTCCTGCCAGGCGGCGATGGAGCCGGTACCGGCGAGGGTTTGAGGCCAGGTGCCGGCCTGGGCGACGACGCGCTTGACGGTCAGCGCCGCCTTGGGCGCCGCGCTGGCGGCGTCGGCGGCGAAGGCGGGGCTGGACAGGGCAGCGACAAAGGCCGCCGCAAGGGCGACGGTGAGTGCGGTGGTCAGGAAAGGAATGCGGATCTTCATGGCGTTCAGCGCGCGGAGGCGGTGTTCGTGTTCGTCGTGGGGGCGTCGGCGGTCCAGCCGCCACCCAGGCTGCGGTAAAGGCGGATCCAGGCCAGCGCGTGCTCGGCGCGCACGCTGAGCACGGCGTCGTAGGCGACCAGCGCGTTGCGGAAGGTGGTGTTGCGCTGCACGCCGCTCTGCAGGCCGGCCTGGGCCTGGGAGAAGGAACGCAGGGCGATGCCCTCCCATTCACGCTTGACGGCATCGATCTCGCGCTCGCGCTCGGCACCGGCGGCGACGCGTTGCAGGCTTTCTTCCACCTCGGCGACCGCCGTCTGCCACCGCGCCTGCAAGGCCGCGGCGGCTTCGTCGGCGGCGGCCTGCGCGCCCTCGGCACGGGCCTTGCGCTGGCCCCCGTCGAACAAGGGCAGGCTCAACGATGGGCCGACGGCCCACATCGAAGCGCTGCTGCTGGCACCGCCGACGCGCAGCCGCGACTCGCCGGCCAGGGCGCCGAGGCTGAGCTGCGGCCAGCGCTGGGCCTCGACGCTGCGCTGCTGCTGGGTGGCGGCCAGCCAGCGCTGGTGGGCGGCGGCGACGTCGGGGCGCTGGGCCAGCAACTGGGCGGGCAGGGCGCTGACGTCAAAGCCCGGCGCCTTGGGCTGGCTGCGGCGCAGCTCGAACTTTTCGTCGGCGATGGCCGGCGGCGCCAGCTCCATGGCCAGGGCCTGGGCCTGCTCGCCGCACAGCAGGGCCAGGCTCTGCAGCGCGATCTGGGCCTCGGCCCGCCACTGGCTGCGAGCGGCGGAGGCCGCGGCGCGTTCGGTGTTCAGGATGGCCGCGTCGCTGGCGCTCATCAGGCCGGCCTTCTGCTGCTCGCGCGCCCAGCCGGCAATCTGTTCGGCAAACCGGGTGTCCAGCGCCGTGGATTCCTCGTGGCCCTGGGCCAGGCGCAGTTGCACATAGGCCTGGGCCACGTCCGCGGCCAGGCTGACGCGTGCGGCATGCCAGTCCGACGTCGCGGCCTGGGCCTGCAGGTTCTCCGCGGCAGCGGCGGCGCGCTGGCCGCCGAAGAGGTCGATCTCCCAGCTCGCGTTGAACTGGGCGCTGCCCTGGCTGCTGATGCCGGGGACGGCGTTGAGGTTGCGACCGCGCTGGACCTGGGCATTGGCCGTCAGCTGGGGCAGCAGGGCGGCACGGGCCTGGGTGGCGCTGGCCTCGGCCTGGCGGCGGCGGGCGGCGGCCTCGGCCAGCGTCGGGCTGCCGCTCTCGGCGCGCTCGATGAGACGGGCCAGCAGCGGGTCGTCGAAGGCGCGCCACCAATTGTTGAGGGCCGCCGTGCTGCCGTCGTGCGGCAGCGGCGAGCGCCAGGCGGCGGGAATGGCCGTCGCGGCCGGCGCGGCGGCCGGCGGCGTCGTCATGCAGGCGGTCAGCAGGGCCAGCAGGGGCGCGGCGAAGAGAAGACGTCTTGAAAATCTCATGGGGCGGTGTGTTTGTCGCGCTCGTAGGCGACGAGGGCGCAGCCCCAGTCGGCGAGGCGGTGGCAGGTGCGTTCGAGCTGGGGGTCGTCGGCCAGCAGTTCAGGGTGGAAGGCGTCCAGCATCGGCCGCGTCATCGAGTAGTCGTGGGCCATCGCCTGCAGCCCCATGGCGAGCTGGTGGATGGCGGCGGTGGGCTCATCCAGCCCGGCGTGGCGGCCCAGCAGGCGGGCGAAGCGGTCGAAGATGGGGCCGACTTCCTGGGCCACCGTCTCCATGAAGATGGGGCTCGGAGCCTGCATCTCGCGGAAGAACATCTGGGCGCTGCAGGCGCCATCGTCGAACAGGAAGGGGCGCAGGAAGCGGCAGATGGATTCGTGCAGGCTCAGGTCGGAGTCGTCGAAACCGGTGAGTTGCTGCTGCAGTTCCTGCACCGGCAGGCGCAGCACCTCGCGGTAGAGGCCGTCCTTGTCGCCGAAGTGGTAGTGGATGGCGCCCGGGTTGACGCCGGCGGCGGCGCAGATCTCCCGCGTCGTCACGGCGTCGAAGCCACGCTCGCCGAACAGGCGCATGGCCTCCTGCAACAGACGCTCGCGCGGCGGCATGGGGGCGGTCGAGGAAGGCTTTTCAGCACGCATGGGGGCGGACTGTAAAGCCAATCAAGCGCTTGCTTGGTCGCGTTTTGTATCGTTTTTTATCGGCTGGCGACTGACGGGACGGCGCGCAAGGCATCAGATGGGCTCTGCCGGCAGGGGGTGCTTCCGGCACGGGAACGGGCTTTGCCCACCCACTCAGGCGGCGTTTGCCGCGTGAACCGCTTCCTCAACCCTGGAGAGTTCATCATGAGCAAGAGATTCAACCCCTTGTCGACAGCCGTTGCCGTGGCGACGGCGACCCTGGTGATCGGCATCGCCGGCTGCGCGTCCACGCGCTCCAACGACGAAACCGCCGGCCTGTCTCGCGACGCCGACACGACCCCGACGCTGGCCCAGGCCACCCCCACCAATCCGCTGGACACGACGAGCCAGCCCAATGCCCCCGACGTCATCGCGACGCCCATGCCTGCGGAAACCCCGGTCGCCGCCGCGCCGCCCGTGGCCAGCATCGAGCCTCAGCCCGCCCAGCCCCTCAGCGAGGCCACGCCCGCTTCGCCGGCGACGGATGTCAGCGCGCCCATGCCCGCCCAGACGACGCAGCCCACGCAGCCGAGCACACCGGTGTATCCGAGCAGCACCGACACGACCACGACGACCACGACCGACACGTCGACCAGCAGCAACAACAACGCCGATCAGGCACTGCCGCCGCGGCGCGACCGCCACTGAGGCGGAGAAGGCTAGAGCGCGAGCGCCTGGCTGAGCGCTTGCGCCGGCCGCAGCGAGCCAACGTCGATGCCGCGCCAGTTGCGCAATTGCAAGTGGCTGTGGCCGCGTAACAGCTCGTCCTCGGTCTTCAGCAGGCCTTGGGCGACTGCGGCAAAGGCTGCTTCGGCCGCGCGGACAGCGCCATCGTCGATCTTGAGCGCGATGCCGAGGCCCAGTTCCGGCAGGGCTGCGCAATAGACGCCCTCGGCGCCAATCTTGCAGAAGACGCGCTCGCCATAGGCCTGCATGACGCGGGTGTCGAAACGGTCGGTGCCGCCCACCATGAAGGGTGCGACGGCGGCGGCTTGGCGCAGCCTGCGCGCGGCGCGGGCGTTGCCGTCGGACAGGCCCTGGCCGCTGCCGCAGCGCGCGAAGGCCAGCGCCAATGAGCGCAGCGGCAGGGCGAAGGTCGGGATGGAGCAGCCGTCGATGCCGCGCGGCGCCTGCTCGACGTCGATGCCCGTTGTTGCCGACAAGGATGCCGACACCTCGCGCATGACGGCGTGCTCGGCCGCGACATAGCCCCGCACGAACTCGACCGGCTCGGCGCCGGCATTGCGTGCCATCAGGCAGGCGACGCAGACAAAGCCGCTGTGCTTGCCCGAGCAGTTGTTGTGCAGCGGCGTGGCCAGCTCGCCGCGCGCCACCATGCCGCGCAGCACGGGCTCGCGGCTGGGCCATTGCGTGCCGCATTCCAGTGCATCGGCATCCAGCCCCAGCTTGGCCAGCACGCCGGCCGCCGTGGCCACATGCTCGGGCTCGCCGCTGTGCGAGGCGCAGGCCAGGGCCAGCTCGGCGTCCGTCAGCCCGAAGGCTTCGGCCGCACCGCTGGCCACCAGCGGCAGGGCCTGCAGCAGCTTGACGGCCGAGCGCGGGAAGATGGGTCGGTCGATGTCGCCCAGGGCCGTGTGCACGGTGCCCGATGCGTCGACGATGGCAAGCGCGCCGGCATGCCGGGATTCGACGGCGCTGCCGCGCAGCACTTCGATCAGGACGGGGTTCATGCCGCCGATCATCACCGAAGAAAAGGCCCGATGCGTTCAGGCATCGGGCCCTGGTGTCGGTCAGCGCCTGTAGAGCAACTCTTCAGCTGCAACTCTGGCTCGCGACAACTCCAATCTAGTCGAACGCCGTCGACTGCACAGGTGAGCGAGGCCGCATGCGATCGTCAGTGCAGCCCTACCCGAGCGCGGCAACCGTGAAGCGGGCGCGCTGATGGTGCGGCTGCTCGATCTCGTCGGCAATGGCCACGGCCAGGTCGGCCACCGTGATGCCGGCGGGGGCGTCGCCCGCCATCAGCAGCTGCTCGCCGCCGACACGGTAGCCGCCGCTGCGTGCGCCCGGCGCCAACAGGGCCGGCGGGCTCAGGAAGGTCCAGTCCAGCGCGGTGTTGCCGCGCAGGGCCGTCAGGTGGTCACGGGCGGCGCGGGCGCCGGGCACGATGTTGGCCGGCACATGGCTGGCGAAGTCCGGCGTGTCCACGAGTTGCACGCCGGGTGCCACGAAGAGGCTGCCCGCCCCGCCGACGACAAGCAGGCGCTTCACGCCGCTGGCCTCCACGCCCTGGGTGATGGCGGTGGCGCCGCGCAGGAACTTGTCATAGAGCTCGGCCTCGTTCCAGCCCGGATTGAAGGCCGACACGACGGCGTCGTGGCCATGCACGGCGGTCGCCACGGCGTTGGCGTCGTAGGCGTCGGCAGCGACGGCCGTCAGGCCCGGGCGGGCTTCCAGCTTGGCGGGGTCGCGGGTCAGTGCCGTGACCTGATGGCCGCGTCGCAGCAGTTCGGCCAGCACGGCGCTGCCAACGAAGCCGGTGGGGCCGATGAGGGCGATGTTCATGGTGTTCTCCAAAGGGTGAAGTGATGAGTGAACGATATGGGCTTCAAGATCTGGCGATAAGACGGCCAAAATCGCCAAGACCTTGAAGCAGGAGTTGAAGATGGACGAGCTCAAGCCCTTTGCCGTGTTCGCCGAAACCGTGGCCGCCGGCTCCATGAGCGCGGCCGGGCGGCGCCTGGGCATGAGCGCCTCGGCCGTCAGTCAGACGCTGCGCACGCTGGAGCGCCAGATGGGCGTGACGCTGCTGCACCGCTCGACCCGAAAGCTCGCGCTGACCGAGGCCGGCGAGCGCTGCTACCCGCACTGCCTGCGCCTCGTCGAGGCGGCCCGCGCGGCGGCGGATTCGCTGGCCCACGCGCGTGACGCGCCCAGCGGCGAGTTGCGCGTCGCTGCACCCGTCGGCTTTGCGGCGCATATCGCCCAGGCGCTGGCGCCGGTGCTGGCGCAGTCGCCGCAGCTGCGGCTGCGCTTGCTGGTGGACGACGCCATGATCGACCTCATCGACGCCCGCATCGACATCGCGGTGCGCGTCGGCCAGCTCGCCGACTCCAACTGGGTGGCGCGGCCGCTGTGCGAGATCGAGATGGTGCTGTGCGCGGCGCCGAGCTATGTCGAGCGCCACGGCGAGCCAGCGACGCCAGCCGATCTGCTTGGTTTCGACTGGCTGGCCTGGGCCCGCGAGGCGCAGGACACCCCGGACGCCGCGCCGACCATTGCCCTGCTGCTGCACGGCGCCGGCGGCGAAAGCCAGCGCCTGCAGGTGCCCGTGCGTATTGCCAGCAACAACCATGTGGCGTTGCAGCAGATGTGCGAGCAGGGCCTGGGCATTGCGCGCCTGGGCTATTCAGACGTGCTGTTGGCGCTGTCGCGCGGCACCTTGGTGCGGCTGCTGCCGCAATGGCGCTTCACGCCGATGCCCGCGGTGGCGGTTACGCCGAAGCGCGAAGGCGAACCGGCCAAGGTGAGGGTGGCGATCGAGGCGCTGAAGCGGTATTTCGCGACGCTGCCGGGGCTTGTCTAGTCGACGTGCACCCGATTCCGCCCACCCCGCTTGGCCGCGTAGAGAGCCTGGTCCGCACGGTTGAGCAGGCTGTCGCCTTGATGCTGCAGCGGCGCGCCGCCCGAGATGCCGACGCTGATGCGCACGAGCAGGCCGGGCGTGATGGCGGCCCAGTCATGCTCGACGACGGCCAGGCGCAGGCGTTCGCAGATCTCGGCGGCCTGCTGCGGCGCGATGCCCACCAGCACGGCTAAAAATTCCTCGCCGCCGATGCGGGCCATCAGGTCGGCGCTGCGCAGGCGGTGGCGCAGCAGCTGGGCGAGCTGCTGCAGCACGGCGTCGCCGACGGCGTGGCCATGGGTGTCGTTGATCTTCTTGAAGTGATCGACGTCCAGCGCGGCGACGCTGATGACCTGGTTGGCCATGCGCGCTCCCTCCACCAGCAGGGGCAGGGCGAACTCGGCGTGGCGGCGGTTGTGCAGGCCGGTCAGCACGTCCTCGTGGGCGGCGCGGTCCAGGGCCATGGCGTGCTCGCGCAGGCGCGCCTGCTCGGTCTCGAGGTGGACGGCGCGGGCGCGCTCGCGGCGGGCGTCGGCGGTGGCGCTGTCGGCGCGGGCCTGGGCCTGCTCGACCTGATCGCGGATCAGGATGACCTCGGTCTGCAGCACGAGGTTGTCGCGCGTGATCTGGCGGTCCAGGCCGACGAGTTCCTCCAGCCAGGCGAGGGCCTCACGGTATTGGCCGCAGGCCTTGTGGGTCTCGTAGAGCGAGCGGATCAGCAGGCGGCGCAGCTTGGGCGGCGGCTCGACGGCGGCGTGCAGCAGCGCCTCCAGGATGCGCGCGGCCTGCAGCGGTTCGCCCTTGAGGCGCAGGAAGACGGCGCGCTGCGCGTCGGCTTCGATGGCCAGCGTGCGGTAGCCGTGGTCGTGGGCGAGGTGGCCGAATTCGTTGAGCAGCGGCAAGGCTTCGTCGAGCAGTCCGCCGGCCAGCAGCGCGTTGACGAGATTGGACACGGCCACCGCCACCTGGAAGGGGCTGCCCGACTGGCGCGCCAGCACGGTGGCCTGCTCGGCGGTGCGGCGTGCGCTGGCCACGGCTTCCGCCAGCACGGCGGTTTCGCCGCAGGTCCGGGCCTCCTCGACGCGGCGCAGCCAGAAATAGGCCAGGTTGTTGTGGCAGGAGAACAGCACCTCGGCGCAGTCGGTGAGGGCGGCGATCTCCAGCGCCTGGTCGGTCGAGGCGCAGGCTTGGGCTGGGTTGTCCAGGCTGGAATAGGCCACGCCCAGGCGGTTCAGCGCCCAGGCTTCGCGGGTGGGGTCGGCGGCACGGCGCGCCGCCGCCAGCGCCTTCATGCCGGATTCCAGCGCCTCGCGGCCCATCAGCAACTGGCCGTAGATGAAGGCCTCGGAGGTCAGCGCGTCGGCCAGCAGGGCGTCGTCGGCCAGCCGCTCGGCCAGGCTCAGGGCCTCGGTGGCGCAGCGCGCACTGGCCGTCAACCGGCCCAGGCGCGGGTATTGATGGGCCAGCAGCGCCAGGGCCTCGGCACGCCGGCGCAGCTGGGTCAGCGGGCAGGTCAGCAGCAGCTGCTCCAGGGCCTCGCTGGACGCCTGGTAGCCCCCCGTCGCGGCGCGCAGGCGCGCGGCGGCAAAGCCCTCGTCGAAGGCGGCGGTGTCAAAACCGGTGTCTTCGGCAGGCAGTGCGGGGAGGTCTAGCAGGTCAGACATGGAATCAGGCGATTCTGCCTAGGCCCAGAATGCCGCCCATGAGCGACACAGCTGTTTTCGGGGTCGACTTCACGAGTGCACCCCGCCGTAGCAAGCCAATCCGGGTCGCCGGCGGCCAGCGCCATGGTTCTGTCGTGCGCCTGACAGGATTGGTAGCGCTACATGACCTGGACGAGTTTTCCACTTGGCTGGCCCGCCCCGGCCCTTGGGTGGCCGGCTTCGACCTGCCCTTCGGCCTGCCGCGTGAGCTCGTCGAGCAACTGGGCTGGCCGACCGACTACGCCGCGCTGATGGCGCATTACGCCGGCCTGAGCCGCGAAGAAATCCGCGCGCGCTTCGCCGCCTTCTGCGACGCGCGGCCGGCAGGGTCCAAGTTCGCCCATCGCGCCTGCGACGGGCCGGCCGGCGCCAGCCCGAGCATGAAGTGGGTCAACCCGCCGGTGGCCTGGATGCTGCATGCCGGTGTGCCGAGGTTGATCCAGGCCGGCGTGCATCTGGCCGGCCATCTGGACGGCGACGCCAGCCGCGTCGCGCTGGAGGCCTACCCGGGCCTGCTGGCGCGCGAACTGATTGGCAGGCGCTCCTACAAGAGCGACACCAAGGCCGCGCAGACGCCCGAACGGCTGATCGCGCGCAAGGACATCGTCGAGGGCCTGGAGCAGGGCCGCACGCGGCTGGGGCTGCGCCTCAAGCTCAGCCACGCGCAGCGCGACGAACTGGTGGCGGATGCCAGCGGCGACAGCCTGGATGCGGTGCTCGCCATGCTGCAGGCAGTTTGGGCGGCACAGCAGCCGCGCCATGGCTGGCCGGAGGCTGTCGATCCGCTCGAGGGGTGGATCGTCAGCGCCTAGCGAAGCATCATCACGCCCACCCCCTATGAACCGCCGCCATCTCTGCGTCAGCACGCTGTTCGGCCTGCTGCCTCTGCAAGCCAGGGCCGACAGTCTGCGCCTGCCCTCGGGCGAGGTGGCGCTGCTGCTGGACGGTGACTTCTCTGCCAACACCCGGCGCGAGATCGACCTCTGGGTCGCGCGCAGCGTGGCCGCGCTGGCGGGCTATTTCGGCCGCCAGCCCCAGCCGCGCATCGAGCTGCGCCTGCGGGCGGCTCCCGGCGAAGGCATCAACGGCGGCTGGACCGATGTCGACCCTCAGCCGTTCGTCAGCGTGCGGGTGGGCCGGCAAACCGCCGCCGCGCGCTTTCTGAACGACTGGGTGCTGGTGCATGAACTGGTGCACCTGAGCGTGCCCAATCTGCCGCGTGCGCACACCTGGCTGCACGAAGGGCTGGCGACCTATGTCGAGACGGTGGCGCGTGCGCGCGCCGGCATCACGCCGGTCACGCAGCTCTGGACCGAGCTGGTCCGCGGCATGCCGCAAGGCCTGCCCGCCCGCGGCGATGGCGGCCTCGACGGCACGCACAGCTGGGGCCGTCTCTACTGGGGCGGCGCCATCTTCTGCCTGCAGGCCGATGTGCGCATGCTGCGGGCCAGCGGTGGCCGCGCGGGGTTGCGGCAGGCCCTGCAGGGCGTGCAGGCGGCGGGCGGCCACTATGGCCAGGACTGGAGCGTCAAGCGCCTGCTGGCCGTGGCCGATGCCGCCGTCGGCCAGACGGTGCTGACCGAGCTCTATCGCGACATGAAGGACACGGCCATGCCCGTCGACCTCGCCGCGCTGTGGCGCGAGCTGGGCGTGGTGGCCGAGGGTGACGGCGTGCGGCTGGACGACGCGGCGCCGGGTGCGGCGATCCGGCGTGTCATCGAGGCACGCTAGCTAGCGCCTCGCCGCCGCGCGCCAGGCCGTGGCAAAGCGCTGCAGCTCGGCGGCGTCGACGTCCGACACGACCCAGTACTGCATCGCGCCGAGGTCGGCCCCTGGGCCATCGCGTGCGTACGTCTGCAGGCCTAAGGCGGGTTGCCGTGCGCCGCGTCCTGCGCTTCGACGAAGGCGCGGCGGAAGGCCAGCGGCTCCGCGATGCCATCGATGGGCGCATGGGATGAGCCCGTGCCCGCGATGACCAGCGTGCCGAAGTTGAGCATGCGACCCACCAGCGACTGATCGACCTGGATGCTCTCCACCTTGTTGATGTTGATCTCGATGGTGTGGCGACGGATGAAGCCGTGCTTGACGATCAAGCGCTTGGTGGTCACGGCCACCTCGGTGGAGCGGATGCGCACGTAGGCAACGCCCCACAGGATGAGCCCCAGCCCGAAGGCAGGCAGCAACAGCAGCCCGAACAGCAACAGGTGCCAGACCGACCACAGGCTGGTACGCCCGAGGTGAACGACTTGTTCGCCGGGCACGAGAACTTCATCGACATAGCTGGACATGGTGAGATCCTTTTCTCTGGAAGATGCCCGGGCGCTGAAAGCTTGGCGCCCGTCAGCGCAGTCCCACCTGCCCCTTCCAGGCATTCAGGATCTTGGCCCGGTCCCAGGCGCGGCCGGCCTTCATCGTCCACGCCACTTCAGGCAAAGCCGGCTTGGCCGCATCCAGCGGTGTGGCAAAGGCAATCAGGTCGGCGCGCAGGCCCGGGGCGATGCGGCCGATGTCGGCCGTGCGGCCCAGGTAGGTCGCGCCGTTGGCCGTCATGACCTTGACCGCCGCCGCCGCGTCGAAGCCGGCCTCGCGCAGCAGCTCGAACTGGCGCAGCGACGACCAGCCGGGGATGACGCCGCCATAGCCCGTCGGGTCGGTGCCGGCGACGAGCAGGCCGCCGGCGTCGTGAAAGCGCTTCTCCCACACCATGTTCTTCGGAAAGATGCGGCCGTGCGGATTCGGGCCACCGCGCTGGATGGCGGTGTAGCGCCCGACGTACTGCTCACGCAGCTGCGGCATCAAGAGGTCCAGCGCCGCGGCCGGGGCCATGGGGCGGCCGTAGGAGAAGGTTTCGAAGATGGTCAGCGTCGACGTCAGCGCCACCTTGCGCTCAATCATCTGGCGCTGCAGGGCGGCCATGCGCGGGTCGTCGACGGCGAGGGCATCGAGGGACTTGGGCACGGCGTCGCCGCTGGGGCAGGCGTCGGCCTGTTTGCCGTCGACGAAATCGCTGGACGCGAAGAAGCCATGCTCGAGGTTGTCGATGCCCATGGCTGTCGCTTCGGCATAGGTCACCGCGCAGAGATGGGCCGTGACCTTGGCCTTGCGTTCGTGGGCGGCCTTGACGATCGCGTCGAGCTGCTCGCGCGTCAGATGCATATAGCCCTTGTACGAGGTCGCGCCGACGTCGGCCCAGTAGCCTACTTGGCGCACGGCGTCCTCGGCGTTGACGAGGCGCGGCACCTGGGCCACGAAGGCCTGGATGCCGTTCAGGAAGGGGGCCGTCACGTCCAGGTCGGGGCCGGGTGCCTTGCCGTCGCGGATGTCCTTCCAGGTGTTGAGGTCGGCATAGGGGCTCATGCTGCCGGCCGTGCGCATCGTCGTCACGCCGCCGGCCAAGTACAGCAGCGGGAAGCTCTGGAAGAAGGCACCGTAGCTGCCGCGCTCGGTCGGGTAGAACAGGTGCTCGTGCAGCAGCACGAAGCCGGGCATCAGCGCGCCACCGGCGAGGTCCTTCACCAGCGCGCCGGCGGGGGTCTTGAGCTCGGCGTCGGGGGCGACCGAGACGATGCGGCCATCGCGGATCAGCACGCTCATGTGCTCGCGCGGCGCACTGCCCGTGCCGTCGTAGAGCTGGGCGTTGCGCAGCAGCGTGACGGGGGCGTTGAAGAGGGTGAAGCGCTCGGTGTCGCTGGGCGGCGCAGGCGTTTGCGCGAGGGCGGCCGTGCAGAGCAGGGCACCGAGGAGGAGGCTGGGCTTCTTCATGCGAAGCATCCTCGCACGGCCATCGCGCTCAGAGATCGGGGATGACCTCGGGGTGACCCGCGTGGGCGAGGTGGCTGACCAGGGGCAGGCCCGGCCCCCAGGCATGGATGAGCCAGCCAGCCGGCTCCAGCGCGATGGCCAGCGGCGCATCGGGTGCGAGATCCAGTGCCACTTGATGGGCCGTGGACGGCGCGCTGAGCGAGGTGGCGTGGGCGATGCGGCCCAGCGTCATGCGGTGCAGATGGCCGCAGACGACGCGCTGCACCTGCGGGTGGCGGGCGATCAGCGCCTCGAAGCCAGCCAGGCCCTGCTGCAGAGCCATGCCATCCATCACCGCCAGGCCTGTCGTGTGGGGCGGGTGGTGCAGGGCGACCAGGGTGGGTATGGAAGGGCGTTCGGCCAGCAGGGCTTCGGCCTGGGCGAGCCGGGCTTCGTCCAGGCCGCCTTCGGGCCGGCCATCGACGAGGCTGTCGAGCACGACCAGGCGCAGCGGGCCGGGCAGGTCCAGCGCGTACTGGATGGCCGGCGCGCCGGCATCGCCGCAGAACACCTTGAGCAGGCCCGCAAAGGCCTGCTGCAGCGGGCCGCGCGCATCGTGGTTGCCGGGCAGCAGCGCGAGCGGCAGGCCAGCCTCGATCAGCGGCGCGAGCAGGTCGCGCAGCAGCGCGTACTCGGCCGGGTGGCCGGCGTCGACGAGGTCGCCGCTGATCAGCACGGCAACTGGGCGTGGCTTGATCTGCAGCACGCGCTCGACCGCATGGCGCAGCGCCGCGGCCGTGTCGACGCGGCCGCAGATCAGCCGGCCCGGATGCGTGATGTGCGGGTCGCTGAGCTGGACGAGCAGATAGGGCGTGGCGTCCATGGCGCCATCACTTCCTCATCAAGGTGCTCTTGCCGAACAAGCTTTCGATGAGGTCGACCGCCACCAACGCGGTGCGGTTCTTCTCGTCCAGCGCCGGGTTCAGCTCCATCAGGTCCATGGAGGCCATGCGGCCGGTGTCGGCGATCATCTCCATGCACAGATGGGCTTCGCGATAGGTCGGGCCGCCGCCGACCGTCGTGCCGACGCCGGGCGCCATCACCGGGTCGAGGAAGTCGACGTCGAAGCTGACGTGCAGATGGGTGTTGTCGTCCAGAGTCGCCAGCGCCAGCTCCATGGTGTGGCGCATGCCCATCTCGTCGATGAAGCGCATGTCGAACACTTCCAGGTCGTGCTCGTGCACGAAGGCGCGTTCGCCCTCGTCGACGCTGCGGATGCCGATCTGGCGGATCCACTTCGGCGAGATGGCCGGCACATGGCCGCCGATCTCGATGAGCTCCTTGGGGCCGAAGCCGCACAGGCAGGCGACCGGCATGCCGTGGATGTTGCCGCTGGGCGTCAGCTCGCTGGTGTTGAAGTCGGCATGGGCGTCCAGCCACAGCACGCGCAGCTTCTTGGCGGCATCACGGCAGTGGCGGGCCACGGCGCTGATGGAGCCCAGGCCCAGGCAGTGGTCGCCGCCGAGCAGGATGGGCATGCGGCCGGTCTTGAGCTCGTTGTAGACGGCGTCGTGAACGGTCTGGTTCCAGGCCACCACTTCCTGCAGATGGCGGTAGCCCTCGGTCGGCGGCAGCCAGGGGTTGGACGGGCCGCTGAGGTTGCCGCGGTCGACCACGTCGACGCCGCGGGCACGCAGGGCCTCGGCCAGGCCGGCCACGCGCATGGCTTCGGGGCCCATGCTGGCGCCGCGGGCACCGGCGCCGATGTCGGTGGGGGCGCCGATCAGGGAGACATTGCGGAGTTTGGTCATGGCTTGGCTGGGCTCGCGGGCGTGGCAAGTTCGGGTTGGGATTCGAGCACCGCCCAGGCTTCCTCGGCGGTCTCGACGTAGTGGAAGAGCTGCTGGTCCTCGGGCTTGATCATGCCGGTCTCGATCAGCCACTCGATGTTGAGGAGCTTGGTCCAGAACTCGCGCCCGAACAGCAGGATGGGGCGGGGCCGGCTCTTCTTGGTCTGGATCAGCGTCAGCGTCTCGAACAGTTCATCCAGCGTGCCGAAGCCGCCGGGGAAGCACACCAGGGCCAAGGCGCGCATCAGGAAATGCATCTTGCGCAAGCCGAAGTAGTGGAAGCGGAAGCACAGCTCCGGCGTGATGTAGGGGTTGGGGTACTGCTCATGCGGCAGCACGATGTTCAGGCCGACGCTCTTGCCACCCACCTCGTAGGCGCCGCGGTTGCCGGCTTCCATGATGCCGGGGCCGCCGCCGGTGGCGATGACGACATGGTTGCCGCGCTCGACACAGGCGGCCGTCGCGATCTGGGCGAAGCGGCGTGCTTCCTCGTAGTAGCGGCTCATGGCGAGGTGGCGTCGGGCGCGCAGCGCGCCGGCCTCGTCGCCGCGGTCCTCGGCCACCGTCAGCAGGGCCTGAGCGGCCTCTTCGGACAGGATGCGGGCGCTGCCGAAGATGACGATGGTGGATTTGACGCCGTGCTCGTTCTGCAGCAGCTCGGGCTTCATCAGCTCCAGCTGCATGCGCACGGCGCGCATGTCCTGGCGCAGCAGGAAGGTCTCGTCCTTGAAGGCCAGGTTGTAGGCGGCGCCCGGGCCGTCGTAGTCGGGGTGAGGGGGCAGGTCGCGGCACTCTTCCTTGGCGGTCGGGAAGTTGCGCGTCGGGACGTCGGTGGGCTTCATGGGGCGAGAGAGATTGTGGGCAGGTCAGCGCTGGATTTTGTGCTTCATTCCGAAGCCACCGCTGCATGAAATCCGGGGCCGAGCGCCGGGCCGCTCCCAAGCCGGCCCGCCAGGGGCCGCTAGCGGCTCAATGCCGTGAGCGGCCTCGTCCCCTCGGGGGACCGGCTGGGGGCGCCCGCGTTCAGCGAGGCGAGGCCGGACGAGGGGTTCCATATTCGCCGCTGCAGACGGAGCATTCGGGGTCGCGCTGCATGGCGATCTCGCTCCACTGCATGCGCCGGCCGTCCAGCATCAGCAGTCGCCCGGCCAGCGGCTCGCCGATGCCGGCCAGCAGCTTCAGCGCCTCGGCGGCCTGCATGCTGCCGACGATGCCCACCAGCGGCGCGAACACGCCCATGGTGGCGCAGGCCACGTCCTCGAAACCGGACTCGGGCGGGAACAGGCAGGCATAGCAGGGCAGCTCGCGGGAGCGGCTGTCATAGACGCTGATCTGGCCGTCGAAACCAATGGCCGCGCCCGACACCAGCGGCCTGGCGTGGCGCACGCAGGCGGCGTTGACGAGATGGCGGGTGGCGAAGTTGTCGGTGCAGTCGATGACGACGTCCACGCGCGGGACTTCGTCATCGAGCAGGGTGGCATCGGCCTTCTGAGCCAGGGCGCGCACCTGCACGCCGGGGTTCAGGGCCGCCATGCGCGCGGCGGCGGACTCGACCTTCAGCCGCTCCAGGCTGCCCATGTCGTGGGCGATCTGGCGCTGCAGATTGGTCAGCGACACCGTGTCGTGGTCGACCAGGGTGATGTGGCCGACGCCGGCGGAGGCCAGGTAGAGCGCCACCGGCGAGCCCAGGCCGCCGGCGCCGATGACGAGGGCACTGGCGTCGAGCAGGCGCTGCTGGCCCTCGATGCCGATCTCGTCGAGCATCAGATGGCGGGAGTAGCGCAGCAGATCGTCGTCGGTCATGGCGTCAGGATAGCTCTACGCCATCTGCATGAGACCCGCGGCCGGGCAAGGGCTTGGGCTGCGGGCCGACACTGCCGGGCCCATGCCATCCACATCCGAAATCACCCCCCTCAGCCCGGCGCTGACGTTGCTGATGGCCACGGCCACCGGCCTGGCCGTCGCATCCCTGTATTACGTGCAGCCTTTGCTCGGCCTGCTGTCCGGGCAGTTCGGTGTCGGCAGCGCCACCATCGGCCTGCTGCCCACGCTGACCCAGCTCGGCTATGCGGCGGCCATCCTGCTGCTGTCACCGCTGGGAGACCGTTTCGACCGGCGCCGCATCATCCTCGTCAAGGCGGTCGCGCTGGTGGCGGCGCTGGCCTTCGCCGCGCTCGCGCCCGGCTTTGCGGCCCTGTGCGTGGCCTGCGTGGCCATCGGCCTGACGGCGACGCTGGCCCAGGACATCGTGCCCGCCGTGGCCACGCTGGCGCCCGAGGCCGAGCGCGGCAAGCGCGTGGGCCAGGTCATGACCGGCCTGCTGCTGGGCATCCTGCTTTCGCGCGTGGCCAGCGGTGCGCTGGCGGCCCTGGCCGGCTGGCGCGCCGTCTATGCGGTGGCCGCCGTGGCGGTGGCGGCCCTGATCCCGCTGCTGTGGCGTGGCCTGCCGCGCTTCGTGCCGGCGACGCAGGCGGGCTATGGCGCGCTGCTGGCGTCCATGGCGGGCCTGTGGGTCAGGCATCCCGCGCTGCGGCGGGCCGCCCTGGCCCAGGGGCTGCTGAGCGTGGCCTTCAGCGCTTTCTGGTCGACGCTGGCCCTGGTGCTGGCGGGGCCGGAGTTCGGCCAGGGCAGCGCCGTGGCCGGCGCCTTCGGCCTGGCCGGCGCGGCCGGGGCCCTGGCGGCACCTTTGGCCGGCGGCATGGCGGACCAGCGCGGCCCACAGGCCGTCATCCGCGTCGGCGCGCTGCTGGTCTTCATCGCCTTCGCCGTGCAGGCCCTGGCGCCGGCGTCGCTGTGGCTGCTGGTGGGCGTGGCGATCGTGTTCGACCTGGGCGTGCAGGCGGCATTGGTGTCGCACCAGAGCGTGGTCTATAGCCTGGACCCGGCCTCGCGCAGCCGGCTCAATGCCGTGCTCGTCAGCTCGATGTTCGTCGGCATGGCCAGCGGTGCGGCGCTGGGGTCTGTGCTGTTGGCGTCGTTTGGATGGAGGGCGGTRCCTGCGCTGGGCGCTGCCGCTGCGGCGGGGGCGTTGATGGTGGCTTGGGGGCGGCGCTGAGGTGCTTCTGAGGCGCTGAAGGTTGTTTGGCCAGCACGGCCTGCTCGGTGGCATCGCAGCTGCGAGCGGGGCTGATCAGCGGGCGGCGGCTGCGGTCATGCAACGCCTGAACATCGCCCTGGGCGAGCTCGAAGCGGCCGAGCCACTTGTAGCCGGTCTTGGGGCTGATGCCGAACTGACGACACAGCGCTCGCACGTTGGCGCCGTCCTGGCGGGCCAGGTGCACGAATTCTTGACGCAGGGACACGGTGCTCTTCTCCGTCCAGACCATGGGCTTCTTCCGGGGCTTCTAAACCCCCAAAGCGTTACCCATGTCCTGGCACACCCGTTACCTATGTCCCCGGTCTATACAGCGCGTCAGAGAAAGGTTAGCCGCCCTGCCGGGGCGGACTCCCGGCTCACTGCACGCGAGTCATGAAGTCCCAGGCAAAGCCAACCCAATAAAAAAACGGGCCTCAATCTGAGGCCCGTTTTCAATGAGGTGTACGACTCCGGTTACTCGGGCGTCTTGGCTTCGGCCTTGCGCTCGACGGCCGACTTGGAGGCGATGACAGGCTGGCCCTTGAGCTTGTTCAGCGCTTGCATCAGCGGGAAGTCTTCGGTCGAACCGAACTCGGGCAGGGGCTTGGGCGGCTCGGCGCGCTTGGCGTACTCGGCTTCCAGCTTCTGGCGCGCTTCCTCGCGGGCCTTGGTGCGGGCTTCGGTCTCTTCAGCCTCGGGGCCGTTGTTCAGGTGCTTCTCGAGGTCGGCCTCACGCATGCGCAGGGCAGCGAAGACATTGCCTTCGGCGGTTTCGTCCAGCAGCACGTCGGGCACGATGCCCTTGGCCTGGATGGAGCGGCCGCTCGGCGTGTAGTAGCGCGCCGTGGTGATCTTCAGTGCCGTTTCCGGGCCCAGCTGGCGCACGGTCTGCACCGAGCCCTTGCCGAAGGTCTGGGCACCCATGACGGTGGCGCGTTGGTGATCCTGCAGGGCGCCGGCGACGATCTCGCTGGCGCTGGCCGAGCCTTCGTTGACGAGCACCACCAGCGGCACGTTCTTCAAGGCGGCGGGCAGGCGCTTGATCGGGTCGTCGCTGCTGCGGCGGCGGTAGTCGTCGGGGCTGGCCTTGTAGCTGGCCTTGGACTCGGCGATCTGGCCGTTGGTCGACACGACCTCGACGTCCTTGGGCAGGAAGGCCGCCGAGATGGCGATGGACGCATCCAGCAGGCCGCCCGGGTCGTTGCGCAGGTCCAGCACCAGACCCTTGAGGTTGGGCTCCTGCTTGTAGATTTCCTCGAGCTTTTTGGCGAAGTCGTCGACGGTGCGGTCCTGGAACTGGCTGACGCGGATCCAGGCGTAGCCCGGCTCGACGACCTTGGCGCGCACGCTCTGGACCTTGATTTCCTCGCGCACGATGGTCACGGGGAAGGTGCGGTTCTCGGCCTTGCGGTAGATGGTGAGGCTGACCTTGGTGGACGGGTCGCCGCGCATCTTCTTGACGGCTTGGTCGATGGTCATGCCGCGCACGGCCGTGTCATCGATGCGGCTGATCATGTCGCCGCTCTTCAGGCCGGCGCGGAAGGCGGGCGAGCCTTCGATGGGGGAGACGATCTTGACCAGGCCGTCTTCCATGCCGATCTCGATGCCGACGCCGACGAATTTGCCGGTCGTGCCTTCACGGAATTCCTTGAAGGTCTTCTTGTCGAAGAACTGGGAGTGCGGGTCCAGGCCGGACACCATGCCGGCGATGGCGTCGTTGATCAGCTTCTTTTCGTCGACGGATTCGACGTAGTCGCTCTTGACGAGACCGAAGACGGCAGCGAGCTGCTGCATTTCGTCCAGGGGCAGTGGGGAAAGGCTGCTGCGCGCATTGGCCTGGAGTTGCATCGTGGTGAGTGCACCTGCAACGGCACCGAGGGCAACCCAACCGGCGACTTTCAATCTGGAGCTCATGTGGCCGAGTCCTGTCATCAACGAGGTCCTGCCAAAAACAGCTTGACAGGTGGGCCCAGTTTAGCCGGCGGTGATTTATGCGCGGCATCGATTTACCTGCCGGAAACCCTTCAAATCGGGTATCGAAGTGATGGAATGCGCGGGCGTTACTTCTCGTGTGGCCTGACGAAAGTCATTGGTACGAGACGTAGCCGTCAGCAACTGAGCTTCTGGCCGGCCAGGCGGCAGGTCGACAGCGGTTGGCCGAGGGCGTCCAGGGCCTGCAGCTGCCAGCCCTCGGGGGTGGCGGTCAGCAGCGACAGCCCGAAATCGGTATGCGTGCGCACCGTCTCAAGCCGGGCGCCGGGTAGCAGTTCGTGCTTCAGCGCCGCGGCGTCGTTGACGCGGCCGGATGCGGCAGAGCCACCGTTGCCGATGACCAGGGTGACGGGGTGATTGCTGGCGAAGCCCAGGGCCTGGTGCATGTGGATGTGGCCGTGCAGGGTCGCCTGCACGCCGGGCGGGAAGAGCCGGCCAGGCGTGGCGTCCTGCAGCAGCGGGGTCAGGCCCGATCGGGCCGTGCCGGGCGCCCCGGTCAGGCTGGGGCTGAAGGCCAGGCTGGGGTGGTGGTTGACGAACAGGCTCTGGGCGCTGCCCCGGGCCAGCTCGCCCACCTGGTCGAGCTGCTGGCGCCAGCGGGTCCAGGCCGGCGAATCCCGGGGCGGCGTGCGGCTGCCAATCTCCGAGGAATCGAAGACGATGAGCTGGCTGCGCGACGACAGCGGCACGGCGAATGGCGCCGTGAAATCACCGTCGTTGGCGCCCGGCCCGGCGGGCTGGCAGCTGCGTGCCGGGCCGGTTTCGGCGTCCAGATAGCGCAGCCAGCCCTGGCCGGCGCGGGCGCAGGCCTCGTGGTTGCCGCGCACGAAGACCCAGGGCGCGGCCGCCAGCAGGGCGCGGGCGGGGTGGAAGAAGTCGGCCTGCCAGGTGTCGTCGCCATAGCCCCAGGGGCTGCCGGCACAGATGGCCATGTCCGCCGGGCACGGGCTTTCGCGGTAGTGGTAGTCGCCGACGTGGATGACGAGGTCGGGCTTGAGCGCCAGGGCCAGGGCCAGCACGCGCGGGAAGGGCCAGCCGGAGGCATCGTTGCAGCCCTGGAAGTCGCGGTCCGAGGCCTTGAGGCGGCAGCCGGTGTCGCCGATGACGACGATGCGGTGGGCCTCGGCCGCAGGTGCCTGCAGGGCGACACCTCCCACCTGCAGCTGCGCCACGCCCCCCGGCCAGGGCGCCTCGCAGGCGCGCAGCGTGAAGGCGGTCGGCTTGCGCTCGGGCTCCTTGTTGCCTGGCGGCGGGGGCTCGTCGCCGGGGGCGCTGCGCTCCGTCATCGCCGCGCTGCCTTCCGGCCAGACGAGGCGCGGGCAGCCGGCGTCGGCCGTCAGCGCCCGCACGGCCCAGGCGGGGCCGGCGACGGCCTGCACCCAGGCCTGCTGCAGCCCGACCTGGGCAGGCGAGGCCGGCGGCGCCGGTGGCAGAGGAGGTGCGGCGCAGCCGGCAAGCACCAGCAGGGCCGCGAGCCACGGGAAACGCGCGCGATGAATCATGTGTCGATCAACTGTGTGAGCGGTGGGAGATTAGCGCGCCCATGACGGCGGCTAGCCGTTAGATTGCGGGCCACCTGTAACTTTGCCGCCCGCCATGACCGTCGCCAGCCGCCTCACCCTGCTCGCCCTGGCCCTTTCGTCGTCGGCCTTTGCCGCGCAGATCGGCACCATTCCGTCGGCGCAGGCGCTGACGGCCGAACGCGTTGCCACGCTGCCGGCTACCGAGCGTGCGGCCTGGGCCGACTACCTGGCCCGTTCCGACGCCCAGCGCATGGCCGATCGCGCCGCGCTGGCCGCCGAGCGCAAGGGCCTGAGCACCTGGCCTGCGCCGCCAGCGTCGCGTGGTGACGGCGCGGCCAGCATGCCGCTGGACAAGCCGGCAGACTGGTACGGCAGCGACGCCGCCCTGCTCATCGCGCGCAATGTGCTGAGCTATCAGACGCCGGCCGGCGGCTGGGGCAAGAACCAGCCCAGAGACGCCGCGCCACGCCAGCCGGGTCAGTCCTTCGTGGCCGACAACAGCCCGAAGAAGCCGCCGCCTGCGGACGATTTCGACTTTCCGCACGATGCGCAGTGGAGCTATGTCGGCACCATCGACAACGACGCGACCATCACTGAAACCCGCTTCCTCGCCAAGGTGGCTGCGGCCCTGCCCGGCGAGGCCGGCAATGCCTACCGCCAGGGGGCCGAACGCGGTGTGCGCTATCTGCTGGCGGCGCAGTTCCCCAACGGCGGCTGGCCGCAGGTGTGGCCGTTGCAGGGCGGCTATCACGACGCCATCACGATGAACGACAACGCCGTCACCGACGTGGCGGAGCTGATGGGCGCCGTGGCCCGCGGCGAGGCCGGCCTGGGCGTGCTGCCGGCGCCGCTGCGGGCCGAGGCGGCCGCGGCCGAGAAGCGCGCCGTGCAGCTGTTGCTGGCCACGCAGATCCGCATCGACGGCAAGCCCACGCTGTGGGCCCAGCAGCACGACGCGTTGACGCTGGCGCCGGCTTCGGCACGCAACTACGAGCCGCCGGCGCTGAGCAGCGGCGAGAGCGCCCACGCGCTGGGCTATCTGATGAGCCTGCCGCAGCCCTCGCCAGCCGTCGTCGACGCCGTGCGCTCGGGCATCGCCATGCTGCGCGCGCTGGCCGTGCGCGACCGCGCCTGGACCAAGGTGGACGAAGCCCAGGGTCGTCGCCTCGTCGTGCAGCCCGGTGCCGGGCCGCTGTGGGCGCGCTACTACGACGTGAAGACGCTCAAGCCGGTGTTCGGCGACCGCGACAAGAGCCTGCATGACGACGTCAACGACATCAGCCTGGAACGCCGCAACGGCTACAACTGGTGGGGCGCCTCGCCGGTGAAGACGCTGGAGTTCTACGACAAGGTCTGGGCGCCGCGGTGGGTCAAGCCATGAGGAAAGGCTGAACGAATCTCTAGCGCGCATCGCATCCCTGCTTTGGGCGGTCTGCGGCGTTGCAAATCCTCGTCGGGTGTTCAACCCGACTCCGGTTTGCGCCTTGCAGCCCATCCCAAACCAGGGCGCGCTGCATCGCGGAGACCCATTCAACCTTTCCTGAGTTCAAACCGCTTGATGTCGCCCACGACGAACAGGTAGCAGCAGACGGCCACCAGCGCGTTGGCGGCGACAAAGGCCAGGGCCGCATTGAACGAGCCCGTGCCCTTGATCAGATAGCCGATGACGATGGGCGTCGTGATACCGGCGGTGTTGCCGAAGGTGTTGAACAGCGCGCCCGACAGGCCCGAGATTTCCTTGGGCGAGGTGTCCGACACGACGGCCCAGCCCAGCGCCCCCAGGCCCTTGCCGAAGAAGGCCAGCGACATGATGGCGACGACGACGGTGGCGCTGTCGACGTAGTTGCACAGGATCATGCTGGTGGACAGCAGCATGCCGATGACGATGGGCGTCTTGCGGGCGATGGTCAGGCTCTTGCCGCGGCGCAGCAGGCCGTCCGAGATCACGCCGCCCAGCACGCCGCCGGCGAAGCCGCAGATGGCCGGCAGCGCCGCAACGAAGCCGGCGTTGAGGATGGACATGCCGCGTTCCTTGACGAGGTAGACGGGGAACCAGGTCAGGAAGAAATAGGTCAGCGTGGTGATGCAGTACTGGCCGACGTAGACGCCCATCAGCATGCGGTTGGAGAGCAGCTGCTTGATGTAGTCGAGCTTGGGCGATTCGGGCTTGAAGCTGCGGCTCTGCGTGCCGGGCTGGTCCATGTGGACCAGGGCGCCGCCGGCGGCGATGTAGTCGAGCTCGGCCTGGTTGATGCCGGGGTGGGTCTTGGGCGTGAAGACGGTCTTCATCCAGACGGCGCTGAGAGCAATTCCCAGCAAGCCCATGACGACGAAGACGGCTGGCCAGCCATAGCTGTGCGTGATCCAGCCCATCAGCGGCGCGAACAGCACGGTGGCGAAGTACTGGGCCGAGTTGAAGATGGCCGAAGCCGTGCCACGCTCGTTGGCCGGGAACCAGGACGCGACGATGCGGCCGTTGGCCGGGAAGGAGGGCGCCTCGGCCGCGCCGACCAGGAAGCGCAGCGCGAACAGCACGACGACGGCGGTCGTGGCCGTCGCGGTCAGGAAGCTGATGCCGCCCTGCAGCAGCGTGAACACCGACCAGATGAAGATGCTGGCCGCATAGACCTTCTTGGAGCCGAAGCGGTCCAGCAACCAGCCGCCGGGCAACTGCGCGATGACATAGGACCAGCCGAAGGCCGAGAAGATGAAGCCCATGGTCACCGAGTCGATGCCCAGGTCCTTGGACAACGCAGGCCCGGCGATGGACAGCGTGGCGCGGTCGGCGTAGTTGATCGTCGTGACGATGAAGAGCATGGCCAGGATGGCGAAGCGCTTCTTGGTTCGCGTGGCGCTTGCGGCTTGGGCCAGCGAGGCGGTGGCGGTGTGCATCGGTTGTCTCCGGGAATGCAGCGGCTCCGCCTCTTGTCGGGCGGTGGTGCCAATGGGGTGGGGTCAGGCCTGGGTGTAGGCCGTCTTCACGGTCGTGTAGAACTCGGCCGCATGGCGGCCCTGCTCGCGCGGGCCGTAGCTGCTGCCCTTGCGGCCGCCGAAGGGCACGTGATAGTCCACGCCCGCCGTCGGCAGGTTGACCATGACCATGCCGGCCTGCGAGTGGCGCTTGAAGTGGGTGGCGTATTTGAGCGACGTCGTGGCGATGCCGGCGGCCAGGCCGAAGGGTGTGTCGTTGGACAGGGCCAGTGCGTGCTCGTAGTCGCGGGCGCGCAGCACGCTGACCACCGGGCCGAACACTTCCTCGCGGTTGATGCGCATCTCGGGCGTCGTGTCGGTGATGAGGGCCGGCGTCAGGTAGAAGCCCGGCGCGCCGTCGGCGTTGCGCTCGATGCGCTCGCCGCCCTGTGCCAGCTTGCCGCCGTCGGCCTTGGCGATGCCGAGGTAGTCGACGTCCTGGCCGAGCTGGCTGGCATCCACCACGGGGCCGATGTCGGTGCCGGCCTTGCGGGCGTCGTCGACCTTCAGCGTCTTCATCTTCTCGACCATGGCGGCGATGAAACGGTCATGGATGCCTTCGGTGACGATCAGGCGCGACGAAGCCGTGCAGCGCTGTCCGGTGGAGAAGAAGCCGCTGTTGACGGCGGCGTTCACGGCCACGCCGAGGTCGGCGTCGTCCAGCACGATCATGGGGTTCTTGCCGCCCATCTCGAGCTGGAACTTGGCCATGCGGCTGACGCAGGCGGCAGCGACCTTCTGGCCGGTCGCGACCGAACCCGTGAAGCTGATGGCCGCCACGCGCGGGTCGTTCAACAGCTTCTCGCCGACGACGGAGCCGCGGCCCATGACGAGGTTGAACACGCCGGCGGGCAGGCCCGAGCGCGACAGGATCTCGGCCAGCGCCCAGGCCGAGCCGGGCACGAGGTCGGCCGGCTTGAAGACGACACAGTTGCCGAAGGCCAGGGCCGGCGCGATCTTCCAGGCCGGAATCGCGATGGGGAAGTTCCACGGCGTGATGAGGCCGACGACGCCGACGGCTTCGCGCGTGACTTCCACGCCGACGCCGGGGCGCACCGAGGGCAGGCTTTCGCCGCCCGGGCGCAGCGCCTCACCGGCGAAGAACTTGAAGATGTAGCCGGCGCGCCCGACCTCGCCAATCGCTTCAGGCAGGGTCTTGCCCTCCTCGCGGGCCAGCAGGTCGCCGAGCTCGGCGCGGCGAGCCAGGATCTCGGTGCCGATGGCGTCGAGGATGTCGAAGCGCTGCTGCGGCGTGGACAGGCTCCAGGCCGGGAAGGCGGCGCTCGCGGCGGAAATCGCGAGTTCGGCTTGGGCGGCGTCGGCCTGGGCGTATTCGCCCACCAGGTCGCGCGTGTCGGACGGGTTGATGTTGCGGGAGACGGCGTGGCCGTCCAGCCATTCGCCAGCAATCAGGTTCTTGAACATGGGCTACTGCTTTATCGGTTGTTCAACGGTCCAGGGCGGGCCGCTTGGGGTTGAAGGTCCAGCCGGGGATCAGGTATTGCATCGCGATGGCGTCATCGCGTGCGCCCAGGCCATGTTGCTTGTATAGCGCATGTGCCTTTTCCACTTCGGCCATGTCGAGTTCCACGCCCAGGCCTGGCTTCTCGGGCACCTTCACGTGGCCGCCGAGGATCTGCAGCGGCTCTTTGGTCAGGCGCTGGCCATCCTGCCAGATCCAGTGCGTGTCGATGGCCGTGACCTTGCCGGGCGCGGCCGCGCCGACAWGGGTGAACATGGCCAGCGAGACGTCGAAGTGGTTGTTGGAATGCGAGCCCCAGGTCAGGCCCCAGTCGCGGCAGGTCTGGGCCACGCGCACCGAGCCGGCCATGGTCCAGAAATGCGGGTCGGCCAGCGGGATGTCCACGCTCTGCAGCGACAGCGCGTGGCTCAACTGGCGCCAGTCGGTGGCGACCATGTTGGTGGCCGTGGGCAGGCCGGTGGCGCGGCGGAACTCGGCCATCACCTCGCGGCCCGAGAAACCGTCTTCGGCGCCGCAGGGATCTTCGGCATAGGCCAGCACGCCCTTCATGTCGCGCATCAGGCGGATCGCATCCTTCAGCAGCCAGCCGCCATTGGGGTCCAGCGTCACGCGGGCATCGGGGAAGCGCTCGTGCAGCGCACGGATGGCCTCGACTTCCTCGTCGCCGCGCAGCACGCCGCCCTTGAGCTTGAAGTCGTTGAAGCCGTAGCGCTCTCGCGCTGCCTCGGCGAGCTTGACGACGGCCTCGGGAGTCAGCGCCACCTCGTGACGCAGGCGGCTCCAGGCGTTGTCGGCGTCGGGCTCGGCGTTGTAGGGCAGGTCGGTTTTCTTGCGGTCGCCGACGTAGAAGAGATAGCCCAGCATCTCGACCGCGTCGCGCTGCTGCCCTTCGCCGAGCAGGGCCGCGACCGGCACGCCGAGGTGCTGGCCGAGCAGGTCGAGGAAGGCCGACTCGATGGCCGTGGCCGCATGGATGGTGGTGCGCAGGTCGAAGGTCTGCAGGCCGCGGCCGCCGGCATCGCGGTCTGCAAAGCTCTGGCTGACCTGCTGCAGCACGCGCTGGTGGGCGCCGATGGGCTGGCCGATGACCAGCTGGCGCGCGTCTTCCAGCGTCTGGCGGATCTTCTCGCCGCCCGGCACTTCGCCGACGCCGGTGTGGCCGGCGCTGTCGGTCAGGATCAGGATGTTGCGCGTGAAGAAGGGCGCATGCGCGCCGCTGAGATTGAGCAGCATGCTGTCGCGCCCGGCGACGGGCACGACGCGCAGCTCTTTGATGACGGGTGTGGAACTGCTCATGGAAACTTCAATCCGCCGTGATCTTGCGCTCGGTGATGACCTTCTTCCAGCGCTCGAACTCGGCGGCCTGGAAGGCGGTGAACTGCTCGGGCGTGTTGCCGACGATTTCAAAGCCCTGCTCCAGCAGCTTGGGCTTGACGTCCGGCGCATTCAGCGCGGCGACAACCGCGCCGTGCAGCTTGGTCTTGATGTCCGCCGGCAGACCCTTGGGGGCCGCCACGGCCTGCCACGAATAAACCTGCACGCCCTTGATGCCCAGTTCGTCCAGCGTCGGCACATCGGGTTGCACTGGCGAGCGCTTGGCGCTCGTGATACCGAGTGCGCGCAGCTTGCCGGCCTTGATCTGCGGCAGCGCAGTGTTGATGTTCATGAAGCTGGAATCCACCTGGTTGCCCAGCAGGTCGGTCATGACCGGGCCGCCGCCCTTGTAGGGAATGTGCAGTCCGCTCGTGCCCGTCTGCTGCCAGAACAACTCGGCCGTGATGTGGTCGCTGCTGCCGTTGCCCGAGGTGCCGAAGCTCATCTTGTCGGGGTTGGCCTTCATGAAGGCCAGCACGTCGGCCATGGTCTTGTGCGGCGACGCGGCCGGCACGACCAGCACGTTGGGCGCCTGTACGGCGACGCTGATGAAGTCCAGGTCCTTGGTCGGGTCGTAGCCGATGTTCTTCATCAGGTGCGGGCCGATGACCAGCGGGCCCAGGGACGTGACGAGGACGGTGTAGCCATCGGGCGCCGCACGCTTGACAGCGACGGTGCCGATGGTGCCGCCCGCACCACCGCGGTTGTCGACGACGAAGCTACCGCCGAGCTTCTCCTGTAGCTTGACGCTCAGCATGCGCGCAATGGCATCGGTGGAGCCGCCGGGCGGGAAGGGCACGAGCAGGGTGACGGGCTTGGCGGGCCAGGCCTGGGCCATGGCGGTGCTCGCCATGGCCAGCGTGGCGAGGCTCAGCAGCGCGGAGGTCAGCAGTCGCTTCATCGGTTGGTCTCCTGTTGGAATCGTTGTGGTTTATTGCGGGCCGAGCTTGGAGATCAGCGCGCCGAGCTGGTCGACTTCCGTCGGCAGCATGTCGGACAGCGGCGGGCGCACCGGGCCGGCGCTGTGGCCGACCAGCGTCGCGCCGGCCTTCACGATGGACACGGCATAGCCCTCGCCCTTGTTGCGCAGGGCCACATAGGGGATGAAGAAGTCGCGCACCAGGCGGTCGCAGGTGGCGGTGTCGCCGGCCGCGTGGGCGTTGTAGAACTCCATCGCCGTCTTGGGAATGAAGTTGAAGACGGCCGACGAGTAGACCGGGCAGCCCATGGCCTTGTAGGCGCCGGCAAACAGCTCGGCCGTGGGCAGGCCGCCCAGGTAGGCGAAGCGATCGCCCAGGGTCTGGCGGATGGAGACGAACTTCTCGATGTCGCCCAGGCCGTCCTTGAAGCCGATCAGGTTGGGGCAGCGGTCGGCCAGCACCAGCAGGCTCTGCGGCGTCAGCTTGCAGGCGCCACGGTTGTAGACGACGACGCCGAACTTGACGCTCTTGCAGACGGCCTCGACGTGGGCGATCAGGCCTTCCTGGCTGGCTTCGGTCAGGTAGTGGGGCAGCAGCAGCACGCCTTGCGCGCCCAGGCGCTCGGCCTCCTGCGCGTACTGGATGGCGACGCGGGTGCCACCGCCGGCGCCGGCCAGGATGGGCGTGCGGCCGCGGCAGGTGTCCAGGGCGACCTTGATGATGTCGCTGTATTCGCCCGGCTCCAGCGAGAAGAACTCACCCGTGCCGCCGGCCGCGAACAGCGCTGATGCGCCATAGGGCTGCAGCCACTCCAGGCGGTCGGCGTAGGGCTTGGGCGCGAAGTTCAGTTGCGCGTCGAAGTCGGTCAGCGGGAAGGACAGCAGGCCGGCTTCCAGCACGGCTTTGAGTTCTTGGGGCGACATGGGCGGCTCTCCGAAAGGGTGTGGGGATGCAGAAGTTGTAGGTCATCGTACAACTTAGATCAAATCCACAAAGACTAGGGAAAACCCGCGAGGATCGCTTCTTTACCGAAGGTCAGTTGGCTTCGGCCTGGGCGCGGCGGCGGCGTTCGCGGCTGTTGCTCAGATGAGTGCGCATGGCTGCGCGGGCCGATTCGGCGTCCTGGTTGGCGATCGCATCCAGGATGTTCTCGTGTTCGGTGTTGACCCGGCGCATATAAGCCAGGCGCTCGGCGCTCATGTCCGCCACCGGCTCCAGCCGCGCGCGCGGAATGATCTGGGCGCCCAGTGTCGCCATCAGTTCGGCGAAGTGGCCGTTCTGTGTCGCGCGCGCGATCTCGAGGTGAAACTGGAAATCCGCCGCGACCGAGTCCTGGCCGGCCTCGACGGCGGCGATGACGGCGTCCAGCGCCTTGCGCAAGGCAGCAAGATTGGCTTCGCTGCGGCGTTGGGCCGCCAGGCCGGCGGCCTCGGTTTCCAGGCCGATGCGCAGTTCCAGCACGGCGATGACGTCCTGCAAGGTGCTGAACTGCTCCGGCGTGATCTTGAAGGAGGGCGCATCGCCCGCCCCGAGCACGAAGGTACCGATGCCATGCCGCGTCTCGACCAGCCCGGCCGCCTGCAACTTGGAGATGGCCTCGCGCACGACGGTGCGGCTGACCTCGAACTCCTCCATGATGGCCGCCTCGGTCGGCAGCTTGTCGCCCGTCTGCAACTGGCCGGCGCGGATGCGGTCTCCGAGCGAATCGACCAGTTCAAAAGCCAGCGAACGCGGCCGGCGGCGGGTGATGGGAGGGTGCATTCGCGGGTTTTCCCGGAGTTTTGAAGTGGCAAGGGCGTCTAAAGTGGAGTAGTTGTACGACAACTAGACGACGTACAACAAGCCCTGTTCGCACTTTAGCCACGCCGCCGCCGGATATGAATGTCGTTTCTACTCGCCCCCCGCTGACCATCCGCATGCGCGACGAGGACAACGTCGCCATCGTCGCCAACGACGGCGGCTTGCCCGAAGGCACGAAGCTGCCGGACGGCGTGCCCGGCGCGGGCCTGGTTCTGCGAGACAAGGTGCCGCAGGGCCACAAGGTCGCGCTGCGCGACCTGGCCGAGGGCGAGGTGGTGCTGCGCTACGGCGTGCCCATCGGCTATGCGCTGAAAGCCATCCCCGCCGGCAGCTGGGTGCATGAGCGCCTGCTGCAGATGCCGGCGGCGCGTGCGCTCGAAGGCCTGCCCATCGCGACCGTCAAGCCGCCGGCCGTCGAGCCTTTGGCGGGCTACACCTTCCAGGGCTATCGCAACAAGGATGGCTCGGTCGGCACGCGCAACATCCTGGCCATCACAACGACCGTGCAGTGCGTGGCCGGCGTCGTCGCGCAGGCGGTGGCGCGCATCAAGGCCGAGCTGCTGCCGCTCTATCCCCATGTCGACGACGTCATCGGCCTGGAGCACAGCTATGGCTGCGGCGTGGCCATCGACGCGCCGGACGCCGTCATCCCGATCCGGACGCTGAAGAACATCTCGCTGAACCCCAACTTCGGTGGTGAAGTGATGGTGGTGAGCCTGGGCTGCGAAAAGCTGCAGCCGGCGCGCCTGCTGCCACCGGGCTCCTTCCCGATCACCGACGAGCGCGACCCCGCGAGCGGCCCCGAGACCATCTGCCTGCAGGACGATGTGCACGTCGGTTTCATGTCCATGCTCGACGACATCCTCAACAGCGCCAGGCCGCACCTCGAACGCCTGAATGCGCGCCGCCGCGAGACCGTGCCGGCCAGCGAACTCGTTGTCGGCGTGCAGTGCGGCGGCAGCGACGCCTTCTCGGGCGTGACGGCCAACCCGGCCGTGGGCTTCTGCGCTGACCTGCTGGTGCGCGCCGGTGCCACCATCATGTTCAGCGAGAACACCGAGGTGCGCGATGCCGTCGAGCAACTGACCAGCCGCGCCGCCAGCGCGGAAGTGGCCGACGCCATCATTCGCGAACTCGGCTGGTACGACCGCTACCTCGACCGTGGCCGCGTCGACCGCGCCGCCAACACCACGCCCGGCAACAAGGCCGGCGGCCTTTCCAATATCGCCGAGAAGGCGATGGGCTCCATCATCAAGAGCGGCAGCTCGGCCATCTCGCATGTGCTGGCGCCGGGCGACAAGCTGCGGCAAGACCAGCGCGGCCTCGTCTACGCGGCGACGCCAGCCAGCGACTTCATCTGCGGCACGCTGCAATTGGCCGCCGGCATGAATCTGCACATATTCACCACTGGCCGCGGCACGCCCTATGGCCTGGCCGAATGCCCCGTGGTGAAGGTCGCGACGCGCAGCGACCTGGCGCGCCGCTGGCATGACCTGATGGACATCAACGCCGGCAAGATCGCCGACGGCGAAGCCACCATCGAAGAGACCGGCTGGGCGATGTTCCGCCTGCTGCTGGACGTCGCCAGTGGCCGCAAGAAGACCTGGGCCGAGCACTGGAAGCTGCACAACAGCCTGGTGCTGTTCAACCCTGCGCCTGTCACCTGATCCCTCTATGCTTGGGTGCCATGAGCACCCAACCCAGCCCCAGCGAAACCGGCACCGCGCTTGAAGGCGTCACGCGCGTCGTTGCCGAGCCCCTGCGGTTCAAGGCCAAGCTCGCCATCGGCGAGAACGCCTACAAGTCCCTGCGCATGATCAACCGCACCCGCGAAGTCTGGGACGTGCTGGGCGCCGCCGGCGCGGGCGCGGCCGTCGTGAAGTCTGGTGTGCTGGGCATCGGCGCCGCCACCACGCCCATCGGCTGGGTGGCACTGGCTGCGCTGGCCTCGGGCGGCGCCTGCTACGGCTTGTACCGATGGCTGGGCGACACCAAGGGCTCGCGCGTCATCGAGATCCCCAAATTCCTGAACACGCCGCTGGATACCCTGGGCCTGGCCCTCTTCGATCTCATCGCGCCGCTGGCGCTGCGGCTGGCCGCGGTGGATGGCAGCATCGAGCCCGCCGAGAGGCATGCGCTGGTGCAGCACCTGGTGGACGACTGGGGTCTGGATGCCAGCTTCGTCACCCAGGCCATCGCGCAGATCGAGCCGGGCGTCATGCAGGGCTCGGTCGAAGAGATGGCGGCGGAGCTGTCGGCGTTCCTGCATGCCAACCCCGACTGCAACCACAAGGCCATCGCCACCGATCTCGGCGAGTTCCTGCGCCGGCTGCTGGAGGCCGGCGGGCCGCTGTCCGAGGCTGAAGAGACGGCGCTGCAGGCCAGCCTGACGCTGCTGCTGCACGAGCCTGACGGTCCACTCGCCAAGGCCTGGGTCACGGCCAGGTCGGGCGTCGGCAAGGCCGCCGGCCAATTGGGGCATTCGGCGAAGGAAGCCGCCGAATGGACGCGCGAGCGCCTGCCGTCGCCCGAGGAGCTGCAGGCCGCCGCCGGCAGCGTGGCGACCAAGGCCTTGCATGGCGCCAGGGCGGGTGCGGAGCAGCTGGGCACGTCGGCCAAAGACGCCGCCGACTGGACGCGCGAACGCCTGCCATCGCCGGAGCAGTTGCAAGCCGCGGCGAGCACGACCGCGACCCAGGTGGAACAGGGCGTGCGCAAGGTCGCGGCCTGGGCCGAGGAGAAGATGCCCAGTGCTGAGCAGGTCCAGGACAAGGCCAAGCGTTCGCTGGATCTGGCCAAGGCCGGCATTGAAAGAATGAAGAAGCGGCCGCCAGACCGCTGATCTGCTGCCGTTCAAACCCGCGCCGATGAGCTGAAACCACAGGCGAGCGCGCCGCGCGGCAGCCCACTATCCTGCGCGTTCTTCAAGGTTCAGGCGGCAGGACGATCATGCGCATCGCGATCATGGGCTCGGGCGGCGTTGGCGGCTATGCCGGCGCGTGGTTGCAGCAGGCAGGGCATGACGTGGTGTTCATCGCCCGCGGCGCTCACCTGGCCGCATTGCAGCGAGAGGGCCTTCGGATCGAGCACCCCGAGCTTGCGCTGCATCTTCCGCATGTCAGCGCCACGGACGACCCTGCCAGCGTGGGGCCGGTCGATCTGGTGATCTTTGCGGTCAAGCTCTTCGACACGGAGAGCGCGGCCCGGGCCATGGCCGCGCTGGTCGGGCCTCACACGCGGGTGCTCACGCTGCAGAACGGCATCGACAGCGTGGCCATGATCCGCGCTCACCTTGATGCGTCCGCCACGGTGCTGGGCGGTGTGATCTATGTGTCCGCCGTCGTCGCCCGGCCGGGCGTGATCCGCTCACCGGGTGGCCTGCACATGATCGTTGCCGACCGGCTGAATGGCGACGCGACGATGGCCGAGTTGGAGCGGACCGCGGCGGGTCTGGCCGGGCTGTCCGTGAAGCTCAGCGACAACGCGACGCAGACGATCTGGGAGAAGTTTGTCGCCCTGGCCTCGCTGTCCGGCGCCACCTCGCTGCTGCGTGCGCGCATGGGGGCCATCCTTGGCAATGCCGAGACGCGGGCCTTCCAGCGCCAATTGGTGGACGAAGCCGTTGCCGTGGCACAGGCCCATGGCGTGGCGATGCGCGCGGGCCTCGCCGACGAGGTCATGGGCAAGCTTGCCGCGATGCCGGCGGCCTTTCGCTCATCGATGGCCGAAGACCTGGAGCGAGGCAATCGCCTCGAGCTGAGTTGGCTCAGCGGGCGCGTGCATGGCCTGGGCTTGCAACTGGGCGTTGGGACGCCGGCGCACACGGCGGTGTACCGCGGGCTGCTGCTGCATGAGCATGGCGTGGTACCGGTCGAACAGGCATAGCCCCGTGCTGTAGGCCAGGGCCTGCAAATCCAGGTGTAACAGTCCGGCATCATCGACTCGCCATGCTGGGCAGCATGCGGGGCATGAGTGCAGAACACCATCCACTTGCCGGCCAACCCGCGCCGCCCGACATCCTCATCGACGTCGAGGCCCTGCGGGAGGCCTATTTCTCGCGCCAACCCGACCCTTCCTGTGCCGAACAGCTCGTCAGCTTCGGCACCTCGGGCCACCGGGGCTCTTCCCTGGACGGCTCGTTCAATGAATGGCATGTGCTGGCCATCACCCAGGCCATCTGCGACCACCGCAAGCAGCACAACATAGCCGGGCCGCTCTTCCTTGGGGCCGACACGCATGCGCTGTCCGAGCCCGCCTCTCGCAGCGCACTGGAGGTGCTGGCGGCCAACGGCGTGAACGTCATGCTGGCGCCGCCGGGTCAATTCACGCCAACGCCCGCGGTGTCCCTCGCCATCCTGGAATACAACCAGGGTCGCGAGGGCTGGCAGCGCGCCGACGGCATCGTCGTCACGCCTTCGCACAACCCGCCGCGCGACGGCGGGTTCAAATACAACCCGCCCCATGGCGGCCCGGCGGATGGCGATGTCACGGGCAGCATCCAGGCCGCCGCCAACGCCTATCTGCAGCAAGGGCTCAAGGGCGTGCTGCGCAAGGACCCCGAGCAGGCGCTCGCGGCGCTGGGCTGCCATGAGCACGACTATCTGGCCCAGTACGTCGCGGCGCTGCAGCAGGTCATCGATTTCGACGTCATCCGCGGCTCCGGGTTGCAGTTGGGTGTGGACCCCCTGGGCGGCGCCGGCGTGGACTACTGGCCGGCGATTGCCGAGCGCTACCGCCTGCCGCTGACCGTCGTCAGCGATGTGGTGGACCCGCGCTTTGCCTTCATGACGCTGGATTGGGATGGGCAGATCCGCATGGACCCCTCGTCACCCTGGGCGATGCGCAGGCTGACGCAGATGCGTGAGCGCTTCGACGTGGCCTTCGCCTGCGACACCGACCATGACCGCCATGGCATCGTCACGCGCAGCGCTGGCCTGATGCCGCCCAACCACTACCTCAGCGTGGCGGTGGACTATCTGTTCGGCCACCGCCCGGGATGGAAGGCGAGTGCCGCCGTCGGCAAGACCGTCGTCACCACGGCACTGATCGACCGCGTCGCGCAGCGCCTGGGCCGTCGCCTGTTCGAGGCGCCCGTGGGCTTCAAGTGGTTTGCGCCGGGGCTGCTGGACGGCAGCCTGGGCCTGGGCTGCGAGGAGAGCGCGGGGGCGTCCTTTCTGCGCCGCGACGGCCGCGTGTGGACAACGGACAAGGACGGCATGGCGGCGGCGCTGCTGGCCGCCGAGATCACGGCCCGCACGGGCCGCGACCCGGGCGTGTACTACCAGCGCCTGACTGCCGAGCTCGGCACGCCGCATGCGGATCGGGTGGAAGGCCCGGCCACGCGGGAGCAGAAAGCCAAGCTGGCCGCGCTGACAGCGGCCCAGGTCACCGCGAAGACATTGGCGGGGGATCCCATCGAGGCAGTCCTGAGCCAGGCGCCCGGCAACGGTGCGCCGATTGGCGGCCTCAAGGTGATCACCGGCGGCGGCTGGTTTGCCGCGCGGCCCTCGGGCACCGAAGACATCTACAAGGTCTACGCCGAGAGCTGGCGGGACGAAGCGCATCTGCAGCTGCTGCTGCAGGAAGCACGAGGCCTTGTGGATGCCGCCTTAAGCGGCGGCTAGTTCCGCCACGCCTTCGCTCAGAAACACGCAGTCGCCGTCCTGGAACACACGCACCTCGCCGGGCGCGAATGCCTGCCAAGCCTCGTGCGTCAGCGGCTCGGTCGACACCAGGGCCATGCGATCGGCCGGGTTGTTGACGGTGGCCAGGTCCACGCTCAGGTCGCCGTCGCGCAGCGACACATGGCCGAAGGGCGGGCGGCGCTGCAGCCAGTGCAGCTTGGTGGACGCATGGGCCAGCATGGCGCGGCCATCGGTGAGCAGCAGGTTGAAGCGGCCGTGCTCGGCGACTTCGTGGATCCAGGGCGTCAGCGTGGCCGCCAGCTCGGGCCATGCAGGCAGGTGGTCGCCGAAGTGCTGCTCAAGCCGCTGCATCAACCAGCAGAAGGCGCGTTCGCTGTCGGTCTGGCCGGCGGGCGTGAAGCTGCCGTCGAGCGCGGGGTGGAAGTCCTTCAGGTCGCCGTTGTGGGCAAAGACCCAGGTGCGGCCGGCCCAGTCGCGGCGAAAGGGGTGGCAGTTTTCCAGCGTGCGGGCGCCCTGGGTGGCCTTGCGGATGTGGGCCAGGATGTTGCGGGCCCGCACCGGGTGGTGGCCCAGATGACGCGCCAGTTCGGACTCGGCGGCCGGGCTGTCCTCGACGGTGACCTCGCAGCGCTCGCCATCGTGGAAGGCCACGCCCCAGCCGTCGACATGATCCGCGGTGCGCCCACCGCGGGCGGCGAAGCCACTCAGTGAGAAGGTGGCGGCGGCCGGCTGGCGGCTGTTGAGGGCGAAAAGCTCACACATCGGTGGGGGCGGAAGCTGTCGGTGCTGTGGGAACGCCGCAAGTCTGATGGCGGATGACAGAAAGCCCAACAAAGCTTTTGTCATGAGCTCATGCCTTGCGGCATGTGTCACGCCGTGCGGCGTGCACCCTTCACGAGGGCGCGCTGGGCCGCCATCAGCACCGCCGTCGCCTCGTCGGGCGCGAGCAGCTCGGCGCTGACGAAGGCGCCATTGATGAGCACCGCCAACTGCGCCGCCAACAGTTCGGGCTGGCGGACGTCGAGCCGTTGGGCGAGGGCCATCAGCCGCGAGCGCAGCGCCTGCATGTGGGCGCGCGCCACGCCGCGGGCGGGGTGATCCTGCTCCGCGAACTCGGCGGCCACATTGATCTGCGGGCAGCCGCGGTAGTTGGCGCGCCCCAGGCGCTCGCCGATCCAGCGCATATGCGCGTCCAGCTCGGCCGCGGCATCGCCCGCGTGGTCCGCCGCGACCTGGTCCCAGGTCGCCCAGAAGTCGACGTCCTCGCGCTCCAGGAAGGCCACGATGAGGTCGTCCTTGGTGCGGAAGTGGCGGTACAGGCTGCTCTTGGCCACGCCGGCCTGCTCGATGACGAGATCGATGCCGACGGCGCGCACGCCGTTCTTGTAGAAGAGATTGGAGGCCACGCCGAGCAGGCGTTCGCGGACGTTCTGGGCTTCCGGGGCGGTTTCAGCGGGCATGTTCATCACGGCGGTCGATTCGATGTTGACACGATACAGACCATTCTGTATCGTTCAAAGAACAGACAGGTCTGTCTCGTTTCAAAGGATGATCATGACCAAGGATTTGGGCAAGCAGGCAATCGCGATTTACGGTGCGGGCGGGCACACCGGGCGTTTCGTCGTCAACGAGGCGCTGAGGCGCGGACTCAGAGTCGTCGCCATCGGGCGGGATGCGTCGCGGCTGCCGGCCGGCGTGGAGGCGCGGGTGGCGGCCGTCGACGATGCGGCTGCGCTGGACGAAGCGCTGAGAGGCTGTGGCGTCGTCATCAACTGCGCCGGACCTTTTCTCGACACGGCGGCGCCCGTCATCGAGGCGGCCCTGCGCGCCGGTTGTGGCTATATCGACGTGACGGCCGAGCAGGCCAGCGCTGAAGCCGTCTTCGAGAACTTCGGTGCCCGGGCCCGCGAGGCCGGCGTGGCCGTCATCCCGGCTGCCGGCTTCTACGGTGGTTTGGCCGATCTGCTGGCGACGGCGTTGGTAGGCGACGGTGCCGTTCACGACCTGGCCATTGCCATCGCGCTGGATCACTGGTGGCCGACCGAGGGCACGCGCAAGACCGGCGAGCGCAACCAGGTGCCGCGCGTCGTGCTGCAAGGCGGCCAGATCGCGCGCATGCCGACGCCGGCGGCGCAGCGCGACTGGGTGTTCAGCGTTGAGCACGGTGAGCAGGCCATGGTCGAGCTGCCTTTCAGCGAAGTCATCACCATCGCTCGCCATCTGCGCGTGCAGAACCTGCGCTCGTGGCTGACGCTGTCGTCGCTTCAAGAAATCCGCGATACCACCACGCCGCCGCCCGCGGCCAGCGACGCGCAGGGGCGCTCGGCGCAGCGCTTCGAGATGGTCGTGCAGGCGGGCGAGGGTCAGAGCGCAAGAAAGGCGGTCGCTCGCGGCCAGGACATCTACGCGGTGTCGGCCCCGCTGGTCGTGGAAGCGGCCGAGCGCATGCTGCAACCGTCCTTCAAGCGCAGCGGCGCGCTGGCGCTGGGCGAGGCCTTCGATGCCAGGGACTTCCTTCAGGCGATCAAGGACGTCGAACTGCAGTGGGGCTGAGGAAGGGCTCCAACCAGCGCATCTGCGGCTTGTCGCGGCCGTCGGCGCGCGGCTCCAGCGAAAGGAAATAGTCCTTCCACCACGGGCCACCGGCCCACCACAGCCAGCCGTCCCAGACATCGGCGTTGGCCTGCAGGTGCAGCAGCGCGCCGGTGACGGCCTGCTCGCAGACGGCATTGGCGCCGCCGCCCAGTTCGCCCAGGATGGCGCGCTTCTTGTTCTTGCGCAGCCATTCGGTGAAGCGCTTGAGCCGCTCGACGCCGATCTCGGGGCTGACGCATTCGGCATTCGTACCCGAACCGTCCTTGTCGAAATACTGGTGCACCTCGAAGACCATGCGGTCGAGCGGGTCGCTCACCTTGCCCATCACCTCGGCGTTGGGCGTGCCGTACCACTTGGACTCGAACCAGCTCCAGGCGCCGGTGTAGCCATTGCCGGGCAGGGTGATGAGGTTGGTGGCGCCGGTCCTGCGGATGGCGTCGATGGCGGCCTGGGCCGCCTGGCCCCAGGTCTCGGTCGGCATGTTGCGCGGCTCGTTGACGAGGCCGAACTGGACCTTGGGGTTGTCCTTGAACTGCAGCGCCAAGCGGCGCCAGAAGTCGGCGAAGGCGGCGAAGGGCACCTCGGGCTTGCCGATGTGCACCTCCTTGTAGGCTGCGTAGTTGTGCGGGTCCAGCAGCACGTGCAGGCCGCGCGCCGTCGTGCCGTCGACGAACTCGCGCAGGCGGGCCAGCTCCGCCGCATCGAATTCGCCCATCAACGCAGGCTGCAACCGCTCCCAGCGGAAGGCGATGCGCATCAGGTTCATGCCCTTGGCCTGGTAGTAGGCCGTGCTGGCGACGCTGGGGTAGACGAAGTCCTTGTCGTAGACGCCGGGGAAATTCTTCTCGCCCCATTCGGCGCTGGACAGGCTGATGCCGCGCCAGGGCAGCGGTTCGGCCGCGCAGGCGCTCTGTGCGAGGCCTGCCAGCAAGCAGAGGGTCAACAGATGTCGCATCTTGGTTCTTTCATCAGAGCGTGTTGCCGTACAGGGCCTGGACCAGATCGGTCCGCCAGGCGTGGGCTTGCGGGTCGTAGAGGCCGAAGCCCGCGGCGAGCTCCCAGTACATCCAGGGCAGCTGTCGCGTAGCCATCTCGGCGCGCATGGCTTTGAGATAGCGCACGCGAGCGCCCGGCGCCGCGCGGCTGTAGGCGCCGAACTCGCCCACCACGACGGGGTAGCCCAGGCGCCTGCCTTCGTTGGTGGCCAGGTCCAGGCCTTCGCGGATCTTGGCCAGCTGGGTCGCGTCGCAGCAGTCCACGCCGAGCGGCGGCACCGGACTGATCCACTCGGCGCCTTGGTGGGTGAAGGCGAAGGGCTCGTAGTGGTGGACCGTGATCAGCAGGTTGGCGTCGGCGGGCAGCTGCAGCTTGGACAGCGCATAGGGGCTGTTCCACTGCACCGGGCCGATCATGACGACGCGGGTCGGATTGCTGGTGCGCACCACGCGCAGCGCGCGCGAGGCCAGCGTGTTCCAGTCGGCTTCGAGCTTGTTGTGCGGCTCGTTGTAGAGCTCGAACACCAGGCCCGGCCCTGCGGCCGCGAAGCGCTCGGCGATCTGGCGCCACATCGCCAGGAAGCGCAGCTGCACCACGTCGGCCGCGACGCTGGCCTCGCCCGTTTCGACGGCGTCGCCGTCGAGCTGGTGGTAGTGGTGCATGTTCAGCACCACGGTGACGTTGCGCGCGAGCAGCCGGGTGACGATGCTCTCGACCCGGCTCATGAAGGCTGCGTCGATGGTGGCCGCGGCATCCAGGCTGGCGTGGTTGCTCCAGCGCACCGGCAGGCGCACGGCCTGGCTGTATTTGGTGCCGGGGCCTGCGCCCTGACCGAAGAGCTGGATGAATTCGTCCTCAACCTTCAGGCCCCAGGCGCCTTCGCTCGGCGCTTCCAGCATATTGCCGAAGTTGATGCCACCGGCCAGGGCCGTGGCGGCAGCGCGCGCCTGGGCCGAGGCGCCGGGCAGCGTGCCGGCGGGTGTCGTGGGATAGGCGGCCCAGGGATCGATGGGCGTGGCGGGAGCTGGCTCGGCGGCAGCTCCGCCGCCCCCACCTCCACAGGCGGCCAGCAGCGCGATCAGCAGGGCAGTGGCGAGGCGGCCCATGGCGTCAGGCCCCGGCCGGCGGCTGCACGCCGAGGGCGGCCAGCACGTCCTGGCAGGCCCCCATGGTGTGGTAATCGGTCTTGCCGGCGGGGCTTTTCTCGTCGGTGAGCTTGCGGTTGTCGGGTGCCAGGATGCGGTACCAGGCGCCGTGCTCGTGGTCGACGAAGTGCTGCCAGGCATAGCCCCAGATCCGGTCGTACCAGGCCCAGTAGGCGTCATCGCCGGTGCGCACGGCCAGCCAGGCGGCGGCGGCCAGGCTTTCGGCCTGGACCCAGAAGTATTTGTCGCCGTCACACACCTCGCCGCCAGGCGCAAAGCCGTAGACCAGGCCACCGTGCGCGGCATCCCAGCCGTGCTTCATCGCGGTGTCGAAGAAGTGGCGGGCCGTTGGCACGAGCCAGGTCGGCGCGGCATTGCCAAGGCGCCGCTCCAGCATCAGCAGCAGCTTGGCCCACTCGGTCAGGTGGCCGGTCTGGAAGCCCCAGGGCCGGAAGATATTGGTCTTGTCGTCGCGGTTGTAGTCCCAGTCGGGCGTCCAGTCGGTTTTGTAGTGCTCCCAGACCAGGCCACCGGCCAGGGCGGCCTGGCGTTGCGCGATGGACGTGGCCAGGGTCAGCGCACGGTCGAGGTAGCGGGCCTCGCCGGTGGCGGCGTGAGCGGCCAGCATGGCCTCGCAGGCATGCATATTGGCGTTCTGGCCGCGGTAGGGGCCGATGCCCCAGTCGGGCGTCGCCTCGTCGGCGTAGAGGCCGTGGGCAGGCTCCCAGAAGCGTTGCTCCATCAGCTCGAAGGCCGCGGCGATGCCCGCGCGTGCGCCAGGCACGCCGGCCTCGGCTGCATGCGAGTTGGCCAGCAGCACAAAGGCCAGGCCATAGCAGTGATTGGTGGCGTCGGTGACGGTGGCATGGCCGTCTTGCCAATCGAGCACCCAGGCGTAACCCCCTTGCGGCTGGGCATGGGCCTGGTTGACGAAGGCCAGCGCATGCGCCACGTCGTCCACCGATCCACCGAACCAGCGCCAGGCCAGCGCATGGTTGAAGACGAAGCGCGTGCTGCTGACGAGGTGGCGCGTGCGGCGGTCGTAGACGCTGCCGTCGTCCTTGAAGAACTGGAAGCAGCCGCCGGTCTCGTCGCGCGCACGCGGCGCGTAGAAGGCCAGCGTGTGGCGCATATGGGCCCACAGCGCCCCGGGCTGGCGCATGTCCGGAACAATCATTTCAGCACCTCGTCTTTCAGGAAGCGGGTCAGCTCGTCGGCCATCTGCGCATGCACGTCGATGCGCGGGTGGGCCCAGGAGAAGGCTTCGAAGCGGTAGGACCAGACCTTGGCATCGCCTTCCGCACGCAAGGTCTGCACCGCGCCCAGCACGCCGCGCGGGATGGCGGGCTGTTCGCGCGGGGCCGACATGCCGCCCATCAGCAGCACGATCTTGGCGTTGGGATAGCGGCCACGCAGCTGGCGCACGAAGGCGAGATAGCGTGGCCCGAAGTCGGCGGCGATGGCTTGTCCCTTGGAGGCCGGGAAGCCGTGGTCGTTCTGGCCGAGGTTGAGCAGCACGACGTCGGGGGCGCGCGGGTCGGGCGGTGCGACGGGGGCATCCAGGCGCGGCGCAAAGCGGTTCCAGACCTCGGGCATCAGCAGCTGGTCCCAGGTCGCCGTGATGCCGATGCCGCTGATGGCGATGCCGACATAGTCCGCGCCCAGCTTCGCGGCCGTCACCGCGCCATAGGCCCGCGTGCCGTCGTGGCTGGACAAGTCGGCGTACTGGTCGTCGGCGATGTCGCCGTTGCAGGCGCCGGCGGTGATGGAGTCGCCGTAGAACTCCAGCTTCAGCGGGCGCGGTGCGGGTGGGTCGAGCAGTCGGCCGCCTTCAGCCAGGCGCAGACCGAGCAAGAGGGCTTCGGCTTGCGAGGCCTCGGTGCGCTTGAGCAGGCGCAGCTCGTGTTCGCCCGCCGGCAGGGGCAGACGCCAATCCGCCGGCCCATCGCCGCGCAAGGCCAGCGCATGACGGCGGCCGTCAACCTCGACGGTGAAATGGTTGATGCCGCCGCGCGAAGGCGCCAGGCGCAGTACGAGCTGGTCGCCGGTGAAGCGGGCGCGCAGCTCGCTGCCGCTCCAGCTCAGCTGCTTGCCGCCGGGTACGGGGGCGATGCGGCCGATCCAGCGCAGCTTGGGGTCGTCCGCCGCTATCAAGCCCGGCTTGCCCGATGGTGCCTCGCGCACGAAGTCGCTCGGATGCAGTTCAGGCGGCAAGATGCCGGCCTGCATGACAGCCAGGAGACTGGCTGGGCGGCCGCTGCCCGCCCACTCATCCTTCTTCACGCGGACATGCAGCAGATGGGCACCGGGCTCGAGGTCGCGACCGACCACCGCGTAATGCCAGCCGAGATAGCCCTTGCGCTCCGCCACCTGGCCCTGCAGCGTGACGACCGGGCCGTCGTCCACCCAGGCCTCGAGGTTGCGGTAGTGCTCGCTCTCGGCGTGGAAGACGGCGACCTCGCGGCCCCAGACGAGGAAGTGGGCCTCGGCGTCGTCGGCCTTGGCGGTCCAGCCGGGTTGCTGGCCGGTCCATTCGGGATGCAGCTCGCCGCCACGCTCGAAGCCGCGCGACTGGTAGGGCTTGAGCGTCTCGCCGGCGAGCATGCGCGTGAATTCGTGGTCGCGGCCGTACAGCGCTGGGGGCAGGGCGGCGACCGGGCCCGCCGTGGCGCTGCGCAGCGTTTCGACCAGGGCGAGGGCGATGCGCTGGTGGCCGGTCGCATTGGGATGGACGGGCTCGTCGTAGAGGGCCGCCCAGCGGTCCTGGCCGGCATCGACACGGGCCTGCATCCAGCGGCCGAAGTCCAGCGCCGTGAGGCCGTAGCGGGCCGCCAGCTTCAGTTGGATATCGACCGCGTCGCGGGCCTGGTTGCCCTGTTGCGTCAGGCCGAGCACGACGATGGCGGGCGGCTTCTTCGCGGTGAGCAGTCGACGCAGCATGGCTTCATAGCTGCTGCCGCGCACGGCCGGGTCCAGCCATTGGTCGTTGACGCCGAACTCGACGATGACGAGATCGGGCGAGGCGTCGAGCACCTGCTTGTCCAGGCGCTGCACGCCGGCGGCCGAGTCGGTGCCGCTGACACCGGCATTGACCAGCTTGACCTTGGGGCCAAGCGACTTGGCCAGCAGTGCGGCCCAGCCCTTCTCGCGCGGCGGCTGGGCGGCATAGCCGGTCGTGATGGAGCCGCCGATGGTGGCGAGGGTGATGGGCTCGCCGGCGGCCAGCCGCTGCAAGACGGCCTGCAAGCGCGCATCTGCCTGGCTAACGGCTGGAAGCATCAAAGACAAAGCCAATCCCAATCCTTTCAACCAATTCATATCAACCTTTGGTGGCGCCCGCTTGCAGCCCGGCAACGAACTGCTTCTGGAAGAGCAGGAAGAGCACGACGGCCGGCAGCGACGCGAGCAGCGACCCGGCCATCAGCACGGCGGCCGACTGCGGGTTGAAGCTCAGGTCGCCGGCCATCTTGCCGAGTTGCAGCGGCAGGGTCAGCGTGGCCGCGTCGTTGACGACGAGCAGCGGCCACAGGAAGTTGTTCCACTCGCCCACCGCGACAGGGATGGCAATCGCCGCGAGCGCCGGCCGCAGCATGGGCAGCACGACGCTCCACCAGATGCGCAGCGTGCCGGCGCCATCCAGCGTCGCGGCGCTGATGAGTTCGTCGGGGACGCTCAACATGGCCTGGCGGAAGTAGAAGACGACGAAGGCCTTGGCCAGGCCCGGTACCAGCAAGGCGGCGTAGCTGTTGATCCAGCCGAGCTGCGCCACCGTCACGAAGTTGGGGACGATGGTCACCTCCCACGGCAGCATCATCGACACCAGCAGGGCGCGGAACAGCCAGCGGCTGCCGGGGAAGGGGCGCTTGGTCAGCACGAAGGCGACGAGGGACGCGGCCAGCAGGCTCACGACCGTGACGACGACGGTGACGAGCAGGCTGTTGGCATAAAAGCGCAGGAAGCCGTGGCCGTCGACCTGCACCTGCAGGATGCCGGCGAGCTTGTCGGGGTCGGCGGTGGTACCGGCCCAGTCGGGGTTGAAGAAGTTGTGCGAGGTGGGCGCCTGGGGCAGCAGGGTGGGTGGCTGGCGCAGCAGCTCGGCCACGCTCTTGAAGGCGCCGATGGCCATCCAGTAGTAGGGCAGCAGCATGGCGGGCACCAGCAGCCACAGCGGTGCCTGGAGGAGGCGAGTCCACTTCATCGGTCGCCCTCCTTGCCGATCAGCTTCAGGTTGAGCCAGGTCAGGCCGAACAGCAGGGTCGTCAGCACCCAGGCGGCGGCCGAAGCCAGGCCGAGGTCGAGCTGGCGAAAGCCCCGATCGAAGAGATAGGTCACCAGCATCAGCGCCGAGTCCAGCGGGCCGCCCAGCGTCTCGACCGAGCCATAGAGCAGATAGGGCTCGTAGAAGACCTGGAAGCTGGCGATCATGCCGGTCACCGTCACATAGACCAGCGTGGGCCGCAGGTTGGGCAGCGTGATGTGCAGCAATTGCTGCCAGCGCGAGGCGCCGTCCAGGCGCGCGGCCTGGTAGAGCTCTTCGGGAATGGCGCGCAGGCCGGCGACGAAGATGACGAGGTTGTAGCCCAGCACCGACCAGACGCCGACCAGCACCAGCACGGGCAACGTCCACTGCGGATCGCCCAGGAAGCGGGCGGGCTCCAGGCCGAAGGCCGCACGGATGCTGTTGAACAGGCCATAGGCCTCGGAGTTGGCCAGCCACTTCCAGGCCGAGATGGCGCCGACGCCGCCGGCCACGGCGGGCAGGAAGAAGGCCACGCGCACCCACTGGTGCAGGCGCGAGTTGCTGCCGAAGTTCAGCGCCAGCACGAGTCCCAGCAGCACGGCGATGACGGACACCGAAGCCATGTAGGCGGCGGTGTTGCCCAAGGCCATCCAGAAGCGTTCGTCGGCAAAGAGCTCGGCGTAGTTGCGCAGGCCGACCCAGGCGGGATCGTCGGTGGCGTGGTAGTCCGTGAAGCTCAGCCACGCCGAGCGCAGCACGGGCCAGACGCCGAACAGGCCGAAGAGGGCGAAAAAGGGCGCGACGAGCAGGATGTCGCGGCCGTGGCGGCGCCAGATCATGGCTGTGCCCTCAGCGCGGCCAGCGCGCGGTTCATGACGGCAGCAGCGCGGCTCAATTCGGCTTGCGGGTCGCCACCGGCCAGCACGACGCGCTGCACGGCGCGGGTGACGATGTAGTCCTGCCGCATCCAGGCGGGGCAGGGTGGCGGGCCTTCGGCGTCGGCGAGCTGCAGGAGCAGCGCGTCGCGATTCGGCAGCGGCAGGCTGGCGRTCTGGTCCTGCCTGCCCGAGGGCAGCCACATGCCGCCATAGGCCAGGGCCGCCTCGGCCATGCGGCGCGTGACCTCGGGCTGGTAGATGGTGCCCATGAAATCCAGCGCCAGCGCCCGGTTGGGTGAGAAGCGCGTGATGGCCAGCACCGTGCCGCCCAGCACCGCCGTGCGCTTGCCCGTCGGCCCCTTGGGCAGCGGCGCGGCGGCCCAGCGCCCGACCAGGCCCTTGTGCACCATGTCCATGCGCGACAGCAGCCAGGTGCCGGACTGCATCAGGCCATAAGCGCCGCTCTCCAGGCCACCGTCGGCATCGGGCCAGCTGTCGGTGGGCGCCTGCAGCTCCCGGTAGAGGCGGGCGTAGTACGTCAGCGCGCGCACGGCCTCGGGGCTGTCGATCACGGCGCGCTGGCAGGTCGCGTCGTAGACCGCGCCGCCGGCCTGGCGCAGATAGGGATAGAAGCCCAGCCAGCTCGTGTTGCCCCATTGCTGCGCAAAGCCATGGCCCCGGGCGCGCAGCTCGCGGGCGGCGGTGATGAAGCCCTCCCAGTCGGCCGGGGCTTCGCGGAGCAGATCGCTGCGGTAGTACTGCAGCTGCACATGCATGTCGAAGGGCGCGCCGTAGAGGCGGCCGTCCGCGCGGCGGATCGCGCGCAGGGCGCCGGGGTTGGCGTGTTGTTCGAGCTGGCGGGCGAGATCGGGCGCCGCCTCGTTCAGGTCCACCAGCGCGCCCTTGGCGCCCAGCGCGATTGCATAGGACGTGCTGCCCGTCACCAGGTCGGGCCCGCGCCGGCTGGCCAGCGCGGCGGAATACTTGGTCATCGCGTCCGCCCAGGGCACGTCGCGCACTTCGACGGCGACGCCGGGGTGGGCGGTGCTGAAGGCCGCGACGGCCGGCTGCATGACCTGGGGCGTCTTGTCGTCGCCCACCATCCAGATGACCAGGCGCCCGGCCTGAGCCCACCCGCAGGCGAGGGCGAGGCAGAGCGAGAGGCTGAGCTTGACGAGGAGCGGGAGGCGGCTCACGGCGGCGGCGGAAATACGATGATGTTTAGTAAACGAAATGATTATCCGCAGTTCGGAACGGCGAAAACAGCGTTGTCTACCTGCAATTTGTCGGTGCTATCCCTGATCGCAGTCCGTTTGACGACGAAACAAAATGCGCAACAAATTAATGTTTAGCGGCAAGCGCAAGGCGCACCGCGAGGACCTCGACAGCAGTGATCTCCGAACGCTTGATCGATCTACATGAGGGCTGGCAACTCGCCGAGGCGCCGCTTGGCGCCGATGCGCGGGCCATGTCTGCGCTGCCCGACGCGGCCTGGCTGCCGGCTGTCGTTCCCGGCACGGCCCACGGCGCGCTGCTGGCGGCCGGCCGCATTCCCGATCCCTTCTACGGCATGAACGAGGCCGAGGTGCGCTGGGTCGGCGAGCGCCGCTGGGCCTGGCGGCTTGCCTTTGACGCCGGCGAGCTGGCCGACCATGAGGACCTGGTCTTCGAGGGCCTGGACACCTGGTGCAGCGTCTGGCTCAACGGCGAGCGCTTGCTGGAGTCCGACAACATGTTCGTGCCGCGCCGTGTCGACGTGCGCCGCCGCCTGCTGCCCGGGCGCAACGAGCTGTTGCTGTGCTTCGAGCCGCCGCTGGCCAGCGCTCGCGAGGTGGAGGCCGTGCACGGCAAGCGCGCGCTGTGGAATGGCGACAGCGCCCGCCTGCACGCCCGCAAGGCGCAGTACCACTTCGGCTGGGACTGGGGCCCCGAGCTCCTCGTCAGCGGCCCCTGGCGCGCGGTGCGCCGGCACAGCTGGGCGGCGCGCATCGATGACCTGCACTGCCGCAGCGAGGTGGACGTGGCCAGCCGGCGCGCGACGCTGCAGGTCTCGGCCCGACCTGCCGGCGGCGCGGGCCTGCGCTGCAGCTTCGAATTGCGGGACGCCGAGGGCCGCAGCGTGGCCCGCCAGACGGTGCCGGCCGACGCGGCGCGGGCGACGCTGAATGTCGACGCTGCCCACCTGTGGTGGCCGCGCGGCCTGGGCGGGCAGCCGCTGTACACGCTGGTGGTGAGCCTGCTGGACGGCGAGCAGGTGGTGGCGCAGGACAGCCGACGCATTGGGCTGCGCACGCTGCGCCTCGTGCAGGCCGCGGTTGAAGGCGAGGCGGGCAGTAGCTTCCATTTCGAGGTCAACGGCCAGGCCTTCTTTGCCGGTGGCGCGAACTGGATTCCGGACGACAACCTGCTGGAGCGCATCACGCCCGCGCGCTACCGCGAACGTGTGGCCCAGGCCGCCGACGCCAACATGAACATGCTGCGCGTCTGGGGCGGCGGCATCTACGAGCACGAAGCCTTCTACGAGGCCTGTGATGAGCAGGGCCTGCTGGTCTGGCAGGACTTCATGTTCGCCTGCGGCCTCTACCCGGCCAATGCCGACTACCTGGCCAGCGTGCGCGCCGAGGCCGAAGCCGCCGTGAAGCGGCTGCGCCACCACGCCTGCATGGCGCTCTGGTGCGGCAACAACGAGGACTACATGCTGGCCGAGTCCGTCGGCCTGGCCGGCCCCGGCGTGCCGGCGGAGCGCTTCGAGGCACGTGCCATCTACGAGGGACTGCTGCCGGCGGTCTGCGCAGCGCTGGACCCCGACACCGCCTACTGGCCGGGCAGCCCTTTCACACCCGGCGACGGCGCCAAGTCCTCCGACGTGACCGTGGGCGATCGCCACAGCTGGGAGGTCTGGCACCAGCAGATGCTGCCCTACCAGCGCTATGGCGATGTGCAGGCGCGCTTCGTCAGCGAGTTCGGCATGCAGTCGCATCCCTCGCTGGCGCTGCTCGAATCGGTGCTGCCCGAGGCCGAGCGCTTCCCCGAGAGCCGCACCGTGCAATGGCACAACAAGGCCGGCTCGGCCGCCGGGCCGGACGGGCACAGGCGCCTGTCGGTCTATCTGGCCGACAACCTGCGCGTCGGCAGCACTCTGGCGGATCACGTCTACGCGACGCAGTTCGTGCAGGCCGAGGCCATGCGCGTGGCTTACCAGGACTTCCGCCGCCGCTGGCAGCGGCCCGGCGCGCGCGCCGTGGGCGGCGCCCTGGTCTGGCAGCTGAACGACTGCTGGCCGGTGACGAGTTGGGCGCTGATCGACTCGGCGGGCACCGTCAAGCCGGCCTGGCATGCGGTGCGCCGCGCATTGGCGCCGCTGGCGGTGGCGGTGCGGTTGGAGAGCGGCCAGGCGCGGCTGGCGGTGATGAACGGCCACGCTGACAGCGTTGCCCTGACGCTGCAGCTGCGCGTGTTCGCCATGGATGGGCGACAACTGGCCAGTACGCGCGTCTTGCAAGCGGTTCCAGCTTCGACCAGCGTCGAGGCGACCCAGCCCTTGCCGAGCCTCGACGAGCCCGTTGTCGCCGAGCTGTGCGCTCTGGACGGCGACGGCCGCGAGCTGGCGCGCGACTGCGCCTGGACCGAGCCCTTCAAGTTCTACCGACTGGCCGGCGCCCGCCTCGCCATCGAGGCCGACGGCCAGACCTTGCGCCTGAGTTGCGACCGGCCCGTCAAGGGTCTGTGGCTGCAGCACCAGGGCCTGGCCGTGGCCGACAACTTCATCGACCTGGTGCCTGGAACCGAACGCCGGGTTGACTCAAGGATAGCGCTACCAAATGCATTGGAAGCGCTTGCACTCGAGCTGCCGTTGCAGCAGATCCACCTGCGGAGAAAGGGGGCGTGAATGCAGAAGAAATGCGTACATCCCCTATCCCTAGTAGTCCCGATGCTGGATTGCATGATGATTGTTAGCGTTACCAAATACCTGCGACATAGAAATCAGCAGGACCGACACGAAGCCCGCAAGGGCTGAATGTTTCCCACCAAAGAGGAGCCAAGAGAATGAGACATTTCAAGAGGACAACGCTGTCCCTGGCGGCCCTCCAGGCCGTCATGGTCTGGACGGCGCCAGCCATGGCGCAGACCGCCGCGACACCACCCGCACCAGCGGCTTCTGCGGCGGGTTCGCAGCAGTTGGAGACCGTGGTCGTGTCGGGTCAGCGCGCTGCCCTGCAATCGGCCCAGAAGATCAAGCAGAACTCCGACGAGATCGTCGACTCCATCGTCGCCGACGACATTGGCAAACTGCCGGATCGCTCCGTCAGCGAGGTGCTGCAGCGCATCGTCGGCGTGACGATGGACCGCGTGATGGCCCGTGGCGACCCGGGTCGCTTCTCGGCCGAAGGCTCGGGCGTCATCATCCGCGGCTTGACGTATGTGTCGTCGCAGCTGAACGGCCGCGAGACCTTCTCGGCCAACGGCGGCCGCGGCCTCAGCTTCGAGGATGTGCCGCCAGAGCTGATGGCCGGCGTGGACGTCTACAAGAACCCCTCGGCGGAGCAGATCGAAGGCGCCATCGGCGGCCTGGTGAACCTGCGCACGGCGCTGCCGTTCGACTACAACGGCTTCAAGGCCGGTGTCAGCGTTTCGATCACCAACAACCAGCTCGGCAACAAGAAGAAGCCGTCGGTCTCGGCGCTGCTGTCCAACACCTGGAACACCGACATCGGCAAGGTCGGCCTGTTGATCGACGTGGCCCACTCGGAAAGCGCCACGCGCACCGACGGCATGTTCGTCGACCCGTACTTCCAGACCGTCCAGAAGTCGACCAAGACGGACGCCGACAACAACACCTACTACGAGCCACTGCCCGGCAATCACTGGTTCCCGAAGGCCGTGGGCTGGCGCTCGCTCGAGTTCGATCGCACACGCCAGGGCACTTACCTTGCCGGCCAGTGGAAGAACGACACCCTGGCGGCTTCGCTGACGCACTTCAGTTCCAAGTACAACAACTTCTGGGACGAAAGCTCGATCGACAGCCAGGCCGATCCGTACACCTCGATCGTGGCGGCAGACGCGAAGTGGGGTCCGAACGGTGCCCTGCAAACGGGCACGATCACCGACCCGGGGCACGGCGGCATTCCCTTCAACGCGAACACGCGCTTCTCCAAGCGCAATTCGCTCACGAAGGAAACCACCTTCAACCTGGTCTGGACGCCGACCCCCGCCTTGCGCGTGTCCAACGACTTCCAGTTCATCGAGTCCACCACGAGCAACTTCGACTCCACCGTGGCCACCGGCATCAACATGCCGAAGGAAACCGTGGACCTGTCGGGTGGCATGCCGCGCCTGATCCTGGATGACACGGACAAGGCTTTCCTGCAAGACCCCTCCAAGTACTACTGGGGTTTCACGATGGAGCACCTGGACAGGAGCCGGGCGACGCAGAAGGCGTGGAAGGGCGACATCCGCTACGTGTTCGACCATCCGGTGCTGCACGACCTGCGCGTCGGCCTGCGCCTGACGGACCGCGACACGAACAACGTCGTCAGCAACCCCGGCTACAACTGGAAGGCCGTCACGCAGAGCTGGCAGTCGGCTGAGTTCGATGCCGGCGCCCGGGACCAGTCCTGGGATTGGCACCCGATCAGAAGCCTGGCCTACCTGTCCCGCTTTGGTGGCGAGACCCAGGTCAAGAACTTCAACAACTTCATGAACGGCAAGAACTCGGTGGCGTCGCTGGTGCTGCCGAAGATGGCCGTCGCGTCGAACTACCCAGAGTCCTACGCAACGCTGCACAGCTACTACGACACCCTGTGTACCGAGTACCGGCGGCAGCTGCAGGGCCCGAATGCTGCGGCCTGCCCGGTGTCCTGGCAGCCGGCGGACTTCGGTGAGAACTCGCCCAACAGCAACAAGCAGAAGGAGAACACCAAGACGGCCTACGCCCAACTGCGCTTCGGCCTGGAAGAGCACGGCCTGCCCATCGACGGCAACGTCGGTCTGCGCGTGGTGGAAACCAAGTACGACACCACCGGATACCAGACGCTGGTTTTCAACTCGACAGCTGCGGCAACGGCACCGAACCTCAGCCGTCCCATCCCGACGTTCACGCCGTTCCTGACGCCGGTCGCTGTTGAAAACAACTACGTCAATGTGTTGCCCAGCCTGAACCTGCGCTGGAAGGCCAACGACCAGATGCAGTTGCGCTTTGCCTATGCCAAGGCGGTGGCGCGGCCTGACTTCAGCGACCTGCAGCCCAACCTGCAGCTGACGGCGGGTGCTGCACAGACGCGTACGGTGGTCAACGCAGACTCGTCGCGCACGATCTTCGTCGACGATCTACGCAACGTCGGCTCGGCGCTGGGCAACCCGATCCTCAAGCCGGTCAAGTCGGATCAGTTCGACCTGTCCGGTGAGTGGTACATCGACCGCGCCAGTTCCATCACGGTGGCCGCCTTCAACAAGCGGCTCAAGGATGTGATCGTCAACCAGACAGGCGTGGCGACCGCGGCCGACACGACGGGCAAGTCCTACGACTTCGCCTACTCGACCAAGGTCAACGGGGCCAAGGGTTGGGCGCGCGGTGTGGAGGTCGCGGTGCAGCACTATTTCAATGGGCTGCCGGGCTTGCTCGCTGGCCTGGGTGTGCAGGCCAACGCCACGTATGTGGACAGCCGCCAGACGCGCTACAACTCGGTGGGTGCGGCCTGGTGCAGCAGCAATGCGGACGGCACCAACCTGAACCTGTTCGTCAACGGTTGCGACACCAACGGCCAGTCCTACGGGGACATGCCGCTGCCCAACCTGTCGCGCAAGGCGTTCAACCTGGCGCTGCTGTATGACCATGGTGCGTTCTCGGCACGCGTGGCCTATGCCTGGCGCGGCAAGTACCTCAACGGTGTCGCCTTCCCGGACAACACCGGCCCGAACCAGACGAACGGCTTGAACGGCAACCCGGATAGCCCGCAACAAGGCCGCAACAACATGCCGTTGGGCCTGCCGATCTGGACGGACAACTACGGTCAGCTGGATGTCGGTATGCACTACAAGGTCACCGAGAGCCTGCAACTGGGTCTGGAAGGTCAGAACCTGACCGACTCGATATACAAGCAGCTCATGCAGCAGCACGTCGGCTTGATGGGGCGCACCTGGTTCGCATCTGGCCCGCGCTACACCATGACGGCGCGCTACACCTTCTGATCGAACGGCCGGGTTTGTCCCGGCTCCAGACAGGCCTGGCGCTCTCGCGCCGGGCCTTTTTTTTGGGGTAGCGTCGTGAGACAAGACATCAGCGCCCAGGGCCAGCGGCGCTCCCGGGCGCCAAGAGGAGATTGACAGCATGCGTGACGACCAAGCCATACGCCGCATCGTGATCGTGGGCGGCGGTACGGCCGGGTGGATGACCGCAGCGCCGCTCGGCCAGATCATGGGCCGTGGCGAACACGCGGCCAGCTGCGAGATCGTGCTGATCGAATCGCCCGAGATCGGCACCGTGGGCGTGGGCGAGGCCACGCTGCCCACCATCCGGTTCTACAACCGCACGCTGGAACTGGACAACGTGGAGTTCATCCGCAAGACGCAGGCGAGCTTCAAGCTGGGCATCGAGTTCAAGGACTGGGGCCATCTCGGCAACCGGTTCTTCCACGGCTTCGGCGAGTTCGGGCCGGCCGTCGTCAACCGCTCGTCGGTGATGCACTGGCTCAGGCTCCACCAACAGGGCGGCATGGACAGCCACGAGGAATGGTCGACCGCCACCGTGATGGCTAAGCGCAACCGCTTCGTGCCACCCGAGGGCGACCTGCCGTCGGCGGCCAACGCCTATTCCTACGCTTTTCACTTCGACGCCGGCCTGTACGCGGCCTTCCTGCGCGAGTACGCGATGGCACGTGGCGTCAAGCGCGAGGAGGGCACCATCGTCGACGTGTCGCTGCGCCCCGGCGACGGCTTCGTGACCGCTGTGACGCTGGCCGACGGCCGGCGCATCGAGGGCGACCTGTTCATCGACTGCTCGGGCTTCCGCGCGCTGCTGATCGAGGGCGTCATGAGGGCCGGGTATCACGACTGGACTCATTGGCTGCCCTGCGACAGTGCCCAGGCCGTACCCTGCGACAAGGTGCAGCCGCTGACGCCCTACACCACGTCCACGGCGCGCAGCGCCGGCTGGCAGTGGCGCATCCCGCTGCAGCACCGCACCGGCAACGGTCATGTCTACTGCAGCGGCTACATGAGCGACGAGGCAGCCGGGCAGGTGCTGATGCAGAACCTGGACGGCGCGCCTCAGGCCGACCCGCGCCAGCTGCGCTTCAAGACCGGCATGCGCAAGAAGGCCTGGGACAAGAACGTCGTGGCCATCGGCCTGTCGTCGGGCTTCCTGGAGCCGCTGGAATCCACCAGCATCCAGCTCATCATGGACGGCGTCGGCCGCCTGATTGAACTCTTTCCCGACAAGCGCTGCGACCGCTACCTCGCCGACGAATACAACCGCCGCATGACGCGGCARTACGAGTCCATCCGYGACTTCATCGTGCTGCACTACAAGCTGACGAAGCGCGACGACAGCGAGTTCTGGCGCTACTGCGCGGCCATGTCGATCCCGGACGCTTTGAGCCACCAGATCGAGCTCTTCCGCCGCAGTGGGCGCGTCGCCATCCTCGACCCGGACAGCTTCGCCGAGCCTTCCTGGGTGTCGCTGTTCCTGGGCCTCGGCTGCTGGCCGGAGCGCCACGACCCGTTGCTGCGACAGGTGGACGAACAAGCGCTACGCGCGCACTTCCAGCGTCTTCGCGCGGCCATCTCGCAGACCGTGGACGGCATGCCTGACCACGGCGCCTTCATCGATCGGCACGTCCGTGCCCCAGCCATGCAGGCAGTCAAGCCATGAACGACCAAGCCATCCGCCGCATCGTCATCGTCGGCGGCGGCAGCGCCGGCTGGATGAGCGCCGCGCCGCTCAGCCAGGTGTTCGGCACGCAGCCGGGCGGGACCGCCAACCCCGTGGGTTGCGAGATCGTGCTGATCGAGTCGGCCGAGATCGGCACCGTGGGTGTGGGCGAGGCCACGCTGCCCAGCATCCGCTACTACAACGACGCGCTCGAGCTCGACAACGCCGAGTTCATGCGCAAGACGCAGGCGAGCTTCAAGCTGGGCATCGAGTTCAAGGACTGGGGCCACGTCGGCAACCGCTTCTTCCACGGCTTCGGTGGCTTCGGGCCGCCCATCGTCAACCGCTCGTCCGTGGCGCACTGGCTCAAGCTGAACCGCGCGGGTGACATGCCCAGCTACGAGGAATGGTCCACCGCCACCGTGATGGCGCTGCGCAACCGCTTCGTGCCACCCGAGGGCGGGCCGCCGTCGGCTGCGAACTCGTATTCCTACGCCTTCCATTTCGACGCCGGCCTGTACGCGGCCTACCTGCGCGAGTACGCTATGGCGCGCGGCGTCAAGCGCGAGGAGGGCACCATCGTCGACGTGTCGCTGCGCCCCGGCGACGGCTTCGTCACGGCCGTGACTCTGGCCGACGGCCGGCGCATCGAGGGCGATCTCTTCATCGACTGCTCGGGCTTCCGCGCGCTGTTGATCGAAGGCGTCATGAAGGCCGGCTATCACGACTGGACCCACTGGCTGCCCTGCGACAGCGCGCAGGCCGTGCCTTGCGACAAGGTGGCGCCTCTGACGCCGTACACCACGTCCACCGCGCGCAGCGCCGGCTGGCAGTGGCGTATCCCGCTGCAGCACCGCACGGGCAATGGCCACGTCTACTGCAGCGCCTACACGAGCGACGAGCAAGCCGGTCAGGTGCTGATGCAGAACCTCGACGGCGCACCCCAGGGCGAGCCGCGCCAGCTGCGCTTCAAGACCGGCATGCGCAAGCGCATCTGGGAGAAGAACGTCGTCGCGGTGGGTTTGTCGTCGGGCTTCCTGGAGCCGCTGGAAT
>NZ_JBFUFR010000021.1:0-124127 GCF_056403315.1 Roseateles sp. P2_H4 | reverse complement strand
CGCCCGCGCCGTGCAGGCCCTGCACGCCGGTGGCGCCCGCGCCGTGGCCCTGGACATCCTGCTGCTGCCCGGTGGTGGCACGCCCGAGGGCAGCGCCGCGCTGGCCAGCGCGATGAAAGCCTGCGCCTGCACGCTGATTCCCTTCTCCCTGCCCGACGACGGCAAGGTCGACAACGGTGCGCCGCCCGCGCCCGTGCTGGCCCAGGCCCTGCTGCGTTATGACGACGAAGCGGCCCTGGCCCGCAGCGAGAGCTATTACCGCCCGCACCGCCTGGTGGCGCCCGAGGCCGGCCTGGCCGAAGCGGCCGTGGCCCTGGGCCACATCAGCGTGCGCCCCGAAGCCGACGGCAGCCTGCGCCGCGACCTGCCGCTGCTGCGCCTGAACGGCGAGGTCTATCCCTCCCTGCCGCTGCGCCTGGCCGCCTTCGCGCGCGGTGCCGACTGGAAGCAGGCGCGGGCCCGCTTCGGCGCCGAGTTCAGCGTCGGCAACGCCGTGCAGTCGCGCCTGGACGAGTTGTCGCGCCTGGGCGTGAACTACTACGGGGCGACGGGCAGTTTCGACAACATCGGTTTCGCTGACCTGCTGGCCGGCCGCGTGGACCCGGCGCAGCTGCGGGGCCGCGTGGTCGTGCTCGGCGTGTCTGCCCTCGCGGCGGGCGACCACGTGCCCACCCCGTTCGACGCCCGCCTGCCCGGCATGGAGCGCATCGCTACCGTCACCGACAACCTGTTGACCGGCCGCAGCCTCGTGCGCCCGCCCTGGGGCGGCGCCGCCGAACTGGCGGCCGTGCTGCTGCTGCCCTTCGTCGCCATCGCCATGCTGGCGCGCCGCTCGCTGGGCGTGGCCCTGGCGGCCATCGTGCTGATCACGCTGATCCTGCTGGCCAGCGTGCAATGGGCCTTCGAGAGCCGCTACTTTGTCTTCGCGCTGGCGCCGCCGCTGCTGGCGCTGGCGGTGGCCACGCTGGGTGGCAGCGTGCTGCGTGCCGGCATCGAGCAGGGTGAGCGCCGCGACGCGGCCCGGCGCCTCGCGGCCAGCGAGCAGCGCTATGCCCTGGCTGCCCAGGGCGCCAACGACGGCCTGTGGGACTGGGATCTGGCGACGGGCGAGGTCTATTACTCGCCGCGCTGGCTGGCCTTGATGAGCCTGTCCGAGGCCGAGGCAGGCCATGCCATCCAGGCCTGGACCCAGCCGCTGGACCCCACCGTGCGCAACGCCTTCGAGGCGGAGCTGCAGGCCCACCTTGATGGGCAGAGCCTGCAGTTCCATCACGTGCTGCATTTCAACCAGGGTGGCCAGGAGCGCTGGCTGCTGGCGCGTGGCCTGGCCGTGCGCGAGGGTACCGAGCCGGTGCGCATGGCCGGCTCGCTGACCGACATTTCCGAGAGCCAGCGCCTGCAGCGCCAGATCAGCTTCGACGCACTGCACGACCGCCTCACCGGCCTGGCCAACCGCGTGCTGTTCCGCGAGCAGCTGATGCAATTGCTGGCCGGCGTGCCCGCCCCCGAGACCGGCCTGCTGCTGCTGGGCCTGGACGGCTTTCGCGCGCTGAACGAGAACCATGGCCCGGTGGCGGGCGATTCGGTGCTGACCGAGCTGGGCGCGCGGCTGAAGGCGGCCTTCGGCGCGCGTCATCTGGTTGCCCGCATGGGCCCTGATCAGTTCGCGCTGCTGCTCGCCGGCGGCGACAGCGCGGCCGAACTGTCTCGTGGCGTGCAGGGCCTGCTGCAGTCGCCCTTCAACGTCGCCACGCCCATGCTGCAACTGACGGCCGGCATTGCCTGGGCCCAGCGCCGCCACGGCCCGGCCTCGGCCGACGAGCTGATGGCCGCGGCCGAAGGTGCACTCGCCCGCGCCAAGGCCGGCGGCCCTGGCCAGACGCATGAATTCGACCCCGCCGAGCAACTCGTCGAGCAATCGCGCCGCTGGCTGCGCGACGCCATCGACGCGGCCCTGGCCAGCGGTACGCAGTTCGAGCTGCACTACCAGCCCTTCGTTCGCCTCGGCGACCGCGCCCTGCTGGGCTTTGAGGCGCTGATCCGCTGGAAGCACCCCGAGCGCGGCCTCATCATGCCGGGCGACTTCATTCCCGTTGCCGAAGCCAGCGGCCAGATCTGCGCCATCGGCCGCTGGGCTTTGCTGGAGGCCGCCGCGCAGCTGCGGCGCTGGCAGCCCCTGGGCTTCAGCGGCGAGGTGGCCGTCAACCTGTCGGGCGTGCAGCTGGAGCGCGACCTCGAGCTGCTGGCCGATGCCCGCGCGACGCTGGCGGCCCTGGGCGATGTGCCCACCCACCGTCTCAAGCTCGAGGTCACCGAGAGCATGGCGATGGCCAACCCGCAGCGCAGCGCCGAGGTGTTGCAGGAGCTGGCGCGCATGGGCTTCAAGCTCAGCATCGACGACTTCGGCACCGGCTACTCGTCGCTGGCCTATCTGCACCGCTTCCCCTTCGACACGCTGAAGGTCGACCGCAGCTTCGTCATCCGCCTGGCCGCCGGCCGCGAGGCCCAGGAGATCGTCCGCACCATCGTCGGCCTGGCTTTGGCGCTGGGCAAGCAGACGCTGGCCGAGGGCGTCGAAGACGAGAAGCAGGCCGCGCTGCTGGAGCAGCTTGGCGTGCAGGTGGGGCAGGGCTGGCTGTTTGCGAAGGCACTGCCGGAGGCGCAGGCGACGGAGGCGATCAGGAGCGCGCCGTGGCGACGGTAAGGGCGACGGGTGTCTGGGGCGGTCATTGACCATGCAAGTCTCTCGGGTCAGCGCCGTTCAAGGAGAGTCCTTGATCGGCCTCATCCCTGCATGACTGCGCGCCCCGGCCCCATCTACGCGCCGCTGCTGCTGAGATCGGTGCTGGGCCTGCTTTTCATCGCCCATTTGTATTGGAAGTTCGCTGTCTTCCCCGGCGGCCTCGCCCAATGGTGGTCAAACTTCGCGGCCAATGGATACCCTTCGTTCGTGCCCGTGTATGTGCTCTCGGCGGAGATCGCCGGTGCGTTGTTGCTGATCCCTGGCGTGCTCACCCGATGGGTGAGTTTGTACGCAGTGCCCATGATGCTCGGCGCCACACATTTCTGGGCCGTGCGCAAGGGCTTCTGGTTTGTTGGTGCGGGCGCCGAACTGCCTGCTGTGTGGACCGCCATGCTTGTGCTGCAGGCGATGCTGGGTGACGGGCCGTTTGCGTTCAAGGCAGCAAGACATGCGGCCTGACCCGCTTCCGCCGAGCAGATACGCCAGCCCGAGCGGCTTGTGAAGGCGAAAGTGCCGGCGAGTAGCCCCTGATCGCGCCAATGACGAGCATGACCGTGCCGCTGGCGGCATGAAGAACGACCTGGGGAAAGATTCGGAGCTGCGTCCTGGTCTGGTCGGGACACCGGCCACGGGTGAGCGAGGCATGGCCCGCCGCGCTCAGCACTGGACGCTGCGAAATCTATGCGTGACCATGCGGCCCTGAATCCACGGAGACATCCCTTGCACAACAACACCCTCCAACCTGCCTTTCTCAAGTCGCTCATGACCGCCGGAGCGAATCTCGAACTGCAGTACAACGATCTGGCGCCCCATGCCAGTGACAGGATGACCGCGGCGTTGGAGCTTGCGAAGCACGCCAGGGAAACGCAACGCCAGCTCAGGTTCGTTGCGATCAGTGCCGGCACGTCGGGCATCAAGCACCTGGCCGAGGAGGGTGACGGCTATGTCACCTTCGCGCTGGTGAACTGATCCACGCTGGGCAGGCCGCAGGCCGCGGCGTCGCGCGATGCCGGAGGCAGGCGCGGTCGAGCGCATCGAACCCTTTTTGACCTGAGCGGCGTCGCCACCGCGAGTCATCTCATGACGGCGTGACCGTTACATACGCCGGCGATTACAGCGACATACACTCGTTTCCAAGCGGCACCCGGCCAGTGGTTGCCGCCGTCCTTCTTCGAGATGGGAGAACCTGATGACCACCGGCCTAGACCGTTCGGCGAGTGGTGTGCCAGGCCTGGATGAAGTCCTGCATGGTGGGCTGATCGCCGGGCGGCTCTATCTGATCGATGGCGCGCCGGGTGCCGGCAAGACGACGCTGGCCCTGCAGTACCTGATGCAGGGCGTGCGCGAGGGCGAGTCGACGCTGTATGTGACGCTGGGCGAAACGGCCGCCGAGTTGCGTGCCGGCGCGGCGTCGCACGGCTGGTCGCTGGACGGCATCGAGATCGTCGAACTGGTCGTCGACGAGGGCGAACTGCTCGGCGAGTCCGAACTGACGATGTACCACCCGTCGGAAGTGGAGCTCAACGAGACGACCAAGCGCATCCTGGCGGCGGTGGAGCGCTGCAAGCCGCGCCGCATGGTGCTGGATTCACTGTCGGAGCTGCGCCTGCTGGCCCAGGCTTCGCTGCGCTACCGGCGCCAGATCCTGGCGCTCAAGCAGTTCTTCGTCGGGCGCGGCTGCACCGTGCTGTTTCTGGACGACCGCTCCAGCGACGGCATCGATACCCAGTTGCACAGCATCGCCCACGGCGTCATCGCGCTGGAGCGCAGCGTGCCCGCCTACGGGCCGGCGCTGCGTCAGCTGTGCATCACCAAGTTCCGTGGCAGCGACTTCATCAGCGGCCAGCAGGACCTGGTCATCCGGCGCGGTGGCCTGCACGTATTTCCGCGCATGACGCCCAGCCAGCATGGCGCGGCCTACCCGCGCGACGTCGTGCCCAGCGGCATTGCGGCGCTGGACCAGTTGCTCGGCGGCGGCACCGACCGCGGCACGGCGACGCTGCTCGTCGGCCCGGCGGGTTCGGGCAAGTCCACGATCGCCGCGCAATATGCCGTCATGGCCACCAAGCGCGGCGGCCATGCCGCCATCTTCACCTTCGAGGAGGGGCGAACGCTGCTGCTGGACCGCCTGGCCAGCTTGGGGCTGGCGGTCGAGGAGGGCGTCGGCCCGGGCAGGCTGAAGGTGCGCCAGATCGACGCCGCCGAGGTGCTGCCCAGCCAGTTCACCAACGTCGTGCGCGAGTCCGTTGAAAGGGATGGCGCCAGCGTCGTCGTCATCGACAGCTTGAACGGCTATCTGAACGCCATGCCCGAGGAGCGTGCGCTGATCGTCCAGCTGCATGAGCTGCTGACCTATCTGAACAACCACGGCGTGGCGACCTTCGTCGTGGCCACGCAGTCCGGCATGATGGGCTCGAACATGCGCAACCCGGTCGATACCAGCTATCTGGCCGATGCCGTCGTGCTGTTCCGCATGTACGAGCACCAGGGCGCGGTGCGCAAGGCCATCTCGGTCATCAAGAAGCGCAGCGGCCGGCATGAGGACACCATCCGTCAGCTCTGGTTCGACGACAAGGGCGTGCACCTGGGGCCGCCATTGATGCATCTGCGCGGCGTGCTGACGGGTGTGCCGGTCGAGGTGCCGGTGCATCGCGAGGGTGAGGCCGGCGATGATCGAGCCGGACGACACTGAGCGCTCCTACAGCGAGCGCGTCATCGTGCTGGCGCCGACGGCGCGTGACGGCGACGTCACGAGCCGGCTGCTGGCCGAGGCGCGCATCGAGGCCGTCCTCTGCAAGGGCTGGCGGCACGCCGAGGAGGTGATGCGTGAGGGCGCCGGTGCGCTGATGATCACCGACGTCGCTTTCGCCGACGCCGGCTTCGTGGTGCTGCTGAACGTGCTGGAGCGCCAGCCGGCGTGGTCCAACCTGCCCGTGCTGGCCTTGTGCCGCCACGGACTGGAGGCACCCGGGCTGCGCGAGGCGCGGCTGCGCAACCTCACCGTGCTGGACCGGCCGACGTCGACGCGCGTGATGGTCAGCGCGGTGCGCACGGCCCTGCGCGGGCGGCGCTGGCAATACCAGATCCGCGACCAGATCGATTCGCTGATGCGCGCCGACCGCTCGCTGCGCCAGGCCGACCAGCGCAAGGACGAGTTCCTGGCCACGCTGGCGCACGAGTTGCGCAACCCGCTGGCGCCCATCCGCACCGGCCTGCAGCTGCTGGGCGCCAACCCACCGCGGGACGAGGGCCAGTACAAGGGCCTCACGGAGATGATGGACCGGCAGATGAGCCAGCTGTTGCGCCTCATCGACGACCTGCTCGAGGTGTCGCGCATCTCGACGGGCAAGCTCGTCCTGCAGCGTGAGCCGCTGGACATGCGGCGGGTCGTCGAGATGGCGCTGGAGTCCTGCCAGCCGCTGATCGAGCGCGGCAGCCATCGGCTCAGCGTGACGCTGCCGGACGAGGAGCTCTGCGTGGACGGCGACCTGACGCGGCTGGCGCAGTCGCTGAGCAATCTGCTGAACAACGCCGCCAAGTACACGCCGGACGGCGGCCGCATCTGGGTCACGCTGACCCGCGCTGGCACCGAGGCCGTGCTGACCGTGCGCGACAGCGGCGTGGGCCTGCCCGAGGACATGATCGGTCGGGTGTTCGACATGTTTGCCCAGGTGAACCGCTCGCTGGAGCGCGCCCAGGGCGGGCTGGGCATAGGCCTGGCCCTGGTCAGGAGCCTGGTCTCGCTGCACGGTGGCCGTGTCAGCGCGGCGAGTGCCGGGCTGGGCCGGGGCAGCACCTTCACCATCGAGCTGCCCCTGGCGGCCGAGGAATCCGCGCCAGCGCCGCTGCAGGTCCCCGAACCGGAGTCGGCCGCGCCGGCGCGCATCCTCGTCGTCGACGACAACGACGACGCAGCACAGTCGCTGGCCATGCTGCTGTCCCTGTCGGGCCATGAGGTCGAGGTCGAGAACGGTGGCCAGGCCGCGCTGCAAAAGGCGGCCAGCTTCCTGCCGCAGGCCGTGTTCTGCGACGTCGGCATGCCGGGCATGGACGGTCACGAGTTCGCGACCCGGCTGCGCCAGGACGCGCGCTTTGCGTCCACGCTGCTGGTGGCCCTGACCGGCTGGGGCTCGGAGGAAGACAAGAAGCGCTCGCGTGCCGCCGGCTTCGATGAGCACCTGACCAAGCCGGCCAGCGTGGATGCGGTGACGGCGCTGCTGGCCCGACTCTGAGGCTCAGCCCTGGCGATCGCGTGCCGGCAGCGCGTCGCGGAACACGTCGAAACCCTTCCAGGCCGGCACCGGTGGCGTGTGGCCCTCGTGCGGCGCGTAGACCGAAGCTTCCACCAACGCCATCTTGTGGATGTAGCGCGGGCAGTTGGGGAAGATGGCGTCGGCCGTCACGCGCACGATGAAGACGGCGCCGGGGAACTGCGCCATCAGCGCGTCGTCGGCGCTGATGCGCGCGCTGCCGTTGACGCGCAGCCGGCGCGGCTTCTCGAAGTCGATGAACAGCAGGCCGACCTGCGGGTTGACGGCGACATTGCCCCAGGAGCGGTACATGCCGTTGCCGTCGTAGTCGGGAAAGGCCAGCGTCTGGCCGTCCAGTACGCGCACGAAGCCGGGCAGGCCGCCCTTGTACGAGCAGTCCGGCCGTCCTTCAGCATCGGCGCTGGCGACGAAGAACATCGTGCAGGCCTGGATGAAGGCGCTGTCGTCGTCGGTGAAGGCGCTGCGCAGCGTGACCTGGGCGAGCCGGTCGGCGATGCCGCGCGTGTCGCGGGCGTCCTGCAGGGAACGCATGCCTTCATGGTAGGGGGAGGTGTCCATGGCGCTCTGTCCTTCGCTGGGGGGCAGGGTGCCCAGCATGCGCGTTGTCCGGCGCCTGTGTCCAGCGTTGGCATCTGACGAACGGCTGCCTGGGGAAAAGCACGCAGAATCCCCGGCAAGCCGAAGATGCGGCTGCCTGGAGAGAGACAAGATGACGATGAAGCTGCAAGGGTGGATGCCGCTGGGGTTGGGCGTCGCCGTGCTGAGCCTGGCGAGCCTGGTGCTGGGCGTGGCGCAGGCCCAGCCGGTCGCGGCGCCCAAGCCCAAGGTGGCGCTGCCGCGCGCCCTGGCGCTGACTGCGGAGGTCGTCGCACTGCCCGAGCGCGTGCGCGAGCTCGGCGGCATCGAGGAATACCGCCTGCCCAACGGCCTGCAGCTGCTGCTCTTCCTGGACGCGACGCAGACGACCACGACGGTCAACATCACCTACCGCGTCGGCAGCCGTCACGAGGCGCCCGGCGAGTACGGCATGGCCCATCTGCTGGAGCACATGCTGTTCAAGGGCACGCAGCGCCAGAAGGACATCCCCGGCGCCATGGCCCAGCGCGGCGTGCGCTTCAATGGCACGACGACGGTGGACCGCACCAACTACTTCGCGAGCTTCAACGCGAATGCCGACACGCTGGCCTTCCTGCTCGACCTGGAAGCCGACCGCATGGTGAACAGCCGTGTCGCCAAGGTCGACCTCGACACCGAGATGACGGTGGTGCGCAACGAGTTCGAGCGTGGCGAGAACCAGCCCTTCGCCGTGCTGAACCAGCGCGTCAACGCGGCGGCGTTTGCCTGGCACCCCTATGGCCACGCCACCATCGGCCCCAAGAGCGACATCGAGAACGTGCCCATCGAGAAGCTGCAGGCCTTCTACAAGCGCTACTACCGGCCCGACAACGCGACGCTGCTGATCGCCGGCCAGTTCGACAAGGCCGCGACGCTGGCCCTGATCGCCAGGCACTTCGGCGCCGTGGCCAAGCCCGCCACACCCGTGCCGCAGCCCTACACGGTCGAGCCGGCCCAGGACGGCGAGCGCACGGTGGTGGTGCGCCGCGTCGGCGGCCAGCCGATTCTTCTCGCGGCCTATCACGTGCCGGCCATTACCCACCCGGACACGCCGGCCCTGRTCGTCTACGGCCTCCTGATGAGYCTGCAGCCCAGCGGGCAGCTCTACAAGCAGCTGGTCGAGCCCAAGCTGGCGGTGGCGGCCGGCATCGGCGGCGCGGGGGGCGCGGAGCCCGGCACCGTCGGCGCCTATGCGGCCCTGCCGCCGGGGGCCGACGTCGACAAGATCGAGACCCTGCTGCTGGACCTCGCCGAGGGCCGCAGCGCCAAGCCCTTCGACGAGAGCGAGCTCGTGCGCGTGCGCGATATCGCCGTCAACAGCTACCGCCAGCAGATGAAGAACCCCGAGGCGCTGATCCAGCAGATCTCCGGGCTGATCGCCGCCGGCGACTGGCGGCTGCTGTTCCAGCTGATGGAGGACATTCCCAAGGTCACGCTGGCCGACGTGGAGCGTGTGCGAGCTGCCTACTTCAAGCCGGCCAACCGCACGCTGGGCCGCTACCTGCCGGCGGCCGCCGTCGAGCGCGTCGAGATCCCCGCCGCGCCGGTGCTGGAGCAGCGCCTGGCCTCGCTCCAGGGCCCGCCCAAGGTGGAGGAGGGCGAGCAGCTCGAGCCGGTGCCGGCGGTGCTGGAGTCGCGCATGAAGCGCGCGACGCTGCCCAGCGGCATCGCCCTGCACACGCTGCAGAAGCAGACGCGCGGCAACACGGTGGTGCTGCAGATGCAATTGCGCTGGGGCGAACGCGACGCGACCTTCGCGCGCAACGGCACCGGCATCGTGGCCTCGCTGATGGACGAGGGCAGCGCGGGCTATACCAAGCAGCAGTTGCAGGACGCGCTGATCAAGCTGCGCGCCAGCCTGAACGTGACCAGCTACGACCAGGGCGCCACCATCTTCATCAGCGCCGAGCGCGACACCCTGCTGCCGGCCCTGCGCGTGGCGGCCGACGCGCTGCGCAAACCGCTGTTCCCGCAGGACGCCTTCGATCGCGACATCAAGTCGGCCCTCGCCGGCATCGAGGCCTCGCGCCAGGAGCCCGGCGTGCTGCGCCAGGAGGCCACGCGCGGCCACTACAACAAGGCCCGTGGCGTCGGCCTGGGCCACCCCGACTATGTGATGGGCGTGGACGAGCGCGTCGCCAACCTGAAGGCGACGACGCTGGACGAGGTCAAGCGCTTCTACGCCGACTACTGGAGCTTCAACGAGGCTCAGGTGAGTGCCGTCGGGGCCCTGCCCGAGGGGCTGGGCGCCGAGATCGACAAGCTCTTCGGCGATTGGAAGAAGCCCGCGGCGCCGAAGTTCGTGCGCCACATTCCCCAGCACCTGGTGGTGCCGCCGGCGCGCTTCGATGCCATCGCCCGCGACAAGGCTAATGCCATCGTGCGTTTCCACGAGACGCTGCCACTGAACGCCGAGGACCCGGACTACCCGGCACTGGATCTGGCGGTGCACATCTTCGGCGGTGGCGGGCTGGAGAGCCGCCTGTCGGAGCGCGTGCGCCAGAAGGAGGGCCTGACCTACGGCATCGGCGCGTCCTTGAGCGCCAGCTACTGGGGCAATGCCGGCAGCTTCGCCATCCAGGCCAGTTATGCGCCGGACAGGCGCGAGCGTGTCATCGCCGTCGTGCAGGAAGAGGTGGCGCGCATGGCCAGGGAGGGCGTCACGGCGGCCGAGCTGGCGCGGGCCAAGAAGGACATCCTGGAAGGCCGCAAGCAGGGCCGCGCCGACCCCGGCGCCCTGGTCGGCGGCCTGAGCAGCCTGGCCGAGCGCGGCGAAACCTGGGCGGCGGCACAGAAGCGCGACGAGGCACTGGCCGCCGTCAGCGTCGAGCAGGCCAACGCGGCCTGGCGCAAACACATCAAGGCGGACAGTTTCATCATTTCGACCGCTGGTGACTTCAAGAATCCCTAAAGTTGCCTGACCTACCGCCACAGGAGATCGCGATGAAGATCGACCCCTATCTCTTCTTCAACGGCCGCTGCGAAGAAGCCATCGAGTTCTACAAGAAGGCGCTGGGCGCCACGGTGGAGTTCATGATGCGCAACTCCGAAAGCCCCGAGCCGCCGCCGCCCGGCATGCTGCCGCCGGGTTCGGAGCAGAAGATCATGCACGCCTCGGTGCATATCGGCGGGGCCCTGGTCATGATGTCCGACGGCATGTGCGACGGCAACACGGCCTTCAAGGGCTTCTCGCTGTCGCTGGACTGCCCCGATGCCGACTCTGCCCGCGAGGCCTTTGCGGCGCTGGCCGTGGGCGGCCAGATCAGCGTGCCGCTGGGCAAGACCTTCTGGGCGCCGCTGTTCGGCATGGTCAATGACCGCTTCGGCGTCGGCTGGATGGTGGGTGTGTCGGACAATGCGGGGTGACCACTGCATCAGTACAGCTGCCCGCCCACCTGAAGGCCGATTGTTCGGCCTGCGTGGCGCTGTGCTGCGTGATCCCGCCCTTCGATGCCGAACAGGGCTTCGGTTTCGACAAGGCGGCCGAGACACCCTGTCACCATCTCTGCGCCGACCACCGCTGCGGCATCCATGACGCGCTGATCCCGCGTGGTTTCGAAGGCTGCGTCGCCTTCGATTGCCTGGGTGCCGGTCAGCGGCTGACGGCTCTCGCCCTGGAGCGCTTTGGCAGCACGGACTGGCGCGAGCGGCCCGAGGTGGCGCGCTGGCTGTTCGCGGCCTACCCGCGCATGCGCCAGGTCCAGGAGTGGCTTGCCAGCCTGAGCTTGGCGGCTGCCGTGACCGGTCTGGACGACTTGCGAAAATTGGCGGACGAACTCGACGCCGAATCCCCGCGCTGGCCGGACTGGAGCCCGGCCGAGCAGGGCGACTGGCAGGCGCGCGTGCGAGCCGCGCTCGCGCCGCTGGCGCCCCAAACCACTTCAAGCAACTGACAAGACCCATGGATTCAGCGAAACCCACCCTGGCAGTCGCCCTGGCCGATGAACGGCTGGGCAAGGGTTGGCAACGGTCCCGCACGCGGATTCGCATCGTGGCCGTCTTGTGCAGCCTGCTGGCGGCCCTCATTGTGTACGGGCTTTTCGATCGGTTCCGCGTTGCCCAGGGCCAGGCCAAGGCCGAAAAGCAGTTGATTGCGGCTGTCGACCTGCGCGTCGGCAATCCGGCCGGGGCGGCCGAGCGCGGTGAGGCCAAGGCGCGCGCGGACATCGAGGCCGGCCTGCTGCAGCTGGAGACCTTCGGTGCCGCGGTGTCGCCCGCCAAGGCCGAGCGGTTGAAGCAGCGCTATGGCATCACCTGGGTCAACAAGGGCAAGGAGGCCACGCCCCTGATCCAGGCCCACGCGGACGCCTACAACCGCGTGATGCAGGCCGAAGTCGAACGCCGCCATGGCCGTGAACGGCTGGATCAGCTGCTGCTTGAGCTGGACGGCGGCGCGACCAGGCTGGACAAGAAGGAAGCGTCATGAAGCTCATCGGCATGCTCGACTCCCCCTATGTGCGCCGCGTCGCCATCTCGATGCGGCTGCTCGGCCTGCCCTTCGAGCATGCGGCCATCTCGGTGTTCCGCGGCTTTGACGCCTTCCAGCAGATCAACCCGGTCGTCAAGGCGCCGACGCTGATCTGTGATGACGGCAGCCTGCTGATGGATTCGACGCTGATGCTCGAGTACATCGAAGCGCTGGCCGGCCGCGGCCTGCAATCGCGCGAGCCCGCGGTGCTGCTGCGCGAGCTGCGCCTCACGGGCCTGGCGCTGGCGGCCTGCGAGAAGACGGCCCAGATCGTCTACGAGCGCGGCCTGCGCCCGGCGGAGAAGCGGCATGAACCGTGGATCGAGCGCGTCACCGGCCAGCTGAACGCGGCTTACCGTGAGCTGGACAAGGAACTCGCCGCGGCCGAGCTGGACACGAGCGAAGCGGGCATCCGCCAGGCCGGCATCACGGTCGGCGTGGCCTGGACTTTCACGCAGTTCCTGCTGCCGGAGGTCGTGACGGCGAACAGCTTCCCGCATCTCGTCGCCCATGCCGCCGCGACCGAATCGCTGCCGGTGTTCAAGGCCATTCCCTGCGACGACGGCGTGACGCTGAACTGATGGCCAAGCGTCCATCACAAACCGTCTACGTCTTCCAGGGCGGCGGTGCCCTGGGCGCCTACCAGGCCGGTTTTGTCGAGGCGCTGGAGGATGCGAACCTGCCGCCGGACTGGCTGGTGGGCACGTCCATCGGCGCCATCAATGCCGCGCTGATTGCTGGCAACGCGCCCGCCGACCGGCTCAAGGCGATGCGCAGCTTCTGGGACCGCGTGACGCGGCCGGCCCTGTCCGCACACCTGCCGCCCAATCCCTTCATGGCGCTCTGGCAACAGGGCCTGCAGACCTGGCAGACGCTGACCAGCGGCGTGCCCGGTTTCTTCAAGCCGCGCGGCCCCCAGTCCTGGGACATGAGCCGCCGCGCGCCGCTGACCGAACTGGGTTTCTACGACACCGCGCCGTTGGCCGCGACGCTGCGCGAGCTGGTGGATTTCGAGCGCATTGCCAGAGCCGAGACGCGGCTGACGCTGTGCGCCGTCGATGTGCGCAGCGGCGCGCTGGCCCTGTTCGACAACCGCGACGGCAAGACTCGCATCGGCCCCGAGCATGTGATGGCCAGTGGCGCGCTGCCGCCCGGTTTCGCGCCGGTGCAGATCGGCAAGCAGGCCTATTGGGACGGGGGCATCTACTCCAACACGCCGCTGGACGTCGTGCTGGACGACAGCGAGCGCCGCGACACGCTGTGCTTCATGGTCGACCTGTGGGACGCCAGCGAGGCCGCGCCGCAGACCATGGCGCAGGTGCTGGCGCGCTACAAGGACATCCAGTACGCCAGCCGCATCTTCGAGCATTTGGGCGACCATGAGCGCCTGCAGAACCTGCGCCGCGCGCTGCGCCTCGTCGGCCGCAAGGTCGACGCCAGGACCGCCGCCGAGCCGGCCGTGAAGGAGCTACTGGCGCTGGGCTGCGACTCGCGCATCGACATCGTGCATCTCGTCATGCGCTCCCTGGAGGGCGAGGACTCCTGGCGCGACATCGACTTCAGCGACGCACGCCTGCGCGCCCGCTGGAGCACCGGCCTCAAGGATGGCCGGCGCATGCTGGCCAAGGCCCCCTGGAAGGAGCCCGCGCGCGAGCGCGTCGGCATGCGGGTGCACACGCTGGACGGCGCAGACTGAGCGTCAGGCCTGGGCGAGCGCGTTCAGCTTCTGGACGGTCGCCCAGTTGCGCGTCGTGCCGCGCTCGCCCAGCTTCTTCAGCAGTGCGACGGCGGCCTTGCTCTCGAGGATGCCGTTGCCGCACCACAGATAAGCCGCGTCGGCCGTCACGACGAATTGCTCGCCGCTGTCACCGGCGATATCGGCCACGGTTTGCAGCGCGGCGGCATCCTGCGTCATCGCAACGAGCAGGCGGCTGTGGTCGTCGGCTCCGTCAATGCCGTGCTCCGCAGCGATGGCGGCCCACTCGGTGGCCGTCTTCAGGATGACGGCGGCATCGACGCCGAGCTTGTCGAGCACCGCGGCGCGGATCTTGTCGGCGCCGAGCTTCTTCTTGCAGTCGAAGACCGCATTGCCGCTGTTCAGCAGCGTCGAGACATTCGTCGCACCCAGTTCGGTGAGCAGGACCTTGAGGTCGGCCATCGCCAGGCGCTTGGCCTTGCCGACGTTGATGCCGCGCCAGAGGGCGATGTAGCGCATGGTCAAGGCTCCCGAGTGAAGACGAGCTTGCCGCCGACCCAGGTCTGCCACACGCGGGTCTTCAGCAGCGCCGCGGGCGACGAGGTCAGCGGATCGCGGTCGACCAGGATGAAGTCGGCACGGTGGCCGGGCGTCAGCGAGCCGAGGTCCTTCTCCGCATGGGCGGCGAAGGCGGCGCCGCGCGTGAAGCAGTCCAGGGCCTGCACCGGGTTGAGCGCCTGCTGGCGGTACCAGCCGCCGATGGGCTTGCCGGCGGCGTCCTCGCGCGTGACGGCGGCATACAGGCCCGCCCATGCGCTGGGCTCCTCGACCGGAAAGTCCGAGCCGCAGGCCAGGCGGGCGCCGCTCTTGAGCAGGCGCTGCCAGGCATAGGCGCCCTGGATGCGCTGCGCACCGACGCGGTCCTCGGCCATGTTCATGTCGGACGTCGCATGCGTGGGCTGGATGGAGGCGATGACCTGGCCCTTGGCGAGGCGCGGGATGTCGGCCGGCGCAATGACCTGGGCGTGCTCGATGCGGTGGCGCATCTGCGTGCTGCGCGCGCCCATCTCCTTGGCCAGCGCCTCGAAGCCGGCCAGCACCTGGCGGTTGGCCGCGTCGCCGATGGCGTGGACGTTGACCTGGAAGCCCGCCTTGGCCGCAGCGCGCATCTGCGCCAGCAGCTCGGCGTCGGCGCGGAACAGCAGGCCGCGCGTCTGGGGCGCGTCGTTGTAGGGCGCGAGCAGGGCGGCACCGCGGCTACCGAGTGCGCCGTCGGCAAACAGCTTCACGGCACGCAAGGCGTAATGGCCGTCGCCCAGGTCCAGCAGCGGGCCACTGGCGCGCAGCCGCGTCATGAAGGCCTCGTCACTGCCGCGGGCCATGCCGTAGATGCGGAGCCTGAGCTGGCCGGCAGAGGCGCGCTGGCGCAGCAGTTGATCGGCGGCAGCGGAGACGCCGGCGTCATGGGTGCTGGTGATGCCCAGCGACAGCAGCTCGCGTTCGGCGCTTTCAAGGTTGGCTGCAAGTTCGGTTGCGTCCTCGGCCGGCACCTGGCGCTCGACCAGGCCCATGGCGGCATCGACGAGCACGCCGGTGGCCTCGCCGTGGGCATCGCGCTCAATACGGCCACCGGCCGGGTCGGGCGTGTCGCGCGTGATGCCGGCCAGTTGCAGTGCGCGGCTGTTGGCCCAGCCGGCGTGGCCGTCGACGCGGGAGAGGAAAACGGGGCGTTGGCTTTCGGCCGTCTCCAATTCGGCGGCGGTCGGAAAGCGGCCCAGCTTCCACGCGGCCTGGTTCCAGCCGCCGCCGGTGATCCAGGCGGCCTCGGGGCGGGCCTCGGCATGAGCCCGGACGGCGGCAAGCGCGGCGCCGAGATCGGCCGTGGCGCGCAACTGCAGGCTGCGCCGCGCGGCGCCCAGTGCCAGCACATGGCCGTGGGCATCGATGAGTCCGGGCATCAGCACGCGGCCGCCGGCATCCAGGCGCGCACCGTCGCCGCTAGGCAGCTCGTTGAGCTTGCCGATCGCCACCACGCGGCCATCAGCGCCGATCTGCATCGCGTCGAAGCGGATGACGCGGCCCTGCTCATCCAGGGTCAGGCCGCGGGCGTTGTGGACGAGAAGAGCCTGGGCGCAAACGGCGCCGCCGCCAAGCGAGAGCAGGGCGGCGGCAAAGAGAGAGTGAAGTCGCATGCCCGCAGTCTCGACGACCAGGGGCCGACGGGCATCAGTTCATGCCCGGAGCCGCGGCGGGCTCACTTGCCGAGGCAGCTGGCGTTGTAGGCCTCTTCGGCAGCGGCCTTGTTGAGGCGCTCGGTCTCGTTCTCGACGCGGCGGTTGCGCAGCGAATCGCGAATCGCGACGCACTTCTCGCGCAAGCGATCGGCATCCTGGCGCGCGCGCTCGGCCTCGTTGCGCACGGCCTGCTGGCCTTCACGCTCCTTGCGCCGGGCGTCGCTGGCCTGGCGGCGGGCGTACTGGTCGTCCTCGCTGCACTTCTGCTCGTACTCGCGGCGCAGGTCGTTGACCGTGGCGTAGCCGACGCCGCGCGAGGGCGCGGTGCGGATGGCATCGCTGATTTCGGCGCAGCGCTGGCTGAGGTAGCGGTGGTGTTCGGGCGCCTGCTCCATCGTGGGCGTGCGCGGCTGGTAGGACGCCGATGTCGTGCGGGCCGGCCCGATGGAGCCCATCGGCGGGGGGCTGGCGCCGACGCAGGGCTTGTCGGTCAGCACGACGCTGCCGCCCACTTCGCAACGGTAGGTCGCCGCGAAGGCGGCAGGCGTGACACAGAGAAGCGCGAACAGCGCCGGAAGGATTCGAAAGCTCATGGTTCAGTGGTCGTCCCTGAGCCTCGAATTGTCTCGGGCGGCGCGCGGCCCCAGCCACCCTCAAGCGGGTGGAATCCCATCGCCGCCACGCGAGCGTGCGACTTTTTTCGCGTTGTTCTCAGCTCATGCCTTGATGACGCAGCAGCGCGTCGATCTTGGGCTCGCGGCCGCGGAAGGCCTTGAAGTTGTCGATGGCATCGCGCGCGCCGCCTTGTTCCAGCACTTCGTTCAGAAAGCGCTTGCCGGTGGCGGCGTTGAACACGCCTTCCTCCTCGAAGGCGCTCCAGGCGTCGGCGCTCAGCAGTTCGGCCCATTTGTAGCTGTAGTAGCCGGCCGCATAGCCGCCCGCGAAGACGTGGGAGAAGCTGTGCTGGAAGCGGTTGAAGGCGGGCGGGATCAGCACGGCCACTTCGGCGCGCACCTCGGCGAGCACCCCGGCGATGTCCGAGCCGGGCTCGCCGTGGATGCGCATGTCGAACAGCGCGAACTCGATCTGGCGCAGCGTCATCAGGCCGCTCTGGAAGTTCTTGGCGGCCGTCATCTTGTCGAAGAGTTCGCGCGGCAGCGGCTCACCACTGTCGACATGGCCGCTCAACTGCTGCAGCACGGCCCATTCCCAGCAGAAGTTCTCCATGAACTGGCTGGGCAGTTCGACGGCATCCCATTCGACGCCGGAGATGCCGGACACGCCGAGGTCGTTGACCTGCGTCAGCATGTGGTGCAGGCCGTGGCCGAACTCGTGGAAGAGGGTGATGACGTCGTCGTGCGTCAGCAGCGCGGGCTTGTCGCCGACGGGCGACGCGAAGTTGCAGGTCAGCAGCGCGACCGGCGTCTGCTGTTCACCTGTAGGCTTGAGCCAGCGGCTGCGCACCTCGTCCATCCAGGCACCCGGGCGCTTGCCGGTGCGTGCATAGAGGTCGAGGTAGAACTGGGCGATCAACTGGCCGCCACGGCGCATCTCGTAGAACTTGACGGTCTCGTGCCAGACCGAGGCCTTGGCCTCGCTGATGGACACGTCGAACAGGCGCTCGATGATGGAGAACAGGCCGGGGACGACTTTCGTCGCCGTGAAGTACTGCTTCACCGTCTGGTCGCTGAAGGCGTAGCGGGCTTCCTTGAGTTTCTCGCTCCAGTAGGAGACGTCCCAGGATTCCAGCGGAGCGCCCTTGGCGAAGTCACGCAACTCGGCCAGATCCTTCTCGGCGAAGGGGCGTGCGCGCTTGGCGAGGTCGCGCAGGAAGGTCTTCACCTCATCCGGCGTCGAGGCCATCTTGGGCGCCAGCGACACCTCGGCGAAGCTCTTGTAGCCGAGCAGCTGGGCCTCTTCCTGGCGCAGCGCGACGATCTCGCGCATGGCGGCGGTGTTGTCCCACTCGGGCTTGCCCGACTCGCTGGCGCGGGTCACATAGGCGCGGTACAGCTTCTCGCGCAGCTCGCGGTTGTCGGCGTACTGCATGACGGGCAGATAGACCGGGAAATGCAGGCTCAGCTTGTGGCCGCCGTCGTCGAGGCGGGTGGCGTCCAGCACGTCCTGAGGCACGCCGGCCAGCTCTTCGGCCGTGGCGATATAGCTCCAGCCGTCGGTGGCATCCAGCACATGCTCGCTGAACTGCTGCTGCAGCTCGGCACTGCGCTCCTGGATGGCGGCGTAGCGCTCGCGGGCCGCACCCTGCAGCTCGGCGCCGGACAGCACGAAGTTGCGGATGGCGTGCTTGAGCACCTGCTGGCGTGGGGCGCTCAAGCTGGCGCCTTGAGCGGCGACCACGGCCTTGTACTTGGCAAACAGCGCCTCGTTGGCGCCCATGGCGGTGCTGAACTCGGTCACGGCCGGCAGCATGGCGTTGTAGGCCTCGCGCAGCGCGGGCGTGTCGGCCACGGCGTTCAGGTGGCCCACGGCACCCCAGGCGGCGCCCAGGTGCTCGGTGCTGGTGTCGAGGATGCGCGAGAGGACGTCGTAGTCGGCCGGCGTCTCGGGCTTGGTGGCTTCGTCGAGCGCCACCTGGGCCGCAGCGAGCAACTGCTCGATGGCGGGCTGCACATGCTCGGGCTGGATGGCCGCGAAGTCGGGCAGGGCGGCGGTGGAGAGCAGGGGATTCGTCATATCAGTTCGACTTGAGGCTGCGTTCGGCGGATTCAAGCGTGTTGACGAGCAACATGGCAATGGTCATAGGACCCACGCCGCCGGGAACCGGAGTGATCCAACCCGCCACGTCCTTGACGCCGTCGAAGTCCACGTCGCCGCAGAGCTTGCCCTCGTCGTTGCGGTTCATGCCCACGTCGATGACGACGGCGCCCGGCTTGACCATATCGGCCGTCAGCACATTGCGCTTGCCCACGGCAGCGACGATGACGTCGGCCTGGCGGGTCATCTCGCCCAGATTGGCCGTGCCGCTGTGGCAGATGGTGACCGTGGCGTTGGCAGCCAGCAGCATCATGGCCATGGGCTTGCCGACGATGTTGCTGCGGCCGATGACGACGGCGTGCTTGCCGCGCAAGTCCTTCATGCCGATGCTCTCCAGCATCTTCATGCAGCCATAGGGCGTGCAGGCCTTGAAGCCGGGCTCGCCGACCATCAATGCGCCGGCGCTGGCGACGTGGAAGCCGTCCACGTCCTTGGCCGGCGAGATGGACTCGATGACCTTGTGGTCGTCGATGTGCTTGGGCAGGGGCAGCTGGACCAGGATGCCGTGGATGCTGGGGTCGTTGTTCAGCGCGTCGACACGGGCCAGCAGCTCGGCTTCGGTCATCGTGGCGTCGTACTTTTCGAGCCGCGAATGGATGCCCGCTTCCTCGCAGGCCTTGACCTTGTTGCGCACATAGACCTGGCTGGCCGGGTTGTCGCCCACCAGCACGACGGCGAGGCCGGGTTGGTGGCCCTGGGCGGTCAGAGCGGCGGCGCGAGAAGCGGCTTCGCCGCGCAGTTGCTTGGAGAGGGCGAGGCCGTCGATCAGTTGGGCGGTCATGACAAGGCTGCTTTCTGCAATGCTGGAAATGCAAAAGGCCGCTGGAGTGCAGCGGCCTTTGAAAGGGAGTCGGGGATCAGGCCTTGGCGGTCGCGCCCAAGGCAATCTTGAGCAGGTCCGCCACCGTGTTGGCGTTGAGCTTTTCCATGATGTTGGCGCGGTGCGCCTCGACCGTCTTGATGCTGATGCCGAGGTCGTCGGCGATCTGCTTGTTCAGGCGGCCGGCGACGATGCGCTCCAGCACTTGCGCTTCGCGCGTCGTCAGGCGGGCCAGCAGGGCGTCGCGGCTGGCGGCTTCCTGGTGGCTGGAGAAGGCATCGCGGGCCTGGTCGAGCATGCGCTCCACCAGGGCCAGCAGCTCTTCTTCCTTGAAGGGCTTCTCGATGAAGTCCATCGCGCCCTTCTTCATCGTCTGCACGGCCATCGGCACGTCGCCGTGGCCGGTGATGAAGACGATGGGCAGGGGGCTCTTGCGCTCGATGAGGCGGTCCTGGAGTTCCAGGCCGGTCATGCCATCCATGCGGATGTCGGCAATCAGGCAGGCGACCTCGCGAGGGTCGTAGCGGGCCAGGAAGGATTCGGCCGAGTCAAAACACTTGACTCGGTAGTCCTTGCCTTCGAGAAGCCACTGCAGGGAGTCGCGGACCGCTTCGTCGTCATCGACAACGTAGACGTTGCCCTTCTTAGGGATCAAGCTCATGGTGCTGTGGGTTCTGTTCTCTGAGCGCTGCCGAGAATGCCCTGGGAGGCTTCCTGACGCAGGAGTTCTGAGGTGATGGTGACCGGAATCGTGAATGCAAATCGGCAGCCGACGACCAAGGAGCCATTGTAGAGGTTCTCGGCTTTTATCCGGCCCTGGTGGGACTCGACGATAGACCGGCATAACCCTAATCCGATGCCCAATCCGTCGGCTTTTGTCGAGAAAAACGCCTCATACATGCGGGCCAGCACTTCATCGGGCAAACCCGGCCCCATGTCGGTGACGGAGAACTCGATCTGGCCGCCCAGCTCGGCGCTGTGCTTGGGGATGACGCGCAGCTCGATGTGGCGGCGCGAGGTCGGCAGGGAGGCGTTGTCGATGGCCTCGGCGGCGTTCTTCAGCAGGTTCATCAGCACCTGCTCGATCAGGATGGGGTCCACCATCAGCTGCGGCAGGCGCTGGGCCACATAGGTGTGGATGGCCACGTTGCGGCGGCGCAGCTCGATGCCGGCCAGTTCCACCGCGTCCTCGACGATGTCCGCCGCGTTGGCGGGCTGGCGCTGCGGCTCGCTGCGCTTCACGAAGTTGCGGATGCGGTGAATGATCTGGCCGGCGCGTTCGGCCTGCTTGGCCGTCTTGGTCAGCGCGGCCATCAGCGCATCCTTGTCGATGCTGTCGTTGCGCACGCGGCTGACCATGCCGTTGCAGTAATTGGTGATGGCGGTCAGCGGCTGGTTCAGCTCGTGGGCGACGCTGGAGGCCATCTCGCCCATGGTCATCAGCCGGCTCGTGACCTGGGCCTTGTCGGCCTGCAGGGCGGCCTGGGCCTCGGCGTGGCGGCGCATGGTGATGTCGGTGGCGATCAGCATCTGCGCCAGGCGGCCGTCGGTCCACTGCAGATAGCGGGCGCGCACGTCGAACCACATGGCCAGGGACTCGACATAGACCTCGCGCGGGTCGGAGCCGGTCTCGGTCAGCGCCTCGGCGGGCAGGCCGGAGTAGTCGTCGACCTCGTCGACGCTATCGTCCAGGCCACCGCGGCGGCTGGTCGTGCCCAGCAGATGGCCACCGGCCAGCAGCGCGTGGCCGGCCGGGTCGGCACCGAACCAGAGGCGGTAGCTGCGGTTGGCGAACAGCAGCTCCGGTGGCTGCACGGACAGCACCGACACCGCCGCGTCCAGGCCTTCCAGCACGGTGGTGAAGCGCTCGTGCGAGGCCGAGAGCTGGTCGCGCACCCGCTTGGCCTCGGTGATGTTGGTCATCGAGGTCATCCAGCCGGTCTGCTTGCCCTTGGTGTCCACCAGCGGCGACACATAGACGCGGGCGTCGAACTGGCTGGCGTCCTTGCGCTGGATCTTCACTTCGACGCCACCCGAGGGGCTGCGGCCCTGCAGCTCCTGCTGCAGCAGGCGGGCGTTTTCCTCGCGCCGGTCGGCGGGCCAGAAGGGGTAGGGCGGCGTGCGGCCGATGAGGTCGGCTTCCGAGAAGCCCGTCATCGCGCAGAACGCCGGGTTCACATAGGTGATGCGCGTGTCCATGTCCATGGCGCGCATGCCGGTCAGCATGGAGTTCTCCATGGCACGGCGGAAATTGGTCTCCAGCGTCAGCGCGTTCTGGATCTGGGTGCGCCGGCGCATATGGCGCCAGGTGCCCAGCAGCATCCAGACTGTCATGCCGGCCAGGGCCAGCACCAGCCAGAACAGCGCGTTGTTGATGAGGCCGATGGAGGTGCGCCAGCCCTGGCCGCGCAGCACCAGGCCGTTCAGGGCCGGCGCCAGCGGCACGTCGTGCAGCAGGGAGGCGCGGCGCAGCACCTGGCCCGGCATGGGCGTGACGGTGCTGCTGACGATCTGGTCGCGCGCATCCAGCACGGCGATGCTGTGGCGGGTGGCGACCTCGCTGGGCACGTAATAGCGCAGCAGCGACTCGACGGTGTATTCGGCGATCAGCACGCCGGCAAAGCCGCCGCGGTCGATCAGCGGGATGTGCAGCTGGAAGACGGTGACGCCGTTGGCGTCGGAGAAGGGCGGCGAGTAGACCGGCTGGCGCCTTTCCTTGGCGGCCTCGAAGGCGATGGCCGCCGCGTTGGACTGGTTGACCATGGGCATGGACGGATCGTCACCGTCGGCCGACATCAGGCCGTCGGCCTGGAAGCCGGCGGCGCCCACGCTGCTGCGGCGCTCGCGCTTGGCGCTGAGCCAGGTCACATGCGTCAGCTCGGGCCGCTCGCGGGCGAAGGCCTGGGCCTGGGCGGAGAACTCGTGGGCGTCGATCTGCCGCGTGACGACCTCTCGCGCGATGCGCACCAGCTGCTCCTGGTTCTCGATCAGGCGCAGGCGGATCTGCTGCTGGGCGATCTCGGTGTCGCGCTTGACGGACTCGGTCTCGCGCTCGATTTCTTCGTTGCGCAGGTACCAGAAGGCCGAAATGATGGCCGCCAGGAAGAGCAGCACCGAGATCAGCGGCCCCAGCGTGGCCAGGCGGTCCTGGCGCGACGGCGATTGCCGGAACCACCAGGTCGCGACCAGGCGGCGCAGCGGCGCCAGCATGCGTTGGCCGCGGGAGCGGATCTCGGGAGCAGGGGAATCGGCGGACATCGGCAAATTATCCGGGTCGGACGGAAGTCGAATATTTCATATTAAGAAATCGATTCGCACCATTTGGGAATTGACTGGGCTTGTGAGACACTGCCGCCGCTCGCGGGCCAGCGCCTGCGCTTTGCACCTGTTAGAACAGCCACTTCCGCCCGCCAGAGGCGGATTTACCAGGAGACACGGCCATGTCAGCCCAGCCGCAAGAGTTTCTCGGCGCCGCCGCGAACGACCAAGACCCGCAGGAAACCCGTGAGTGGCTGGATGCCCTCTCGGCCGTCATCGATCGCGAAGGTGCCGAACGCGCGCACTTCCTGATCGAGGAGATGCTGGAGCACGCCCGCCACCACAGCATCGATCTGCCGTTCTCGGCCACGACGGGCTACGTCAACACCATCGAGTCTGACGCCGAAGCCCGTTGCCCCGGCAACATCCAGATCGAGAAGCGCCTGCGCGCCTATATGCGCTGGAACGCGATGGCCATGGTGGTGCGGGCCAACCGCCTGCACCCCGCCGATGGCGGCGACCTGGGTGGCCACATCGGCTCCTTCGCGTCGGTGGCCAGCATGTTCGGTGCCGGCTTCAACCACTTCTGGCATGCCGCCAGCGAAGACCACGGCGGCGACTGCCTCTACATCCAGGGCCACAGCGCGCCCGGCATCTATGCCCGCGCCTACCTGGAAGGCCGGCTCAGCGAGGAGCAGCTGGACAACTTCCGCCAGGAAGTCGACGGCAAGGGCCTGTCGAGCTACCCCCACCCGAAGCTGATGCCCAACTTCTGGCAGTTCCCGACCGTCAGCATGGGCCTCGGCCCGCTGATGGCGATCTACCAGGCGCGCTTCCTGAAGTATCTGCACGCCCGCGGCATCGCCAACACCGAGAACCGCAAGGTCTGGGCCTTCATGGGCGACGGCGAGATGGACGAGCCGGAAAGCCTGGGCGCCATCGGCCTGGCCGTGCGCGAGAACCTCGACAACCTCGTCTTCGTCGTCAACTGCAATCTGCAGCGTCTGGACGGTCCGGTGCGCGGCAACGGCAAGATCATCCAGGAGCTGGAAGGCGAGTTCCGCGGCGCGGGCTGGAACGTCATCAAGCTGATCTGGGGCAAGGGCTGGGACGAGCTGCTGGCGCGCGACAAGAGCGGCAAGTTGAAGCAGCTGATGATGGAGACGCTGGACGGCGACTACCAGGCCATGAAGGCCAACGACGGCGCCTTCGTCCGCAAGAACTTCTTCGGCAAATACCCCGAGACGGCCAAGCTCGTCGCCCACATGAGCGACGAGGAGATCTTCGAGTTGCGCCGCGGCGGCCACGAACCCGAGAAGGTCTACGCCGCGTTTGAGAAGGCCCACAACAACAAGACGGGCCAGCCCACCGTGCTGCTGGTCAAGACCGTCAAGGGCTATGGCATGGGCAAGGCCGGCGAAGGCAAGAACACCGTCCACCAGACCAAGAAGCTGACGGACGAGGACATCAAGTACATCCGCGACCGCTTCAACATCCCCATTCCCGACAGCGAGCTGGCCAAGATCCCCTACTACAAGCCGGCCGACGACACGCCGGAGATGCGCTATCTGCACGAGCGTCGCCAGGCGCTGGGCGGCTATCTGCCCAGCCGCCGCCCCAAGGCCGACGAGCAGTTCAAGGCGCCCGAGCTGGCCACCTTCCAGGCCGTGCTGGACCCGACCGCCGAAGGCCGCGAGATCTCGACGACCCAGGCCTATGTGCGCTTCCTGACGCAGCTGCTGCGTGACAAGGAAATCGGCCCGCGCGTCGTGCCCATCCTCGTCGACGAGGCCCGCACCTTCGGCATGGAAGGCCTGTTCCGCCAGATCGGCATCTACAACCCCAAGGGTCAGCTGTACACGCCGGTCGACAAGGACCAGGTCATGTACTACCGCGAGGACAAGGCCGGGCAGATCCTGCAGGAAGGCATCAACGAAGCGGGCGGCATGGCCAGCTGGATCGCCGCGGCGACGTCGTACTCGACGAACAACCGCGTCATGATTCCGTTCTACGTCTACTACTCGATGTTCGGCTTCCAGCGCATCGGCGACCTGGCCTGGGCGGCGGGTGACATGCAGGCCCGTGGCTTCCTGCTGGGCGGCACATCCGGCCGCACGACGCTGAACGGCGAAGGCCTGCAGCACGAGGACGGCCACAGCCACATCCTGGCCGGCACCATCCCCAACTGCATCAGCTACGACCCGACCTTCGCCCACGAAGTGGCGGTCATCATGCAGCGCGGCCTCAAGCGCATGGTCGAAGACCAGGAAAACGTCTTCTACTACATCACCCTGCTGAACGAGAACTACCCGATGCCCGGGCTCAAGGCCGGCACCGAGGAGCAGATCCTCAAGGGCATGTATCTGCTGGAAGAGGCGGATGCGTCCAAGCCCATCAGCGTCAACCTGCTGGGCTCGGGCACCATCCTGCGCGAAAGCCAGGTCGCCAAGATGCTGCTGGAGGAGGACTGGGGCGTGGGCGCCAATGTGTGGAGCTGCCCGAGCTTCAACGAGCTGGCCCGCGACGGCCAGAACGCCGAGCGCTGGAACCTGCTGCACCCGACCGAACTCGCCTGCGTGCCCTTCGTCACGCAGCAGCTCGGCCACACCAAGGGCCCGGTCATCGCGTCCACCGACTACATGAAGAACTACGCGGAGCAGATCCGCGCCTTCATCCCCAAGGGCCGTTCCTACAAGGTGCTGGGCACCGACGGCTTCGGCCGCAGTGACTTCCGCTCCAAGCTGCGCCAGCACTTCGAGATCAACCGCCACTACATCGTCGTGGCCGCGCTGAAGGCGCTGGCCGATGACGGCGCGGTGCCGATCGAGCGCGTGGCCGAGGCGATTGCCAAATACGGCATCGACGTCAACAAGATCAACCCGCTCTACGCCTGAGCCCCGGGGGAGACACAAACATGGCATTGGTTGAAGTCAAGGTTCCCGACATTGGCGATTTCGACGAGGTCGGCGTCATCGAGGTGCTGGTCAAGGTCGGCGACACCGTCAAGGTGGAGCAAAGCCTGATCACCGTCGAGAGCGACAAGGCATCGATGGAGATTCCGTCGTCGCAGGCCGGCGTCGTCAAGGAGATCAAGGTCGCCGTCGGCGACAAGGTCAAGGAAGGCAGCGTGCTGGTGATCGTCGAGGGCGAGGGCGCTGCTGCGCCGGCGCCTGCGGCCGCCGCCCCCGCGCCCGTTGCCGCTGCGCCGGCACCAGCAGCGCCTGCTCAGGCTGCTCCGGCCCCGGCCCAGAGCAGCGGCCCGGTCACCATCGAAGTCCCGGACATTGGCGACTTCGACGAGGTGGCCGTCATCGAGCTGCTCGTGAAGGTCGGCGACACCGTCAAGGTCGAGCAGAGCCTGGTCACCGTCGAGAGCGACAAGGCCTCGATGGAAATCCCGTCGTCGCATGCCGGCGTCGTCCAGGAGCTGCTGGTCAAGGTCGGCGACAAGGTCGCCAAGGGTTCGCCGCTGGCCCGCGTGGCCGCCACCGGTGGTGCACCCGCGCCCGCCGCGGCGCCCGCTCAGGCGCCGGCGCCTGCCGCGGCCGCACCTGCAGCCGCACCCGCCGAAGCCAAGGCCGCGGCACCCGCTGCCGCGCTGCCGGCCCACCAGCCGACCGCCCCGACAGGCCAACTGCCGCACGCCTCGCCCAGCATCCGTAAGCTCGCCCGCGAGCTCGGTGTGCCGCTGGCAGAAGTGAAGGGCAGTGGCGCCAAGGGCCGCATCGTCGAGAGCGACGTGCAGGGCTTCGTCAAGGCCGTCATGAGTGGCACGGTGCAGACCGCCGCGCAAAAGGCCGTTGCGCCTGCTGCTGCCGCTGGCGGCGGTACGGGTCTGAACCTGCTGGCCTGGCCCAAGGTCGACTTCGAGAAGTTCGGCCCCGTGGAGCGCAAGGAGCTGTCCCGCATCAAGAAGATCTCGGGCGCCAACCTGCATCGCAACTGGGTCGTCATCCCGCACGTCACCAACCACGACGATGCCGACATCACCGAGCTCGAAGCCTTCCGCGTCCAGCTGAACAAGGAAAACGAGAAGGCCGGCATCAAGGTCACGATGCTCGCCTTCATGATCAAGGCGGCCGTCGCGGCGCTGAAGAAGTTCCCCGAGTTCAACGCGTCGCTGGACGGTGACACGCTGGTGCTGAAGAACTACTTCCACATCGGCTTCGCGGCCGACACGCCCAACGGCTTGGTCGTGCCCGTCATCAAGGACGCCGACAAGAAGGGCATCTTCCAGATCGGCGCCGAGATGGGCGAACTGGCCAAGAAGGCCCGCGACGGCAAGCTGGGCCCGGCCGACATGAGCGGCGGCTGCTTCTCGATCTCGTCCCTGGGCGGTATCGGCGGCAAGTACTTCACGCCCATCATCAACGCACCGGAAGTGGCCATCATGGGCGTCTGCAAGAGCTCGATCGAGCCGGTGTGGGACGGCAAGGCCTTCCAGCCGCGCCTGATCCTGCCGCTGTCGCTGTCGTGGGACCACCGCGTCATCGACGGCGCGTCGGCTGCGCGCTTCAACGTCTACTTCGCGTCACTGCTGTCCGACTTCCGTCGGATTGCCCTGTAAGACCTTGCGGGACAGACCTCGCATAGCGAGCTCTGTCCCCAACTGATCAAACTGGAAAATTGCAATGGCAATCGTGGAAGTTCAAGTTCCGGATATTGGCGACTTCGACGAAGTCGGCGTCATCGAGGTGCTGGTCAAGGCCGGCGACGCAGTCAAGGTTGAGCAGAGCCTCATCACCGTCGAGAGCGACAAGGCGTCGATGGAGATCCCTTCGTCCGCCGCTGGCGTGGTCAAGGAGCTGCGCGTCAAGATCGGCGACAAGGTCGCCAAGGGCTCGGTCGTGCTGACGCTGGAGTCCGCTGAAGCTGCGGCCCCCGCGCCGGCTGCCGCAGCGCCTGCACCGGCACCTGTGGTCGCCGCCGCGCCGGCCCCTGCCGCCGCGACCTACTCGGGTAGCGCCGACCAGGCCTTCGACCTCGTCGTTCTCGGCGGCGGCCCCGGTGGCTATTCGGCTGCCTTCCGCGCCGCTGACCTGGGTCTGAAGGTTGCCATCGTCGAGCGTTACGCAACGCTGGGCGGCGTCTGCCTGAACGTGGGCTGCATCCCTTCCAAGGCGCTGCTGCACGTCGCGGCCGTCATGGACGAGGTCAGCCACATGGCCGACCTGGGTGTGGCCTTCGGCGAGCCGGAGGTCGACATCGACAAGCTGCGCGCCCACAAGAACAAGGTCACCGGCAAGCTGACCGGCGGCCTCGCGGCCATGGCCAAGATGCGCAAGGTGACCGTGCTGCGTGGCGTCGGCACGCTGCTGGATGCGCAGAACCTGAAGGTTGAAGCCACCGAGGGCGCTGTCGGCCAGGCCAAGACGGGTTCGTCGCAAACCGTCGCCTTCAAGCGCCTCATCATCGCGGCCGGCTCGCAGGCTGTGCGCCTGCCCTTCCTGCCCGAAGACCCGCGCATCGTCGACTCGACCGGCGCGCTGGAGATGCAGGTCGAGGCCGAGAAGATGCTCATCGTTGGCGGCGGCATCATCGGCCTGGAAATGGGCACGGTGTACTCCACGCTGGGCTCACGCCTGGACGTCGTCGAAATGCTGCCCACGCTGATGACAGGCGCCGACCGCGACCTCGTCAAGGTCTGGCAGAAGTTCAACGCCCACCGCTTCGACAACATCATGTTGAACACGAAGACGGTCGGTGCCGAGGCCAAGCCCGATGGCATCTGGGTCACCTTCGAAGGCGAGGGCGCGCCGAAGGAGCCGCAGCGCTACGACCTGGTGCTGCAGGCCGTGGGCCGCACGCCCAACGGCAAGAAGATCGGCGCCGAGAACGCGGGCGTCATCGTCGGCGACCGCGGCTTCATCCCGGTCGACGTGCAGATGCGCACCAATGTGCCCAGCGTGTTCGCCATCGGCGACATCGTCGGCCAGCCCATGCTGGCCCACAAGGCGGTGCATGAAGGCCATGTGGCGGCGGAAGTCATTGCCGGCGAACTGCTGGGCGACGACAAGCTCAAGAAGAGCCAGTTCGACGCCCGCGTGATCCCGAGCGTGGCCTACACCGACCCCGAGGTGGCCTGGGTGGGCATCACCGAAGACGAGGCCAAGGCCAAGGGCATCAAGTTCACCAAGGGGCTGTTCCCTTGGACGGCTTCGGGCCGCGCCATCGCCAATGGCCGCGACGAGGGCTTCACCAAGCTCATCTTCGACGACGAGAGCCACCGCATCATCGGCGGCGGCATCGTCGGCACGCATGCTGGCGACATGATCGGCGAGATCGCGCTGGCCATCGAGATGGGCGCGGACGCGGTGGACATCGGCAAGACCATCCACCCGCACCCGACGCTTGGCGAGTCCCTGGGCATGGCTGCGGAAGTGGCGCACGGCTCCTGCACGGACGTGCCGCCGGTGCGCAAGAAGTAAGCGCAGCGCGACCAGCAGATGGGCCGGCATTGCCGGCCCTTTTTCATGGCGATGAGGGACAAAGCCTAGACTGGCCCCTTCCCATCCGCCGGGAGTGCGTCGTGCCGCCCAGCCGCGAGATCCGTTTTTGCACCAGCGCCGATGGCGTCCAGATCGCCACGGCCGCCCAGGGTGAAGGGCCTCCACTGCTGCGTGCGGCCACCTGGTTGTCGCATTTGGATCGTGCTCCCGCCGGCATGTTGTATCCGGCGTTGACCGAGGTCTTCTCGGCCAGCCATCGCTACATCGAATACGACACCCGCGGCAGCGGCCTGTCGCAGCGCCGCGTCGACGAYATCTCCTTCGACGCCTGGGTGAGTGATCTGGAGGCCGTCGCGGACGCCCACGGGCTCGAACGCTTCGTGCTGCTGGCCTTCACCTGCGCAGCCGGCGTCGCCGTGGAATACGCCGCTCGCCATCCCGAGCGCGTCAGCCACCTGATTCTCTACGGCGGCTACGCGACCTCCTACTACAGCACCAGCCACCCCGACCCGGGCGTGCGCCGCGAGGGGGACATGCTCGCGCAGGTCGCCGAGGTCGGCTGGGGTGCGGCGAGCCCGGTGTTCCGTCAGGTCTTCGTTTCCAAATTCATGCCCGGCGCAACGCCCGAGCAGCAGCGCGTTTTCGGCCAGTTGCAGCGCGATTCGGCCACGCCGGAAGTCGCGGCGCGCTACCTGAGGGCGATGTATTGGCTCAACGTCAAGGCCGCCGCGGCGCGCGTGCGCTGCCCGACGCTGGTGCTGCATGCCCGTGGTGACCAGATGGTCCGCTTCGAGCAGGGGCGCCGGCTGGCGGCCTTGATTCCCGGTGCGGTTTTCGCGCCGCTGGACAGCGACAACCACGTGCCCTTCGCCTCCGAGCCTGCCTTCACGCAGATGGTGGACCGCATCCAGGGCTTCATCGGCACGCCGCTGCCGCGGCCGACGCTGACGCCCCGCCAGCTCACCGTGCTGCGTGCCGTGGCCGGTGGCCAGACCGACAAGCAGATCGCCCAGGCCCTACAGCTGAGTCCGCGCACCGTCGAGATGCATGTGTCGGGCGCGCTGCGCGCCCTGGGCTGCAAGACGCGGGCCGAGGCCGTGCATCACGCCGGCCAGCAGCGGCTGTTGCACTGAGACGGCACGGTCCCACTACCGTGTTCGCCGCTGCCCCGGGCCGTAGTTGGCCGAGATGCGCCGCGCGGCCTGGCGGGCCAGACTGGGCCATCGCTTTTTGGGGAGCCCACGATGGAAGCCGATCTCGACGACGGTCCCGCGCTGCAGGATGTGCTGCAGGTGCATTGCTATGGCTGCGGCGCGCTGAATGCGCGTGGCCTGCAGATCAAGAGCCGCTGGCTGGGGGACGAACTGGTCTGCCGCTGGCAGCCCGGGCCCCAGCACATCGGCTATCCGGGCTATGTCTTTGGCGGCACCATCGCCTCCGTCGTCGATTGCCATGCCGTCTGGGCGGCATTGGCCCGGTATTGCCGCGACAACGGCCATGACCTCGCAGCCGGCCCGCCGACCCAGACCTTCGTCACGGCCTCGCTGTCCATCAGTTTCCTGAAGCCGGCGCGCAGCAGTCAGGCGCTTGAGCTGCGCGCCTCGGTGCGCGAGGCCTCAGGCCGCAAGTACGCCGTCGTCTGCACGGTCGAGAGCGCAGGCCAGGTCTGCGCGCAGGCCGAAGTCCTTGTCGTGGCCGTGCCGGCGGAGAGGCTGCAGGCGGCCTAGGCGAAGCGCGCTGCTTCGCGTTCATCTGGCCTCTTGCAGCAACTCCTCGTGGCGACGCATTGCCGCGGCCAGCTCATGGTTGCCGTAGCGGGACAGGCCGGCATAGGCGTCGGCCCGCGCGTCGGCCGGATCACCCTGGCCCAGCTTGAACTGGGCGCGGGTGTCGAGGATGCGGGCACTGAAGGGCACGATGTACTGGGCCAGCTGTTCCAGCCGCGGCCCCATCTCGGCCGGCTGCCAGGGCTTGGGGAAGGGCGCTTCGACATGGGCGCTCAACAGATCCAGTGCACGCAGCAGTTGCTCCGGGCTGTCCTCGATGCGGACATCCAGCTCGAACTGGACGAATTCGTAGTTCCACGTCGGTGCATAGCGGCGGTTGCTCATCCAGCTGCTGGCGATATAGCCCTGCGCACCGGTGAAGCTGGCCAGCGCCCGCGGCTGGCGCTGCAGCATGGCGAACTGCGGGTTGCGGCGGGACAGATGGCCGATCAGATGGGCTTCGCCGCTGGCCGCATCGCGCTGCAGGATCAGCGGCAGCGGCGTGGCCAGCATGCGGCCTTCATCGGCGCTGACCAGGGTGGCCAGCGGAAAGTCGGCCACCACGCGGTCGATCTCGCCCGGGTTGGCGGGCTGGAAGGGCAGCTGTTCGTACATCGACATGGCGGGTTTTCTTGTGGTGCTGGGAAGGCCTTCAGTCTAGGAAGTGGCCGAGCCGTAAAAATGAGCAAATTTGCAAATCTTCATTGCAAAATTGCTGGCCATGACAGCCTCCGCCATCAACGACCTGAACTGGGACGACCTGCGCCTGTTGCAGCTGATTGCCCAGCACGGCGGCCTGGCCAAGGCGGCCGGTGCGGGCGGCTTGAGCCATGCCACGCTGTTCCGGCGGCTGCGCGCGCTGGAGCAGAAGCTGGACCTGCGGCTGTTCGAGCGCCTGCGCGGTGGCTATGTGGCCACGCGGGCCGGCGCCGAGCTGGTCGAGCTGTCGCGCCGCATGGGGCGTGAGCTGCATGTCGTGACCGAGAGCCTGCGCGGGCGCCAGGCCTGGCCGGGCGGGCTCTTGAGGGTGGGCGCGGCCGACACCTGGATGCAGGACCTGCTGCCGCCGCTGCTGGCCAGCTACCAGGCCCGGCATCAGGTCCAGCTGCAGGTGCGCAGCGGCAATGCGCTGCTGGACGTGCAGCAGGGCGAGACCGATGTCGCGCTGCGCTCCGGTGGTCCGCCGCCGGAGTCGCTGGTGGGGCGGCGCCTGGCGAAGGTCGAGGCGACGGTCTATGCGTCCCGCAGGCTGGGCGGGGTCAGCGCCGACACGCTGGACCTGCAGCCCTGGGTGGGCGTCGACGATGAGCTGGCCCACCTGGCCTCGGCGCGCTGGCTGGAAAGCCAGGGCCTGGGCCGCCAGGTGGCGGTGCGCACCAACAGCCTGGCCCAGGTGCGCCAGCTGGTGCGCGCCGGCATGGGCCTGGGCGCCTTGCCCTGCTATCTCGGCGATGCCGACCCCGAGCTGAAGCGCGTGTTCGACCCCCCGCGCGACTGGCGCAGCGAGCTGTGGCTGCTGACTCGCGTCGAGCTGCGCCAGGTGCCGCGCGTCAAGCAGCTGTTCGAGCATCTTTACCAAGGCACGCGCGCCCTGGTGCCGTTGATCGAGGGGCGCAACCCGCAACCTGGCTGACGCCACCCATGCCGTGTGTCACGGACGGGTTTTGCCTGCATGGGTTTTCCCGCCGTGACGAATCGCCGCGGGAGTCCAGCGGTGCGCCAATCGCGCCATGACGGCGCTGACCTCGAGACTGCAACGACTGGTGCTGCTGCGCCCTGGCGAGGGCCGCGCGCTGCTGTGGGCGGCCGGCTACTTCTTCTTCCTGCTGCTGAGCCTGTATCTGCTGCGGCCGGTGCGCGAGGCCATGGGCATTGCGCGCGGCGCCGACTGGCTGCCCTGGCTGATGACGACGACGCTGGTCGTCATGCTCGTCGTCAACCCGATCTATGCGGCCCTGGTGTCGCGCCTGCCGCGCAGACGCTTCATCCCCTTGGTGGCGCATTTCTTCGCGGTCAACCTGCTGGTGTTCGCCGCGCTCTTCCAGGCGCTGCCAGCGCATGGGGGCAGCCTGCTGGGATACGCGTTCTACGTGTGGCTGAGCGTGTTCAACCTCTTTGTGGTGTCGGTGTTCTGGAGCCTGATGGCCGACGTGTTCACCGAGGACCAGGGCAAGCGCCTGTTCGGCATGATCTCCATGGGCGGCACGCTGGGAGCGGTCGTCGGTGCTGCGGTGACCGAGGTGGCCAGCAGTGGCAGCTGGGGTTTCAAGCTGCCGGTCGCCGGCCTGATGCTGCTGGCCGTGCTGGGCCTGGAGCTGGCGGTGTTCTTCATGCTGCGCCTGGCCCGGCACTTCAAGCTGTCGTCGGGCGAAGGCCAGCAGGCGCGTGAACCGGGCCCGGACTTCAAGGCCGGGCTGAGCGCCATTGCCGGTTCACGCTATCTGCAGCTGATCTGCGCCTACATGCTGCTGTTCACCATCGCCTCGACCTTCCTCTATCTGATGCAAGGCGACATCGTGGCCAAGAGCTTTGCGAGCCCAGCCGAGCGCACGGCAGCCTTTGCCAAGCTGGACTTCTGGACCAATGTGCTGACACTGACCGTGCAGCTGCTGCTGACGAGCCGGCTGCTGCGCGGCATCGGCGTGTCCGGCGTGCTGCTGGTGCTGCCGCTGCTGACGACCGTGGGCTTCGGCGCGCTGGCGCTGTGGCCCAGCTTCCTGGCGCTGGCCCTGGTGCAGGTGCTGCGCCGCGGCATCCACTACGCCGTGGACCGGCCGGCGCGCGAGATCCTCTACATCCCGCTGGGGCCGGAGGAACGCTACAAGTCCAAGGCCTTCATCGACACCTTCGTCTTCCGCGGCGGCGACTTCCTCGGCGTCTGGGCGCCGACGCTGTTTGCCGCGCTGCTGGTGCCGGTCTCGCTCGCGGCGCTGGGCTGTGCCGGCGCCTGGGTCGCCATCGCGGGCTGGCTGGGCCGGCTCGTCAACCGTCGTCATCGCGAGCACGCCGAAGCCGCGCCGCTGCCCTTCCATCACAAGGAGACTCTCACATGAAGATCACCGTCTCACGCCGACAGGTCCTGCAGATGAGCACCACCCTGCTTCCCGGCGCCGCCTTCGCGGCGGCCGCGCCCGCGCCCAAGCGCATCCTCATCCTCGGCGGCACCGGCTTCCTCGGCCCGGCCATCGTCGAGGCGGCCGAGAAGCGCGGCCACACGCTGACGCTGTTCAACCGCGGCAAGACGCGGCCCGGCCTCTTCCCGCACATCGAGAAGCGCCAGGGCGACCGCGACCCGCTGAAGGGTGAAGGCATCAAGTCGCTGGAGACCGGCGAATGGGACGCCGTCATCGACGACTCGGGCTACTACCCGCGCATGGTCGGCGCCTCGGCCCAGCTGCTGGCGCCGCGGGTCAAGCAGTACATCTACATCTCCAGCATCAGCGCCTACAAGGAACCCAGCCCGATCAACGGCGACGAGAGCGCGCCGCTGGCCGTTCTGGCCGACCCCAAGGTCGAGGAGATGGGCAAGAACTTCGAGAACTACGGCGGGCTCAAGGCCGCCTGCGAAGCCGCCGCCGAAGCCGCGCTGCCCGGGCGTACGACGGTCGTGCGCCCGGGCTTCATCGTCGGCCCCGACGACCCGACGGGCCGCTTCACCTACTGGCCAGCGCGCTTCGACAAGGGCGGCGAGGTCGCCGTGCCCGGCGCGCCGACCGACCCGCTGCAGCTCATCGACGTGCGCGACCTGGCCGAGTGGCTGGTGCTGATGGTGGAGAACCGCACCATCGGCAGCTTCAACGGCCTCGGGCCCGAGAAGGCGATGACCTGGGGGCGGGTCATCGCCGCTTGCCAGAAGGCCACGCCCAATCCCAGCACCATCACCTGGATCCCGGGTGAGTTCGTCGCCAAGCAGGAGGGCATCGATTTCCCGATCTGGGCGCCCTATGCGGGTGACACCAAGGGCTTCCACACCTGGCAGAACGGCCGCGCCGTGAAGGCCGGCCTGCGCTTCCGGCCCGTCGAGCAGACGGTGGCAGAGACCCTGGCCTGGTACCAGGGCCAGCTGAAGGAGGAGAAGGGCCGCACCCGCATGGCCTTCACGCCCGAGCAGGAAGCCGAGATGCTGAAGCGCTGGAAGGCGGCCAAGGCCGGCTGACGGCCTGCGGGCTAACGTCAATCCTTGCGGGTGGAGGCTGTCGCGACAATGGCGGCATGACCTTTTTCTACTGGTTCATGGCGCTCGTGATGGCTGCCACCCTGTTCCCTTCGGCCCTCTACATGGGCATCTACGTCTTTACCGGGGCCGACGAGGCCCTGCATCGCGCGCGCAAGTTCTGGACCTTCCTGCGCCTCTTCACGCTGCTGGGCTTCAACCTGATGCTCTGGGGCCACGTCGTCGTCGCGGCCTGGCAGCTGTTCCACTGACGCCCGCAGTCGCGGCCCGTCAGAAGCGCGACGGATACATGCCCGGGCAGTTGGCCGTGCCGAAGCGGTCCACCGGCATGCGAAAACGCATGCCCACGCGCAACTGCTTCCAGTGCTCGGGGTCGAGGCGGCAGACCCAGGCGTGGTCCTCGCGGTCGCGCAGTTCGATCTCGAAGTAGGCCTCGCGCTGGCCCAGGCGCTCGCTGCCGGGCTGGCCGGGTGGGGCCATGCGCAGCGGCGGCCGCGGCCAGTCGGGGCGGTCGTCCGGGCCGCCCTCGTTCTTGATGATCCAGCTGCGGCGCCAGGCGAGCAGGTTGTAGCGGCAATGCTCGCTGGGCTCTGCGCGCTTGCCGGTCGGGTCGGCGATGGTGCGGCGGCTGATGTCGAAGGCGCCCTCGGGCAGCTCGTCGCACCAGTCGGAGCCGCTCTCGGAGCGCAGCCGCTCGACGATGATTTCCATGCGCCAGCTGCGCTTGGTCAGCTCGACGGCGACGCCGGAGGGGCCGAACACCCACCAGGCCAGCGTCAGCGCCGTCCCCACCACCATGATGGCGAGGACGACGACGCGCAGGCGGAGGGCTTTCACGCGGCGTCGAACTGCGCGGTGATGGCCTCTTCCCACTGGGCCAGCTCGTCCCAGCCGATGTGCAGCCAAGCCATCGCGGCCTGGTGGTGGCCGGCCCAGTCGGCGTCCTCGGGCAGGCCCTCGTGGCGGCGCATCAAGTGCTCGGCAATGAGACCAGCCGCCATCAGTGTGTGGATCTCGGGCTCGATGCCGTCGTGGCCCAGGGCCGTGAAGTCGTGGTGCAGGCGGATGGCGGCCATCAGCGGCGCCGGCAGGTTCCAGACCCGCACGACCAGGGCGCCGACGACGGCATGGTCGGTCTTGTGATTGGCGTTCTCGGTGGCGATATAGGGGCGGTCGATGCGCGCGCCGGCCTCCACCATGGTGGCCGCATAGCCGCGCACGCTTTGCATCAGCACGGGCATGCCGACATGCAGGAAGAGGCCGAAGCTGTGCGCCAGGTCGGGCGACAACCCCGGCAACTGCTGGGCAATGATGGCCATGGCGATGGCGCGCTTGGTGCTGCGTTCCCAGAAGCGCGCCAGCTGCGGCGCGTTGACGGGGATGGCGTGCTGGGCCAGGAAGCCCGTCATGACGRCCACGCTCTCGCGCAGGCCGATGCGCGTCATGGCCTGGCCGACGGTGGTGCAGGGCAGGCCGACGGGCTTGAACAAGGGGCCGTTGGCGATGCGCAGCAGCGTGGCAGCCATGGCCACGTCGCTGGAGGCGATGCGGCCGACGAGGTTGAGGTCGGGCTCGGGCTGGCTCATGGCCTGCTGGAGCTGGGCCAGCAGTTCGGGGCAGGGCGGGATCTGGATCTGCTGCAGGGGACCACGGCGGCGCGACTGGTCGAGGTCGTCGCGGATCTGCTGCGCCCGTGCGACGGGAGCGCGCGGGGCGTGGGAAGGTGCCGGGTTCTGCATAGCCAAAAATCTTAGAGGCGCTTCGGGCGCGTGCCGGCCGGGTACAGTGAATTCAATCGCAGCCCGCCGTCAATCTTGCCCACTTCCCCGCCCCGTGTCGCTTTTGCCCCCCGCCCGCGCCGGTGGTGGCTGGCCGCCCTGGTGGCGGGCCCGGTGCTGGCCTTGGCGGCCTATGACGCGTCCCGCGTGCTGGAAGCCGCAGCCGCCCGCGGCCCCCGCGTCGTCGAGCAGGCCCAGGCCCTGGTGCAGCAGATCGAGCGCAGTGGCACGGCCGAGGAGCTGCAGCGGCTCAAGGACATCAACGATTTCTTCAACCGCCGTCTGGCCTTCAAGGACGATGCCGTCGTCTGGAACCTGCCGGACTACTGGGCCTCGCCGCTGGAAAGCCTGGAAAAGCGCGCCGGCGACTGCGAGGACTACGCCATCGCCAAATACTTCGGCCTGGCGGCCACGGGCGTGCCGACGGCCAAGCTGCGCATGGTCTATGTGCGGGCGCGGCTGCAGGGCCAGTCGCTGGCGCACATGGTGCTGGCCTACTATGCCCAGCCGGGCGCCGAGCCGCTGATTTTGGACAACCTGCGGCCCGAGGTGCTGCCCGCGTCGCAGCGGACCGACCTGACGCCAGTGTTCAGTTTCAATACCGAGGGCTTGTGGCAGGGCGTGGGCCAGGTGACGGCGGGCGACCCGCTGGCACGGCTGTCGCTGTGGCGCGAACTGGTGGCCAAGGTCAGGGCAGAAGGGTTTCTGTAATGGGGAGTGAGACATGTCGTTGATGCGGCAGATCGCCTGGCTGGTGCTGGGCGTGGTGCTGGCCGCGCTGGTGGGCGCGGTCGGCCTGTCCGCGGTCTCGGCGCGCCAGCTGATGCTCACCCAGCTGGAGCTGAAGAACGCCGACAACGCGCAGGCGCTGGCGCTGGCGCTGTCTCAACAGCGGGGTGACCGTGAGCTCATCAAGCTGCTGGTGTCGGCCCAGTTCGACACCGGCGCCTACGAGTTCGTGCGCTGGCGCAGTGCCACAGGCGAGACCCTGTTCGAGCGCGCCGAGGCGCCGCGCCCCGGCCAGGCGCCGGCCTGGTTCCGCGCCATGCTGCCCATCGAAGCCGCGGCCGGCGTGGCCCAGCTGTCCAACGGCTGGAATGCCATCGGCGCCGTCGAGCTGAAGAGCCATTCCAGCTATGCCCATGACACGCTGTGGATCACCTCGCGTCGGCTGCTGGCGTGGTTGCTCATCGTCGGCATCGTGGCGGYCGTACTGGCCTGGGCGGGCCTCAGGCGCATCCGCCGCCCGCTGGACGCCGCCGTGGCCCAGGCCGAGGGCGTGCTGTCGGGCAGCTATGGCCAGGTCGTCGAGCCGCGCGTGCCCGAGCTGCAGCGCCTCACCCGCGCCATGAACGCCATGGTGCAGCGCGTGCGCGATCTCTTCGAAGCCCAGGCCGGCCAGCTGCTGGTGCTGCGCGAGCAGGTCCACCACGACCCGCTGACCGGCGTGTCCACCCGCAAGCATTTCCTGGCCGAGCTGGACGCCGCGCTGCGCCGCGACGACGGCCCGGCCGTGGCTGGTCTCGTGCTCGTGCGCCTGCGTGATCTGTCCGGCCTGAACGCCCGCCTGGGCCGTGGCGCCGTCGACGACGTGCTGTTGACCGTTGTGTCGGCCTTGCAGGCCTATCCGGAGTCTGTCGCTGGCTGCCGCGTTGGCCGAATGAACGGTGGCGACTTCGCCTTGTGGCTGCCGGCCGAGGGCGTGGCCGCCGAGACGGCCCACGCCTTGGCTGACGCGCTGCGCGCCAGCCTGCCGGCCTTCGGGCCCGGCGTGCAGGTGGCCCTGGGTGCCATCGAGCTGCCGCGCGAACGGCCGAGCAGCGTCTGGCTGGGCGAGGCCGATGCGGCCCTGGCCCGCGCCGAACACCAGAGCGAGGCGCGTGGCGGCTTCGTCGTCGAGATCGTGGCCGACCCTGGCGTCGGTCGCGAGCAGGGCGAAGGCCTGTGGCGGGCCCAGCTGCAGGAGGCTGTCAGCCAGCAGCGTGGTCGCTTGATCGAATTCCCGGTGCGCGACCGGGGCGGCCGTGTGCTGCATCTGGAATGTCCGTTGCAGCTTAAGCTCGATGAAGACTTCCAGCCGGCCGCGGCCTGGCTGCCTTTCGCGGTGCGTGCACGCATGACGGCCCAGGTCGACTTGCTCGCCGTGGATCTGGCCCTGCGGGCGATCGCGGCCGATGGCCAGGCGCGCTGCATCAATGTGGCGCCCGTGTCGCTGGCCGATGCTGCGTTTCTGCCGCAGTTGCGTGAGCTGCTGGCGCAATGGCCGCAGCCTGCGCGTGCCCTGCTGCTGGACCTGGCCGAGGCGGCGGCGACCGAGCATTTCGAGCGGCTGCTGGAGTTTGGGCGTCAGCTGAGGCCGCTCGGCGTCAAGCTGGGGCTGGAGCATGCCGGGGCTGGGTTGGCGCAGGTCGAGAAGCTCTATCAGGCCGGGCTGGACTACGTGAAGCTGGACGCCTCGGTGCTGCTGGGCGTGGCCGGCGAGGCGGGGCGGGCGGCGTTTGTGCGGGGCATGGTGATCATGCTGAGGAGCCTGGCGCTGAAGGTCTACGGCGAGGGCGTGGTCGACGAGATGGATGCGCAGGCGTTGTGGGACTGTGAGCTGGATGGGCTGACGGGGCCGTGGGTGACTTCGAGTTTGGGCTGATTGGTGATTGGGTTGGTTGCCTTTGCGTAGAGCGTGTCTGCTCGATGCATTGCCGGGAGTCCGTCCCGGCGGCCGGGTAACTTTCTTCTGCGGGGCCAGAAGAAAGTCACCAAAGAAGAGGCCCTGAACCGCACACGACCGCGACGCCGCGAAGAGCGGCTCGCGAAAACAGCCAGCGGCATTGCGACAAGAAGCGAACCGCTGCGCTCTCGCACACGACTTGTGACGAGCCCGATGTATCGCACCAGCACCCCGTTCGACGCGCGGCTGCACGCCGGGCTCATCAGGAAATACCGAACAGCCGCGTCGCTCGGGCGACGCTGCATTGGGCTGTYYTGATGAGCMCGGCGTGCAGCCGGCGTTAACTGGCCTGAAGGTCCGATCGCTKGCGYTCTTCACAAGTCGTGTGCGAGAGCGCAGCGGTTCGCTTGTAGGCCCGSGGCTACTCCGAGCTTGCGAGCGCCTGATCCCGCTCGAGTGCGGATTGCATTAGCGCTCCTCTTTTGGTGACTTTTCTCTGGCGCGTCAGAGAAAAGTTACCCGCCCTCGCGGGGCGGATTCCCGCGGCACTGCACGCGAGTCATGAGGACCGCGGCAAAAGCAACCCAGCCTCAAATCTTCATCTCCCACCGCAGTTGCCACTGCGTATAGCTCGGCCCCCCACTGCGCGACGTGATCACCTGATCCCCAGTCGCGATGACCGTGCCATTGAAGTAGTCCATCGCCGACAGATTCGTCGCCGACAGTCGCAGTGACTGCTCGGTGTTGATGGCCCACAGTGCGAAGGCGTCCACCACCGCCTTGCGGCTGGCCGTGGTCTCGGTGATCAGCGTCTGCTGGATGGTGGTCGATGGCGTCCAGTTCAACGAGGCGCCCAGCGTCAGTGGCAAAGACCGCAGCCGGTAGTCAGCCCCCAGGTTGGCCGTCCCTTTGGGCTGGCCGTCGATGTGGTTGTTCGGCCCCGGAATGCCTTCCACCTTCGACGTGAAGACGCTGAAGTTGCTGCGCACATTGATGGGCAGCGCGTCCTCGAAATACTCATCCAGGCGGAAGCGCGCTTCCAGCTCGACGCCGGCGGTGGAGGCCTTGCCGATGTTCTGCGGCCGCGCCACCCAGCGTTGGGTGGCGGCCCAGGGCACGGTCTCCAGCGCCGTCACGGTGCGCATCAGGTTGCTGATGCGACGGGCGAAGAAATTGGCGCTGAGCAGGCCGCCCTTGACCAGGTAGTGCTCATAGCCAATCTCGAAGCCGGTCGCCAGTTCGGGCTTGAGGTCGGGGTTGCCGGCGCGGTCGGGCGTGTTGGCCTGGTGGGGCACCTGGCTGTTGATCGTCGGCCGCGCGATCAGGTCCTGCAGCTGCGGGCTGCGATAGCTGCGCGTGAGACTCGCGCGGATCATGTCGCGGCCCTTGTCGTCGAGCTTGTAGCGGGCATGCGCCAGCGGCGTGAAGACGCTGGACTTGTTGCGCGCGTCATAGCTCGCCGCGCTGGACTTGGTGGTGATGCCTTCCCAGCGCAGGCCGGCGTAGAAGTCCCATTGCTTGCCGACATTCCACTCGTCCTGGGCATAGGCGGCGACGCGCGTGGACGAGGCATCGAGGTCGTCGCCGAAATCGTCCAGCCCAGGTTGAGGCAAGCCGTTGACCAGCGTGACGCGGTTGGTGTGCCGCGTCGTGCCTTCGCCCTCGATGCCGGAGACCAGGCTGTGGTCGCCGCCGAGGTTGTGCGACAGCTTGGCCAGTGCGCTCCAGCTGCTGTCGCGGCTGGTGTTGTCGTCCTGCTGCAGCCGCGAGGCCGCGCCGGCCAGACTTTCCTGGCGCAGGCTGTGGCTCTCGCCACGGGCACGGCCGAGGCCACCGCGCGCTTCGACGCGGGTGTCGGCGCTGAGCTTGCTTTGCCACTGGGCGTTCAGCCGTGCCATCGTGAAGCGGTTGTCGCCGTCGGTGTCGGCCTGGTCGAAGAAGCCGGGCGGCTTGACGGCAGGCGTGGGTGTCGTCGTCTGCAGCAGCTGGGAGTTGCTGCTGGACTTGGTCGACACGATGAAGGGCTGGATGGCCAGGCTGTCGGTCGCGTTGAGCTTGAACTGCACTCGGCCGGTCAGGTTCAGCGCCGTGCGCTCATCAGAAGTCCGCCCGCGCGAGGTCAGCAGACTGTCGCTGTTGGTGGCGACCGTGTGCGTCAGCGTGTCGTTGATGATGTTGTCGATGCGCTCGCCATGCAGGGCATTGACGGTCAGGTTGTAGGCGTGACCCTCGCCGAAGTTGTCGTTGCGCGTCCAGCTGATGCCGGGGCTGATCTTGCCGCGCTCGGTCGCGAAGCCGGCGCGGAACTCGTTGAGGCGTTTTTTGAGCGCCTCGCGCAGCACGACGTTGATGGTGCCGGCCACGGCGCGCGTGCCGTATTCGGCGGTGGGTGCGCGCAGCACCTCGATGCGCTCGACCTGCTCGGGCGGAAGCTGGTCCAGCGAGAAGCCGGGCGGCATGCGCTCGCCGTTGACGAGGATCTGCGTGTAGCCGCCGCCCATGCCGCGCATGCGGATGTCGCCACCGCGGCCGGGACGGCCGCCGGTCGTCACGCCGGGCAGGCGCTTGATCATCTCGCCCAGCGTCGAGTCACCGTATTTCTCGATCTCCTCGCGCGTGATGACGATCTTGCTGGCCGTCGAGGCCTTGCGGATGGATTCATCACTGGCGGTGCCGCTGATCTCGACGCGCTTGAGCTGCTCGGACTTGGCGGCAGGTTTGGTCGCAGGCGCGGAGGCTGCTGCTTCGGGCGGGGCGGGGCGAGTCTGGGCGACGGCGGCGAAGCTGCCGCAGGCCACCAGCATGGCGGCCGCGGAAACACGGGTGAGTTGCATGGCCGGCAGTTTGCCGCGCCACCCGGGCTGGCTTGTGGCCGAGTCGTTAACGAAAGCTTTCTTTACCGAGACTGCTGCGAATCACTCACCGACGTGACGATTTCGCGGTGCATGGGCGCCAGGCGCGCCAGCATGCCGTTCTGCGCGCTGAAGGGAATGCCCTTGGCGTCCATGGCCTGCTGCAGGATTTCCACCAGCGCATTGAAGTCGCGCCGGGCGATGTCCAGGTCCTGGTGCACCAGCTTCATCGGTGCGCCCTTGTAGACACAGGGGCCACCGGCTTCCTGGCAGAGCTGCTCGGTGAGTTGCGTGGCCAGGTTCTCGCGGTTGGTGGTCTTGAAGAAGGGGGCCGTGCGCGGGTCGGCGACCAGCCGCGGCACGAAGTCGTCCATGACGGCGCGGATGCCGGCCTTGCCGCCCCAGGCCTGGTAGATGCTGTCGTTGGCTGGTGGCGTCTGCGCAAAGGCGCAAACGCTGGCAAGCAGCAGGAAGGCAAGGGCGACAGGGCGCATGGTGATTCCTTCAGAGCGCAAATTGCGCCGACAGATAGCTGCCCGTCTGGCGCCTGGGCTGCACGGCCGGCGCGATGCGGCCCAGGTCCACCCAGGCCGCGGTCAGCGAGAAGTGCTTGCTGGGCGCCCAGGCGATGAAGACGTCCTTCCAGTCGTCTTCCTTCAGCGCGCCGGCGCCGAGGATGGAGTTGTTCAGGTTGTTGGGCTTGGCGCGGAACTCGACCCCGATGGCGAGGTCCTTGCGCAGCAGCTTGGCGATCGAGAACTCCGGCTGCAGCCGCAAGCCCTTGCCCTGGGCGCCGCCAAAGCCGAGCAGGCCGTTCTGGTTGGCCTTGGTGGCGCGCAGCGTCAGGTTGACGAGCACGCCGTCGGCCAGGAACAGCTTGGTGGCGCTGGCGTAGAAATCGGTGCCCGAGTCTTTGGCGCCCAGCGGGCCGAAGAGGGTGGGGCCGAGGTTGCCGGCATGGGTCCTCTTGTGTTCCAGGCCAATGGCGATCTGAGGCATCAGCGTGTCGCTGTCCAGCACGGCGTCGCCGGCGATGCGGACCTTGACGCCCAGGATGTCCTGTTTCAGGTGCAGGCCGTCCAGCCCCAGGGGGGCGAGGTTGCTCTCGGTGTCGAAGTCCTGCTTGGCCAGCGAGATCTCGACGCGGTCATGGAAGGCGACGGCCGCGCCATAGGTCAGCAGGCCGTAGTTGCCGGTCTTGGCGCGGGTGATGAAGGCGGTGGCGCCGACCTCGCCCGCCGTGGCGTAGCTGCCGGTCACCGCCCAGGGCGTCAGGCCACCGCCGGCCGCACCGTCGATGCTGGACACGCCGCCGGTCAGCAGCAGCTTGCCATTGGACTGGGCCAGGGCAGGGGCGCTGAGCAGGACAGTGGCAAGCAAAAGAACGGGACGGCGCATGAAATCTCCAACGGCAGTGCGAGGCCGCTTCACTCTACGCACAAACCCCGCCAACTGGATGCAAAAGCGCCGGCAGCTAGACTGCGCGCCCTGTTTCAGTGAACTCCTGCCGCCCATGACCGCGATCTCCGAAGCCACGCTGCGACCCCTGTTGCAAGCCGTCGTCGACCCCGGAACCGGCCGCGACCTGGGCGCGGCCAAAGCCATCAGGGCCGTTCAGGTCCAGGGCAGCGACGTCGCCGTCGAAGTCGAACTGGGCTATCCGGCGGCCAGCCAGCACCCGGCGTTACGTGCGGCCCTGGTGGCAGCGGCCAAGAGCCTGCCAGGCGTCGGCAATGTCAGCGTCGCCATCACGACCCAGGTCGTTGCCCATGCGGTGCAGCGCGGCGTGCAGCTGCTGCCGGGCGTCAAGAACATCATTGCCGTCGCCTCCGGCAAGGGCGGGGTGGGCAAGAGCACSACGGCCGCCAACCTGGCCCTGGCCCTGCATGCCGAAGGCGCCCGCGTCGGCGTGCTGGATGCCGACGTCTACGGCCCCAGCCAGCCGCTGATGCTGGGCGTCAGCGGCCGCCCCGAGACGCTCGACGGCAAGAACATGGAGCCGCATATCGCCCACGGCCTGCAGGTCAACTCCATCGGCTTCCTTGTCGAGGACGATCAGGCCATGATCTGGCGCGGCCCCATGGCCACGCAGGCCCTGGAGCAGTTGCTGCGCCAGACCCGCTGGCAGGAGCTGGACTACCTCGTCATCGACCTGCCGCCCGGCACCGGCGACATCCAGCTGACGCTGTCGCAGCGCGTGCCCGTCACCGGCGCCGTCATCGTCACGACACCCCAGGACATCGCGCTGATCGACGCCAAGAAGGGCCTGAAGATGTTCGAGAAGGTGGGCATTCCCATCCTCGGCATCGTCGAGAACATGGCCGTGCATATCTGCTCGAACTGCGGCCATGCCGAACATATCTTCGGGGCCGACGGCGGCCAGAAGATGGCGGCGCAGTACGGCACCGAGCTGCTCGCCGCGCTGCCGCTGGCCATGAGCATCCGCGCCCAGGCTGACTCCGGCACGCCGACCGTCGCCGCCGAGCCGGACGGCGAGGTGGCCGGGCTTTACAAGGCCCTGGCCCGCAAGGTCGCGGCCAAGATCGCCGCCCAGGGCAAGGACTACTCGGCCAAGTTCCCGAGCATCTCCATTTCCAAGACAACCTGATACCCGACTGATCCAGTCCACCAGGGTTGCCCTCCCTGGACAAGGGCTCTCCTTTGTGAAGAAATCACAGTGCGGTGGCCAACGATGGCTGCCCGTGTGATTCGTTCCTGCACAAGAGCGGGCGGTGCCCGCAGGAGACAGCCGAATGGACATGAACCGGAGGCAGTTCTTCCGGGTGAGCGGCGCGGGGCTGGCAGCGTCCAGCCTGGTGGCCCTGGGGTTCTCGCCGACGGCCGCCCTGGCCGAGGCGCGCAACTTCAAGCTCGCCCGGGCAACCGAGACCCGCAACACCTGCCCCTACTGCTCGGTGGGCTGCGGCGTCATCATGTATTCCCTGGGCGACAAGGCGAAGAACGTCACGTCGTCCATCATCCACATCGAGGGCGACCCTGACCACCCGGTCAACCGCGGCACCCTCTGCCCCAAGGGCGCCGGCCTGCTGGACTTCGTGCACAGCCCCAACCGGCTCAAGCACCCCGAGATTCGCGAGCCGGGCAGCAAGGAGTGGAAGCGCGTCGGCTGGGACGAGGCCATGGACCGCCTCGTCAAGTTGATGAAGGCCGACCGCGATGCCAACTTCGTCGCCCAGAACGCCGACGGCAAGACGGTGAACCGCTGGCTGACCACCGGCATGCTGTGTGCATCAGCCTCCTCCAACGAATCGGGCTACATCACCCACAAGGCGATGCGCTCGATGGGGATGCTGGTCTTCGACAACCAGGCGCGCGTTTGACACGCCCCGACGGTGGCCAGTCTGGCCCCGACGTTTGGGCGCGGTGCGATGACCAACCACTGGGTGGACATCAAGAACGCCGACCTCGTGCTCATCATGGGCGGCAATGCCGCCGAGGCCCACCCCTGCGGCTTCAAGTGGGTCATCGAGGCCAAGCACCACAACAAGGCCAAGCTCATCGTCGTCGACCCGCGCTTCACGCGCTCGGCCGCCATGAGCGACTACTACGCGCCCATTCGCGCGGGCGCTGACATCGCCTTCCTGGGTGGCGTCATCAACTATTTGCTGACCAACAACAAGATCCAGACCGAGTACGTCAAGGCCTACACCAACGCCAGTTTCATCGTCGGCGAGGACTACAAGTTCGAGGCCGGCATCTTCAGCGGCTACGACGAGGCCAAGCGCCGCTACGACAACAAGAGCTGGGGCTACGAGCTCGACGACAAGGGCTTTGCCAAGGTCGACCCGACGTTGGAACACCCGCGCTGCGTGCTCAACGTGATGAAGGCGCATTACTCGCGCTATTCGCCCGAGCAGGTCAGCAAGATCACCGGCACGCCCAAGGACAAGTTCCTCAAGGTCTGCGAAATGATCGCGGAGACCTCCAAGCCCAACAAGGTCATGACCATCATGTACGCCCTGGGCTGGACACAGCACAGCCAGGGCTCGCAGATGATCCGCACCGGCGCCCTCGTGCAGCTGCTGCTGGGCAATATCGGCCTGCCGGGCGGCGGCATGAATGCGCTGCGCGGCCACTCCAACATCCAGGGCCTGACCGACCTGGGCCTGCTCTCCACCTCGCTGACCGGCTATATGAGCCTGGCCCGCGACAGCGAGCAGGACCTCGAGACCTACTACAAGACCCGGGCGCTGAAGCCCCTGCGGCCAGGCCAGATGAGCTTCTGGCAGAACTACCCCAAGTTCTTCGTCAGCCAGCAAAAGGCCTGGTGGGGCAAGGCCGCCACGGCCGACAACGAATGGGCCTTCCACTACCTGCCCAAGTGGGACAAGGCCTATGACGTGCTGCAGGCCTTCGAGCTGATGGCCCAGGGCAAGCTCAACGGCTATATCTGCCAGGGCTTCAACCCGGTCGGCTCCTTCCCGAACAAGAAGAAGATCGTCGGTGGCCTGTCCAAGCTGAAGTACCTCGTCGTCATCGACCCGCTCAACACCGAGACGGCCGAGTTCTGGAAGAACTACGGCGAGCACAACGACGTGAGGAGCGAGGACATCCAGACAACGGTGTTCCGCTTCCCCAGCACCTGCTTCGCCGAGGAGGACGGGTCGCTGACCAACTCCGGCCGCTGGCTGCAATGGCACTGGAAGGGCGCCGAGCCCCCGGGCGAGGCCAAGGGCGACCCCGAGATCATTGCCCAGCTCTACACGCGCATGAAGGCGGCGTATGTGAAGGAGGGCGGCGCCTTCCCTGACGCCATCGTCAATCTGACCTGGCCCTATCTGCAGCCCACCAACCCCTCGGCCGAGGAGCTGGCCAAGGAGTACAACGGCAAGGCCCTGGCCGACGTCACCGACCCCAAGGACGCGACCAAGGTGCTGGCCAAGGCGGGCGAGCAGCTCAGCGGCTTCGGCCTGCTGCGCGATGACGGCAGCACGTCCAGCGGCTGCTGGATCTACGCCGGCGCCTGGACGCAGGCCGGCAACCAGATGGCCCGGCGCGACAACGCAGACCCCTATGGCATCGGCCAGACGCTGAACTGGGCCTGGGCCTGGCCGGCCAACCGGCGCGTGCTCTACAACGCCGCCTCCTGCGACCCGACCGGCAAGCCCTGGAACCCCAAGCGCAAGCTCGTCACCTGGAACGGCGAGCGCTGGGGCGGCTCCGACGTGCCCGACATCCGCCCCGACGCCAACCCGACGGATGCCGACGCGGTGCGGCCCTTCATCATGACGTCCGAGGGCGTGGCCCGCCTCTTCGCGCCCACCGGCATGGTGGACGGCCCGCTGCCCGAGCACTACGAGCCCTTCGAGACGCCGCTGGCCGCCAACCCCATGCATCCGGGCAACGCCAAGGCCAAGTCCAACCCGGCCGCGCGCGTCTTCAAGGGCGACATGGAGGCCTTCGGCACGCCCAAGGACTTCCCGTACGTGGCCACCAGCTACCGACTGACCGAGCACTTCCACTACTGGACCAAGAACGTGCTGACCTCGGCCGTGCTGCAGCCGCAGCAGTTCGTCGAGATCGGCGAGGAACTCGGCAAGGAGAAGGGCATCGCCAACGGCGACTGGGTCAAGGTGAGCAGCAACCGCGGCTTCATCAAGGCCGTGGCCGTCGTCACCAAGCGCATCGCGTCGCTGGACGTGGACGGCAAGCGCATCCACACCGTGGGCCTGCCCAACCACTGGGGCTTTGTCGGCGTGGCCAAGCCCGGCTATCTCGTCAACACGCTGACCCCCTTCGTGGGCGACGCGAACACGCAGACGCCGGAGTTCAAGAGCTTCACGGTCAATATCGAGAGGGCCTGAAATGTCATCACTTCAATCTCTCGATATCGCCAAGCGCTCCGCGACGACGACGCCGTCGACCCAGGCCCGCAAGCACGTCGCCGAGGTCGCCAAGCTCATCGACGTGTCCTCCTGCATAGGCTGCAAGGCCTGCCAGGTGGCCTGCATGCAGTGGAACGACCTGCGCGACGATGTCGGCGACAACCACGGCACCTACGACAACCCGCGCGACCTGACGCCCCAGAGCTGGACCGTCATGCGCTTCTCCGAGGTGGAGGTCGAGAAAGACAAGCTGGAATGGCTGATCCGCAAGGACGGCTGCATGCACTGCGAGGACCCGGGCTGCCTGAAGAGCTGCCCGGCGCCAGGCGCCATCGTCAAGTACACCAATGGCATCGTCGACTTCATCTCCGAGCACTGCATCGGCTGCGGCAACTGCGTGACCGGCTGCCCCTTCGATGTGCCGCGCATCAGCCAGGTCGACAGCAAGGCCTACAAGTGCAGCTTGTGCTCCGACCGCGTCGGCGTGGGCCTGGAACCGGCCTGCGCCAAGGCCTGCCCGACCGGCGCCATCCGCTTCGGCACCAAGGAGGACATGCTGGACTACGGCGCCGAGCGCATCGTCGACCTCAAGGAGCGCGGCTACGCCAACGCGGGCGTCTACGACCCGCCGGGCGTGGGCGGCACCCATGTCGTCTACGTGCTGCAGCATGCCGACAAGCCCGAGCTGTATCACGGCCTGCCGGCCGACCCCAAGATCAGCCCGCTGGTGTCGCTGTGGAAGGGCGTGGCCAAGCCGCTGGCCGTGGCGGCCATGATCGGCGCGGCGGTGGCCGGCTTCTTCCACTACACGCGTGTGGGACCCATCGAAGACCCGGACGATCCCGAAGCGGACCGCAACCTCGCCCGCAGCGATGCCCGCGACGATGTCGACCGCCCCACCGCCTGACAGGAGTGCACCATGGGAACCCGCCTTCTGCAGCGCTACAACGCTGGCGAGCGCACCAACCACTGGTTGATCGTGCTGTTCTTCCTCGGTGCCGGCCTGTCGGGCCTGGCCTTCTTCCACCCGGCCTTCTACTTCCTGACCGCTTTGTTCGGCGGTGGCACCTGGGCGCGCATCCTGCACCCCTTCATGGGCCTGGTGATGGCGCTGTGCTTCGTCGTCATGTTCATGAAGCTGTGGCGTCACAACCGCATGACGGACCTCGACAAGGAATGGATGAAGCACAGCGGCGACATGCTGCGCGGCGACAAGAGCCGCATGCCTCCGGTCGGCCGCTACAACGCGGGCCAGAAGGCGGTGTTCTGGGCCATGGCCATCAGCCTGTTTGTGCTGGTGCTGACCGGCTTCATCTTCTGGCAGCCCTGGTTCGCCAACAGCTTCCCCATCATTGCGCGGCGCATCGCCGTCGTGCTGCACGCGCTGTCGGCCACGGTGCTGATCCTGACCGTCATCGTGCACGTCTACGCGGCCATCTGGGTCAGGGGCACGCTGCGGGCGATGACGCGCGGCACGGTCACCGAGGGCTGGGCGCGTCAGAATCACGCGCTGTGGCATCGCGAAATGACCAATGACCGTCAGTAGCACCCAGAAGATCCTCAGCCCGGAAGAGATCGCCGTTCGCGCCGGCGAGCAACTGAGCTTTCTGCACCTGCCCGAGCCCGGCGTGTTTGCCGATCGCGCGCTGCGCCTGCGTGCGCTGGCCGACGGGCATGCCATGGGCGACTTCCTGCGCTTCGTCGCCGAGCTGGCCGACGCCCAGCACCGCGCACTGTCGGCCAAGGTCGCCGTGCCCCTGCCCACGCCGGACGACATCGACGCCGCCGCGCGTGACGGCGCGCCGCTGCTGCCGGCGGAAACCTGGCCGCGCGCCGCCGTCTGGCGCGACTCGCTGCGCGCCCTGCTGACCGACCTGGCCCGTGGCCTCGCTGACGGCCCCGCCAAGGCTGCCGCGCTGCAGCTCGCCGCCGCCAGCGATGAGCACCTGGAGACCCAGGCCGGCCGCCTGCTGTCCGGCGTCATGCTGGGGCTGGACCTGGCCAGCGCGCCCCTGATCGCTGCCGGCCTGCAGCTGCATTTCACGCGCCTCGTGCGGCAGACCTATGCCGAACACGCCGGCGCGCCCGTGCCGCCTTTCGGCCGCACCGACGACCCCACGCTCTGCCCCTGCTGCGGCTCCCACCCGGTCGCGTCGCTGGAGCGCCTGGGCGCCGAGGGTGCCCGCTACCTCGCCTGCGGCCTGTGCGCCACGCAATGGCATTACGTGCGCATCAAGTGCACGCATTGCCAGAGCACCAAGGGCATCTCACTGCAAAGCCTGGTCGCGGCCGACGACGCCTCGACCACCGCCGACGCCGTCGTGCAGGCCGAGTGCTGCAGCGAGTGCGGCCACTACCTGAAGCTCATGCACCCGGCACGCGACAACGGCGTCGAACCCGTCGCCGACGACCTCGCCAGCCTGACGCTGGATCTGCTGGTGGGCGAGGCCGGCCTGCACCCCCACGGCGTCAACCTGCTGCTGCTGCTCGGCGAGCCGGACGAGGCACCACCACCCGGACGAGAGCACTGATGGCCGCGCCCGACGAATCCGTGGTCCACGGTTCCAAGGCAAGTCCCAAAGACCTCCCGGCCCTGGACAGATTGCTGCGCGAAGCCGCGCCGCTGGTGGCCGAGCATGGCCACACGCTGGTGGCCAAGGAGGCGAGGGCGCTGCTTGAAGCGCTGCGCACCCAGGCCCTGGCCGGCGCGTTGACCCGCTCAGACCTGGACGGCCTGCCCGCCGCACTCGCCGCCCGCGTGCAGGCGCGCATGCAGCCCGCCATGCGCGCCGTGCTCAACCTGACCGGCACCGTCATCCACACCAACCTCGGCCGCTCCCTGCTGGCCGACGCTGCGCTGCAGCAGGTGCTGGCGCTGATGGGTTCGCCCAACAACCTCGAATTCGACCTCGCCGCGGGTGCCCGCGGTGACCGCGACGAGCTGATCGAAGGCCTGCTATGCGAGTTGACCGGCGCCGAGGCCGCCACCGTCGTCAACAACAACGCGGCCGCAGTGCTGCTGGGCATTGCGGCGCTGGCTGGCGGCAAGGAGGCCATCGTGTCGCGCGGCGAACTGGTCGAGATTGGCGGCGCCTTCCGCATGCCCGACGTCATGAGTGCGGCCGGCGCGACGCTCGTGGAAGTGGGCACCACCAACCGCACCCATCCACGCGACTACGAGCAGGCCATCACGCCGCGCACCGGTCTCATCGTCAAGGTGCACACCAGCAACTACCAGGTGCAGGGTTTCACGGCGTCGGTGGATGAGGCGACGCTGGCACCCATTGCGCACGCGGCCGGCCTGCCGCTGATGACCGACCTCGGCAGCGGCGCGCTGGTGGACCTGGCCGCCTACGGCCTGCCCGCCGAGCCGCTGCCCCAGGCCATGCTCGCGGCCGGCTGCGATGTCGTGACCTTCAGCGGCGACAAGCTGCTGGGCGGCCCGCAGGCCGGCCTCATCGTCGGCAGCCGCGCGGCGGTCGGCAGGATCCGCAAGTTCCCGATGAAGCGCGCGCTGCGCCTGTCCAAGCTGCCCTTCGCGGCACTGGAGGCCACGCTGCGGCTCTATCTGCGGCCCGAAAGGCTGGCGCAGGACCTGCCCACACTGCGCCTGTTGACGAGGTCCCGGGAACAGATTGCCATGCTGGCCCAACGCCTGCTGCCCGAGGTCGCCGCCGCCGTGGCGCCGCGCTTCACTGTCGAGACCATGGCGCTGCAAAGCCAGATCGGCTCCGGCTCACTCCCTGTCGAGCGTCTGCCCTCGGCCGGCCTGGCAATCAGCGCGGTCGACGGCCGCGGCCGCACGCTTGAAGCGCTGGCCACCGCGCTGCGCGAGCTGCCCCGCCCGCTCATCGGCCGCGTGCAAGACAACCGCATGGTGCTGGACCTGCGCTGCCTCGAAGAACCCGCGCTGCTGACCTCGCAGCTGGCCGTGTTGAAGGAGTCCTTGGCTTGATTGTCGGAACCGCCGGCCATATCGACCACGGCAAGACCACGCTCGTGCGTGCGCTGACGGGCGTGGACACGGACCGCCTGCCCGAGGAAAAGGCGCGTGGCATCAGCATCGAGCTGGGCTATGCCTATCTCGATGTGCCGAACCACGATGAACGGATTGGCTTCATCGACGTGCCCGGACACGAGAAGCTGGTGCACACCATGCTGGCCGGCGCCAGCGGCATCGACTTCGCTTTGCTGCTGGTCGCGGCCGATGACGGTGTCATGCCGCAGACGCGTGAGCACCTGGCCGTGTTGAGCTTGCTCGGCCTGACCCGCGGCGCCGTCGTCATCACCAAGGCCGACCGCGCCGAGTCTGCCCGTATCGCGGCGCTGCAGGAGGAGGTGAGGGCGTTGCTTGCCGGCACGGGCCTGGACGCCGCGCCCATCCTGGCCGTGTCCGCGCCCACAGGCCAGGGCCTGGCTGAACTGCGCGAGCTGCTGTTCAGCGCCGCCCGCCAACTGCCGGCGCGCGCCTCGCAACCCCTCGCTTCCCGCCTCGCCGTGGACCGCGCCTTCAGCCTCGACGGCGTCGGCACCGTCGTCACCGGCACGCTGCACGCCGGCGAGATCGCCGTCGGCGACGAACTCGTCATCCAGGGTCACCGCGCCCGCGTGCGCAGCCTGCATGCGCAGAACCAGGCCGTCGAGCGCGCCCAGGCCGGCCAGCGCTGCGCCGTCGCCCTTGCCGGACTGGCCAAGGAAGATGCGCCGCGTGGCCAGTGGCTGACCGCGCCGGCCGTGGCGCTGGCCACCGAACGCCTCGACGCGCGGCTGACGCTGTGGCCCGGCGAGGCCAAGCCGTTGCGCTCGGGCACGCGCGTGCACATGCACCTGGGCGCTCAGGCCGTCATGGCCAGCGTGGCCGTGCTGGACGGCGAAGCCATCGCGCCCGGCGGCTCGGCCCGCGTGCAGCTCATCTGCCATGCGCCCGTCGGTGCCTGGCGCGGCGACCGCCTGGTGCTGCGCGACGCCGGCGCCAGCCGCACCATCGCCGGTGGCATCGTGCTCGATCCCTTTGCGCCCGTGCGCTACCGCCGCACGCCCGAGCGGCTTGCCGAACTCGCGGCCTGCGAGCTGCCTACCGCCGGGCAACGCCGCGAGCGGCTGCTGGCGTTGTCGTCCCTCGGGCTGGACCTGGCCCGCTTTGCGCAGGCTGAAGGCCTGGCCGAGCCGCTGGACGGCTGGGCCCTGGGCAGCGAGGCCAGCGCGGCGCTGACGAGCAGGCTGCTCATCGCGCTGGCCGACTTCCATTTGAAGTCGCCCGACGAACTCGGCCCCGACGCTGCCCGCCTGCGCCGCCTCGTCGCGCCGCGCCTCGCCGAGCCCCTGTGGCGCCAGCTGCTGGCCGAGCTGCGCGCCGGCGGCCGCATCGCCCAGCGCGGCGCCTTCGTGCATCTGCCCGAGCATGGCGTGCAGCTATCCGCTATCGAGGAGCGCATCGCGCAGAAGATCGCGCCTCGCCTGGCCGCCGCCGGCGCGGAAGGCGCCTGGGCCCGCGACCTTGCCAAGGACTGCGCCGAGCCCGAGCCGCTGGTGCGCGCCACCCTTGCCCGCCTTGCCCAGCAGGGCGAGTTGCATCAGGTGGTGAAGGACCTCTACTGCGACACCGCGACGATGACGCGCCTTGCCGGCATCGCCCGCGACCTCGGCGCCGGGCAGGGCATGGTCACCGCCGCGGCCTTCCGCGACGCGACCGGCCTGGGCCGCAAGCGGGCCATCCAGCATCTGGAACATTTCGATCGCGTCGGCCTGCTGCGCCGCGTGGGTGACGAGCATCGGCTCCGGGCGGACAGCGGGCTGTTCGCCGAGGCGACGCACACATGAACATGGAAAGAGAACGACACCGGTGTGTCGGCCGGGCTTCAAACCCGGTGGGTGGCGCCACGCGCCGCCGGGTGGGTTCGACTCCCTCCTCTTTCCGCCATTGGGCCTGGCCATGCTGATCGCCGGCACCGAGATGCCCGAGGCGTTCTGGTACTGGGCGGCAGACCAGACCTGGGCCGAGCCGCTGCCCGGTGGCCATGTCCGCATCGGCATCACGGCGCTGGGCCTCAAGGCCTCGGGCGAGATCTATATGTGCCGGCCCAAGCCGGTTGGCAGCGAGGTCGAGCAGGGTCATTCCATCGCCGTCGTCGAACTGGCCAAGTCCATCTTGTCGGTGAAGTCGCCGCTGTCCGGTGTCGTCACCCGTGTGAACGAGGCACTGGATGAGCGCCCCGAGCTCATCCACCAATCGCCCTACGACCAGGGCTGGCTGGTCGAGCTGGCGCCCTCTCGGCTCGCCGAGGAGAAGGCCCGCCTCGCCATCGGCGCGGACGCCATCCGCGCGGCCCTGCAGCACTGGGCGTGGCTCAACCAGCTGGAGACTGGCCCATGAAGCGCGCCGGCCTGGCCATCCTGCTCTGGGCCGCGGACCCCGACGATCCGGTGCGGCTCGCCACGCCCTTCGCCCACGCCGCCGCTGCCGCCGCGCTGGAGCTGCAGGTCGAGGTCTATTTCTCGGCGCGAGCCGTGTTGCTGCTCAAGACCGGCGTGGCCGAGCAGCTGCGCGCCTCGGAGCGTTTCGACAAGACCATCGCCGACTGGATGAAGGACGCGCTGGACCACGGCGCGCGCTTCTACGCCTGCTCCGACGCCCTCGCGGCCCATGGCCTGACGCATGCCGACCTGATCCCCGCCGGCCGCCATCACGGCGGTGCTGTCCAATACGCCTCCCGCGCCGCCCACTCCGCGTGGGCCACCCTCGTGTTCTAACCCTCTCAGGAGATTCAATATGGCCCTCTCTCGTGTCGTCGCCAGTCTGGCGCGCGGTGTGGTGATGTCCTTGGCGCTGGCCGGCGTGGCCGCCCAGGCCCAGCAGGTGCTGCGCGTGACCGCCATCCCCGACGAGTCACCCACCGAACTCGCGCGCAAGTTCGCGCCGCTGGGGGCCTACCTGGAGAGCAAGCTCGGCATGAAGGTCGAGTGGACGCCGGTGACCGACTACGCCGCGGCCGTCGAGACGGTGGTCAACAAGAAGATCGACCTGGCCTGGTTCGGCGGCTTCACCTTCGTGCAGGCCAATGTGCGCAGCAACGGCAAGATCGTCCCGCTGGTGCAACGCGAGGAGGACGAGAAGTTCCGCTCTGTCTTCATCACCGATGCCAAGAGCGGCATCGCCAAGCTGGAAGACCTGAAGGGCAAGACGCTGAGCTTCGGTTCGCAGAGCAGCACCTCCGGCCACCTGATGCCGCGCAGCTATCTGCTGGCCGCCAAGATCAACCCCGACGTGGACTTGAAGCGCGTGGCTTTCAGCGGCGCGCATGACGCCACCATCGCCGCCGTGGCCAGCGGCAAGGTGGACGCTGGCGCGCTGAACATCTCGGTCTGGGAAAAGTTCGTCGCCGACAAGAAGGTCGACCCGACGCAGGTCAAGGTCTTCTACACGACGCCGGCCTACTACGACTACAACTGGTCGGTCCACGCCGACATGCCGCAGGCCCTGCAGGAAAAGATCAAGGCCGCCTTCCTCGCGCTGGACCCGAACACGCCGCAAGGCAAGGAGATCCTCGGCCTGCAGCGCGCGACGAAGTTCGTGGTGACCAAGCCGGAGAACTATGTCGGCATCAAGGCTGCAGCCGAGAACGCTGGCCTGCTGAAGTGATTGCAATCAGCGGCATCGACGCCGCGGCGCTCGGTGGAACAACGCCCGTGCTGCGCGGCGTCAGCTTCGCGCTGGCCGCGGGCGAGCAGGTCGCCGTCATCGGTGCCTCGGGCGCGGGCAAGACGACGCTGCTGAACCTGCTGGCGCTGATGCAATGCCCGCTGAGTGGGCGCTTCACGCTGAACGGCGCTGACCCCTGGGCGTTGGGCCGCGCAGAGCGCCAGCGCCTGCGGGCGGACATCGCGCTGGCGCCGCAGCAGCCGCCTTTGCCGCCACGCCAGCGCGTAGCGGTGGCCGTGCTGGCCGCGCGCCTGCCGCGCATGTCGCTGGCGCGCAGCCTGCGCACGCTGTGGAGCCCGCCGGATGCGCCACTGGCCCAGGCCGCGCTGGCGCAGCTGGATCTGGCCGACAAGCTCTGGCTGCGTGTGGACCGGCTCTCCGGCGGCGAGCGCCAACGCGTTGGCCTGGCGCGCTTGCTGGTGTCCGATGCCCGCCTGTGGCTGGCCGACGAGCCCCTGGCCGCGCTGGACCCGACCCGTGCCGGGCTGGCCCTCGCAACGCTGCAGCGCAACGCCAGCGAGCGCGGCGCGGCCCTGGTCTGCAGCCTGCACCAGGTCGATCTGGCGCTGAAGCACTTCCCCCGCGTCGTCGCGCTGCGCGCCGGCCGGGTCGTCTACGACGGCGCGCCGGGCGGCCTCGATGAAGAGCTGCTGGACGAGCTCTACCGCAGCCAGAACGAGGCACCGCCCGAGATCGCGCCGCTGCCTCAGGCCGTACCGTTGCCGCAGGCCATGTGCCGATGACGCTGCGTGACCCCGCCGTCGGCCAGCGCTGGGCCACGCTGCTGATCGCCCTGGTGCTGGCCTGGCCGCTGCTGGTGCTGGCCGAGTTCAAGCCCTGGGCGCTGTTCGATGAGCGCAGCCTGCGCGCGACCGGGCGTTTTCTGGCCCAGTTCATCACGCCGCGCGCCGATGCCGAGTTCCTGGGCCTGCTGGGGCGCGACACCTGGCGCACGGTGGCCATCGCGACGGCGGGCATGAGCCTGGCGCTGCTGCTGGCCGTGCCGCTGGCTTTGGTGTCGACGGCGCGGCTGTCGGCCAGCACGCTGGAGGGCCGCCCCGGCCCGGCGCGCTGGCTGCGCCGCGCGGTGCGTGCGCTGCTGGTGCTGCTGCGCTCCATCCCGGAGCTGGTCTGGGCCCTGGTCTTTGTCCGCGTCGTCGGCCTCGGTGCCACGGCCGGCGTGCTGGCCATTGCGATTGCCTACGGCGGCATGCTGGGCAAGGTCTATGCGGAGATCCTGGAGAGCGCCGACGCCGCGCCCACCCAGGCCCTGCTGCGCTCGGGCAGCGGCCGGCTGCAGGCCCTGCTGTTCGGCGCGCTGCCGAGCTGCCTGCCCGAGCTGCTCAGCTACACGGTCTACCGCTGGGAATGCGCGGTGCGCTCCTCCGTCGTGCTCGGCTTCGTCGGCGCCGGCGGCCTGGGCCAGCAGCTGGACAACGCGTCCAAGATGTTCGCCGGCAACGAGGTCAGCGCCATCCTGCTGGTGTTCATCGCACTGGTGATGGCCAGCGATGCGTTCAGCCGCTGGCTGCGCGGGAGGCTCGCATGAGGCTGTCTACCGCCGCCGTGCTGGCGGGCCTGCTGGCTCTCGTCATCGCCAGCTTCTGGTCGCTGGACCTGCAATGGGCCGCCTTCCTCGGCCCCGAGGCCCTGGCCAGCATGGGCCGCTTCGGGCTGAGCTTCTTCCCGCCCGAGACCGCGCCGGCCTTCCTGGCCAGGACCGGCTGGGCGCTGCTGGAGACGCTGGCCATGTCGGCCATCGGCACGGCTCTGGCCGTGGTCGGCGGCCTGCTGCTGGCCTTGCCGGCGGCCGGTTCGGGCGCGGCGCGTGTGGCGGCCCGCCTGGTGCTGAACGCGCTGCGCAGCGTGCCGGAGCTGGTCTGGGCCTCGCTGCTGCTCATCCTGGCGGGCCTCGGGCCGCTGCCGGGCACGCTGGCCCTGGCCTTGCATACCAGCGGCGTGCTGGGCCGGCTGTTTGCCGAGAGCTTCGAGAACGCTTCGCCCGAGGTGGCCCTGGCACTGCGCCAGCGCGGCGTGGGCGCAGGTCGCGTGTGGCTGTTCGCCACCTTGCCGCAGACCCTGCCCCAGCTCGTCAGCTACACCCTCTACCGTTGGGAGAACAACATCCGCGCGGCCAGCGTGCTGGGTGTCGTCGGCGCCGGCGGCCTGGGCCAGATGCTGAGCTACCACCTGGGCCTCTTCCAGATGCACGAGACCTGCACGGTGCTGATGGCGATGATCGCGTTGGTGGGCCTGGTGGACGCACTGTCCTGGGCCGCCCGAAGGATGTTGACGCAATGATGGAAGAGACCCTGCTGCAGGCCCTGCTGACCCGCTATTCGGTCGGCCCCAAGCACCTCGTCGAGCCCGGGCCGAGCGACGCGCAACTCGCGCTGATGGTGCAGGCCGCGCTGCGCGCACCCGATCACGCCGAATTGGTGCCTTATCGCTTCAAGCTGGTGCGTGGTGCCGCAAAAGAGGGCATGGCCGCCCTGTTTGCCGACGCGGCCCTGGCTGCCGGCAAGGGCGAGGAGGGCGCGGCGCTGGACGCCGAGCGCGCGCTGAAGCCGCCGCTGACGGTCGCCGTCGTCGCCCGCATCGACCTCGGCCACCCGCAGGTGCCCGCGCACGAGCAGTGGGCGGCCGTGGGCGGCGCCATCGCCAACTTCCTGACGGCGGCCCACGCCCTGGGCTTTGGCGGCAAGATGCTCAGCGGCGCCAAGGTGCGCAACCCGGCCATCGCTGCGGCCTTCTGCGAGCCGGGCGAGACGCTGGTCGGCTGGATCGCGCTGGGCACGCCCGCGCGCCGCCCTGCGGGGCCGGCGCGCAAGCCGGCCGCCGATCAGGTGCTCGTGGAGTGGCAGCCGCTCACACCAGACCGGTGAACTTCAACACGTTCCAGAAGCTGATCTCCTTGCCGATCATCGGCACCCAGCCCGCCGGCGCGGCATTGCGGAAGGAGCGTGGGTCGGCGTCGACGATGCCGTTGAATACCTCCATCAGGATGCGCCCGCCCACCGGGCCGAGCTGCGAGACCGAGCAGGGGCCGGTGGCAAAGTCGTCATCGTTCAAATCACGCTTGCCCGCCTCGCGCCAATAGGTCAGCACCGGCACCTGAGCTTCGGCCAGGATGTAGAACCACAGCGGCGTTTCGGTCAGGAAGCGCAGATCGGCGCTGGCGATGCTCTTGAAGGTGAAGCCGTTGGCGCCTTCGGCACGCACCATCAGCTCGTCCTCGCCCAGCGGCTTTTCGCGCAGCTTGGCGGCAAAGGCCTGGCCGGTGGCGATGGCATAGCTGGGCAGGTTGCCGCGCTTGAGGTTCAGGCTCGCCAGCGAGGCGCCGTTGCCCACGCTGGGCGGCAACTTGGCGAGCGGGTCCACCAGCGAGGGGTCGATCTTGTAGGCCCATTGCAGGCGCACGGCCGGGTTGTTCTCCACCGGCTCGGGGCCGTTTTTGACGGGGATGCCGAAGCTCGGCGTGAAGAAGCGGCCCCAGTCGTCGATGACATGGTTTTCCGGCAGTGGCTGAAAGCCGATCAGGCTGTCGGCGGTCAGGTCGCCGCCGTCGAAGATGAGCTTCTTGGTCGCGGTGTTGAGGCGGTAGCCGCGCCTCACCATCGAATGGCCGTAGCGGTAGGCCGCACCAACGAATTCCTTGGGCAGCTGGGTGCGCAGCGTCGGCACGTAGAGGTCGTAGGCGGCATCGCCGAGGGCCGCGCGGCGCTGGGTGAAGAAGTCGTAGGTGTGGGTGTTGACGATGCGCAGCAGATAGTCTTCCAGCACGACGCGTTGGTAGGTCCAGGTGACCTCGGCGCGGGCGCGCTCGAAGAGGTTGCCGGTATCGCCGCTGGCGGTCAGCTTGGCCACGACGGCGTTGTGGAACTTGATCATCGCCAGCTGGATCTGGCAGACGATGGAGTTCTCGTCGTTGCGCTTGTCGCCAATGATGGCGCGGCCGTTCACCGGCTGGCGCATCAGGTCCTTGCCGCTGGCGTCGATCAGCAGCGTGGCGCCGTCGGCGGCGTACATATAGGGCTGGTCCTGGGGCCCGGCGCCGTAGACGCAGTCCAGGTCCATGGCCGGCGTGCGCAGGTTGGAGGCGGCGTCCGTGGGCCTGGAGAAGGACGAAGTCGTGTCCAGCGTCAGGTCATGGTCGATGAACTGGCCGAAGTAGGTGTAGCCGGCAGGGACCTTCAGGTTCTCCTCGGCGTCGGCCCCGTCGTTGAGCTCGTCGTCCGGGACGATCATCAGCGCGGCCAGGGCGTCGAGGCTGGCGTCGCTGAAGGGCTTGTGGTTCTCGGGCAGCAGGCGGGTGAACTTCTGTTCGCGCGTGCCGAGCAGGCCGTGGCCGTTGTTGGGGGTAGTCATGGCAGTCTCCTGAATGCGCCAAGCGGAAAGGCATCGTGGACCTGTGGCAGCGCAGGTGAATCCCCAGGCTTGCGGAAAAATCACCTCTGGCATGCTTCAAGCTAGGGGTTAGGTAGCGCCCATTGCCCTGAAGCTGTCGGCAGGCCAACATGGAGCTGACTTCCCATGCTTGGCGACCAAGCTGACCAACAAGTGAAGAGTGATGGAACTCACTCCCCGAGTTCGGCCGGCATCTGCGGCCGCACGTGCTGACTGACAAGGATCGAGCGAAGCAAGATGGAATTGACTCCACGTGAGAAAGACAAGTTATTGCTCTTCACCGCGGCGCTGCTGGCCGAACGCCGCCGTGCGCGGGGACTGAAGCTCAACTACCCGGAGGCCGTCGCCTTCATCAGCGCCGCCATCCTCGAAGGCGCACGCGACGGCAAGACGGTCGCCCAACTGATGAGCGAGGGCCGCGAGATCCTGACCCGGGACGATGTCATGGACGGCATCGCCGAGATGATTCCCGAGATCCAGGTCGAGGCCACCTTCCCGGACGGCACCAAGCTCGTCACCGTTCACCAACCCATCGTCTGAACCCCATGCGCGCACTCCTGCTTGCCCTGCTGAGCGCCCCGGCGCTTGCCCACGACGGCCATGGCGCGCCGTCCGCCCATCTGCACGGTTGGGACGGCGTCGGCATGACGGCCCTCATCGCCGCGGCCGGCGTCGCGGTCTGGTGGTTGACCAAGGGCCGCAAGTGATGGTGCCGGGCGAACTGATCACCGCCGAGGGCGAGCACGAACTCAACCCCGGCCGCCGCACGCTGACACTGAAGGTCGCCAACACCGGCACCCGGCCCATCCAGGTCGGCTCCCACTACCACTTCGCCGAGACCAATGCGGCTCTCGGCTTCGACCGCGAGGCCGCGCGCGGCATGCGGCTCAACATCTGCAGCGGCACGGCCGTGCGCTTCGAGCCGGGACAGACGCGCACCGTCGAGCTGGTGGATCTCGCCGGTGACCGCACCGTCTGGGGCTTTCGTGGCCTGGTGCAGGGCAAGCTATGAAGATCAATCGACGCGCCTATGCCGAGATGCTCGGCCCCACCGTCGGCGACAGGCTGCGCCTGGCCGACACCGCCCTCGTCATCGAGATCGAGCAGGACCTGACGCTGCGCTCCGGCGGCTACGGCGAGGAAGTGAAATTCGGCGGCGGCAAGACCGTGCGCGACGGCATGGGCCAGTCCCAGCGCATCAACGGCCCCGGCCCGGGTGACGCGGTCGACACTGTCATCACCAACGTCGTCATCCTCGACCACTGGGGCATCGTCAAGGCCGACATCGGCTTGCGCGGCTGCCGCATCGCCGCCATCGGCAAGGCCGGCAACCCCGACGTGCAGCCGGGCGTGGACATCGTCATCGGCCCCGGCACCGAAATCATCGCCGGCGAGGGCTTCATCGTCACGCCTGGCGCCATCGACACCCACATCCACTTCATCTGCCCTCAGCAGATCGAAGAGGCGCTGATGAGCGGCGTGACCACCATGATCGGCGGCGGCACCGGCCCCGCCACCGGCACGTTGGCCACCACCTGCACGCCCGGCCCCCACCACATCGCGACGATGCTGAAGGCCGCCGAGGCCTTTCCGATGAACCTCGGCTTCATGGGCAAGGGCAATGCCTCGCGCCCCGAAGGCCTGATGCAGCAGATCGACGCCGGCGCCATCGGCCTGAAGCTGCACGAGGACTGGGGCACCACGCCCGCGGCCATCGACAACTGCCTGAACGTGGCCGAGCTGACCGACACCCAGGTCGCCATCCACACGGACACGCTCAACGAAAGCGGCTTCGTCGAAGACACGATTGCCGCTTTCAAGGGCCGCACCATCCACAGCTTCCACACCGAGGGCGCGGGCGGCGGCCATGCGCCGGACATCATGAAGGTGGTGGGCGAGGCCAATGTGCTGCCCAGTTCCACCAACCCGACGCGGCCGTTCACCGTCAACACGCTGGACGAGCACCTCGACATGCTGATGGTCTGCCATCACCTGGACGCCGGCATCGCCGAGGACCTGGCTTTTGCCGAAAGCCGCATTCGCCGCGAGACCATCGCCGCCGAAGACATCCTGCACGACCTGGGCGCGATCAGCATGTTCTCGTCCGACTCCCAGGCCATGGGCCGCGTGGGCGAGGTTTCCTTACGCTGCTGGCAGACGGCGCACAAGATGAAGGTGCAGCGTGGTGCGCTGCCTGGGGACGGCGCCGGCAACGACAACGCCCGCGTGAAGCGCTACCTCGCCAAGCTCGCCATCAACCCCGCGCTGGCCCACGGCATCAGCCACGAGGTGGGGTCGATCGAGGTCGGCAAATGGGCCGACCTGGTGCTGTGGAAGCCCGCCTTCTTTGGCGTGAAGCCCGCGCTGATCCTGAAGGGCGGCTTCATCGCTGCCGCTGCGATGGGCGACCCCAATGCCTCCATCCCGACGCCGCAGCCGGTGCACTACCGGCCGATGTTCGGTTCCTTCGGCGCTGCGCTGGCCCAGGGCTCGCTGACCTTCGTCAGCCAGGCAGGGCAGGGCAASGTCGAGAAGCTGGGCCTGGCCAAGACCCTGGTGCCCGTGAAGGGCTGCCGCTCGGTCAAGAAGGCCGACATGCTGCTGAACAACTACCTGCCGACGATGGAGATCGATGCGCAGACCTATGAGGTGAGGGCGGACGGCGTGCTGCTGACCTGCGAGCCGGCCAAGGAGTTGCCGATGGCGCAGCGGTATTTCCTGTTCTAGAAACGCCACGTCTCGAGAGGCCAGGCAAGGCATTGGAAAAGAGGCATTGACGCTGGTTTGCGCTGTTTGCCAGGCGAGTGCTCATCTTCTGCTTCAGGACCACAGCGATCGGCCATTGACGTCCCTGCGAGCACCGCTGACAGCAGGCATACAGGTCGGGAGAGAATCGCTGTCTGGACTGCCCCTGGTCGGCCAGGCAGCCTGCCCCTCTCTACTGCTGGTGCCGTCAGACCGCTCATGACCGACGCTCAATACACGAACTTGCCGCAGTGGCCCAACGCTTGTCCGGCCAGCGGCGCCAACGCCACGCTGAAATTCCTCAACGAAGACTTCATCGTGACCGAGCTGCCGCTGCAGCTRCCCTCCGGTGAGGGCGAACACATCTGGCTGGACATCGAAAAGAACGGCGCCAACACCGTCTTCGTCGCCCAGCAACTGGCCGAGGCCGCCGGCGTGCAGGAAAGGGACGTGGGCTATGCCGGCCTCAAGGACCGCTACGCCATCACCCGTCAGTGGTTCAGCATCTACCTGCCCAAGGGAGAGACGCCCGACCTGACCGGGCTTCAGCACCCGGAATTCAAGGTGCTGAGCCAGAGCCGCCACGTGAAAAAGCTGCGCCGCGGTGATCTGCAGGGCAACCGATTCCGCATCGTGCTGCGTGACGTGACCGGCGACCGCGACGCCATCGAGGCCAATCTCAAGGCCGTGGCGTCATATGGCGCGCCCAACTACTTCGGTGCTCAGCGTTTTGGCTTTGAGGGCGGCAACGTCGAACAGGGCCGCGCCATGCTGGCGCGCGAAATCCGCGTGCGCAACCCGAAGAAGAAGGGCATCTACCTGTCGGCGGTGCGCTCCTTCGTCTTCAATGAAGTGCTGGCGCTGCGAATTCAGCAGGGGCTCTGGGGCAAGACCCTGCCCGGTGACGTGATGGACGAGGCGGGCCGGCCCACCGGGCCGCTCTGGGGACGGGGCCGCGTGCTCACCACCGATCAAGCGCAGGCCCTCGAAAACGGCGTGGCTGAACGTCACGCCACCTTGTGCGACGGCATGGAACACGCCGGTCTGGATCAGGAGCGCCGCACCCTGGTGGCGAGCCCGGCRGACATGGCATGGGAATGGCCGCAAGCCCATCAACTGGTGCTCACGTTCTCTTTGCCCGCCGGGAATTACGCCACTTCCGTTCTGAACGAAATCCTCCGCACCACGGAGCCTGACCGGCACACGGAGAACGAGTCTGCGGCTGTCGATTGACGGTGTCCTCACCTCGGGCTGAAGGGTGCAGACCCTGTTTCTCGCGGATGTCGGTTCAGGCCGTGAAAAGCTGCACCTGGCTCCGCTGCAGTCCATGGACTTGTGGCGTTACATTCCCTGCCAACAGTTCAGGGAGACCAGGGTGCCGCAGCCAAGGACTGAATCGCCGCCACCGCGCAATGCAGGGCAAGGTCAGCAGGCGCCGCCTGGCCCATTGAGGTTCTCATTGGAGCGGGCACTCCTTACCTGGCTGGTCGCGCTGGGCGTGGGCGTGGCGCTGACGCTGGTGGTCATGGGCTTTCGGGCTCTGCCGAGCAGCGTCATCAGCGAGGGCGGCGATTTCGCCCTCGGTACGCTGATCGGCATCCTCGGGGCACTGGTGGCCATCCTCAGCACGCTGCCGCTGGCCTTCGTTGTCAACGCCGGCGACCATATCGAATACCTCATCCTGCCCAACCTCGCCCTGGTGGGCCTGGTGATTGCGGGAATCCGCGGCTGGACACGCGACGCCGGGAAAGAGTCCTGAGGCATAGAAGCGTTCGGGCGGCCGAGTGGCCGATTGGCCGATTGGCCGATTGGCCGAGTGGCCGTACGCCGCAAATGCGACGCCTTCGTCGTACTGACGTATTTCGAACCCGCCAGGGATCAGCCGGTTTTAGGGGCTGACGTCCGCGGGGTGGGCGCGTAGCGTTGGGTCACCGCACAAGGAGCCCGACATGCGCCATCGCCTCGCCCTGCTGCCCCTCGCCCTGGCTTGCCTGCCTGCCTTCGCCGCCGAATTGAGCCAACAGAATCTCGGTGCCACAGGCGTTCTCGTGTCCAGTTGCGCCGGCCTGGCCACCGGCGCCTTCCCGACCGAGGGCAATCTGTTCGATTGGCGGCCGGGCCTGTCCAGTTGCAACGCTGCCTCGACCACCACACCGGGTCAGCAGCTGGCAACCAGCGCCACCTACGACCAGGCGACGCCTGCCATTCAGGCGGACTCGCATGGCAGTGCCACCTACGGTTCGGTCGGGATGTACGCACATTTCCGCGCCAATGCCAGCGCCGGCTTCGCGGCGGCCGAGAGCACGGTCGGATGGACCGACACCTGGACACTGATGCCGGCCAACTCGGCCCAGATCGGCCAGAACGCCGTGCTGAGCTTCAGCATCCATCTCGACGGCGTGCTAGACGGCCTGCCCATCGGCAACAGCTATACCCGGATCGGCAGCCAGGTCTGGCTCAACAACGCGGCGGTTGCGGGGCAGAGTTTTCGCCGCCAGGGGCAAGGCCAGGGCGGCTTTCCCTTCCACCAGGTGATCGACCAGGACGTCAGCTTCAGCGTCACGGTCAAGCTGGGCACGCCTTTCGAGCTGGGCATCTTCTCGCGCGCGTCCGCGGGCACGGCCGGTGCCGGGCCGAACTGGTTCAGCGAGGCCACCAGCGACTTCGCCAGCACGCTGACCTGGCAAGGCGTCAGCGGCGTCAGCGTGGCCGGCAATGCGATTGCCTACACGCTCAGCAGCCAGAGCGGTATCGACTGGAACACACCTTATGCACCGGTGCCCGAGCCCTCGGTGGCATTGCTGCTGGGTGGCGGCCTGCTCGCGCTGGCACTGCGTCGGCGCCGCTGACGGCGCGCGACCGGTCGTTGTTCTGCTCGTTGATCGGATCGGTTCAGGCCTCTCGGGCAGGGTTCGGATCAACTGGTCGCCGTCTGGTAGCGGTTCGCGAAAAACGCCCCCATGCGCTCGATGGGCGGGTTGTTGACGGTCAGTCGGTTCGCCACGACGTTGAGACCGCTCATGCCTCGGCTGTTGTCGTCCAAAGTGATGCGCTTGGAATCAAAGATGAGATCCGAGTCTTGCAGCAGCGCGCGAAAGGAGAGCTTGTCCGAAAGCTGCTCGGCGACGTTGGAGAAATCATAGGTCTCCATGCGTCGTGACAGGTAGTTGTAGTCGACATGCGCCGGCGTCAACTCGGTTGTTTCCAGCGCGGCGACGGCCGTCGAAATAAACGACTTGGCCGCATCAACGAGCTTGTGGTTTGCGTTCAACTTGCTCTCCAGCCACTTGGCATCGTCTTCGTCGAGGCCCGAGACTTCAAACCGGCCGTCGACCAGCTTGAAGTCCCAATGGGCAGCGGCAATTTCGGGTCGACGCCTGGCAAGCATGGCGCCAACCTTGTCCAGCTCCTTCTCGATGACGTTCATGCTGCGCCCAGCGGCATCGTTGTGAGCAATCTGCGTTTCCCTGAAGGCACGCTGGCTTGTCAGCGGCTCAGGAATCTGGACGATCGTCGCGGCACCCAAGGCCGGGTCTTCGTACGTGCCGCCGTTCTCACGGGCTTTCGCCAGGCGGGTCGCGAGGACTTCCTCTGAGTCGATCGTTGGGCGCTGCCCTGTTGTGAGCGCCAGGGGCGCCTGCGAGACTGTTGTGATCACGTCACCCTCCACTTCATCGAGCAATTAGGCGAACGGCCGAACGCTGGCGATGCTTGACCCTGGTTTGTCGGCGCTAAGGCGCGGAACTTAAGCCGAGTACACGACGGTGAGCTCGGCCAAAGGGCTGGAGGGAATCCGCGGCTGGACGTGCGAGGCCGAGGCGGTGCCCTGAGGCGTGCAAGCGTTCGCCACCCATCCGCGCTCCGGGTTTGCCCGATGTCACTTCGGTCAGTACGCCCATCCGGAACGACACTGCGCGATTCCGTACACCCCAACCCTTGCTCCCATGAAGCGTCTGCCCCTTCCCCGCGCCCTCGTCCTCTGCCTCGGCCTGGCCCTGGGCGGCCAGGCTCTGCATGCCGAGCCCCTGCCCGCCGTCTGGGACCTGAGTCCTCTCTTCGCCAGCGACAGCGACTGGGAAGCCGCCCGCAAGGCGGTGCAGGCCGACCTGCCCAAGCTGGCGGCCCTGAAGGGCACGCTGGGCAAGAGCGCCAAGAGCCTGCGCGCCGGGCTGGACACCATCAGCGCCGCCAACCTGCGCATGGACCGCTTGCGCGTCTACGCCAGCATGAAGCAGTCCACGGACAACCGCGATTCCAAGAACCAGGAGCGCAGCGGCCTGACGGCGCAACTGGACGGCGAATACGGCAGCACCATTGCCTGGCTGGAGCCCGAGATCCAGTCGCTGGGCGAGGCCAAGGTCAAGGCCTTCCTGAAGGCCGAGCCGGGACTGAAGAAGCATGCCGAACACCTGCGCAACAGCCTGCGCCAGGCCAGGCACACGTTGAGCGCCGAAAGCGAAGCCGTCATCGCGGCGCTGGGGCCGGTGCGCAGCGCCACGGGCGAGGTGCGCACGCTGCTGTTCAACGCCAACACCAAGTGGCCCGAGCTGATGGTCGACGGCAAGACAGAGAAGGTGACCGACACCCGATACGGGCTGCTGCGCCAGCACCCGGACCGCGCGGTGCGCAAGCAGGTGTTCGACACCTTCTTCGGTGCCATCGGCCAGTATGAGGACACCTACGGCGTGACGCTGGGCAATGTGGTGCAGGACGACACCACCATGGCCAAGCTGCGCCACCACCCCAGCGCCGTGGCCATGAGCCTGGGCGCTGAGGAAGTGCCCGAGGCCGTCTACCGCACACTGGTGGCCGAGGTGCACAAGGGCCTGCCCACGCTGCACCGCTACTTCAAGCTGCGCCAGAAGATGCTGGGTCTGCCGGACCTGCACTACTACGACATCTACCCGGCCCTGGTCACGCAGAACAAGCAGTACAGCCTGGACGATGCCGCCGCGCTGACGCTCGCGGCGACAAAGCCGCTTGGCGACGACTACCAGGCCCTGCTGAAGACCGGCTTCAAGGCCAACACCATGCATGCCCTGCCGGCGCCCGGCAAGCGCGGCGGCGCCTACCAGGATGGCGTCTACGGCGCGCCGCCCTTTGTGTTCCTGAACCACCAGGGTGAGTTCGAGTCGGTCAGCACCTTCGCGCACGAGTGGGGCCACGCCATGCACACGGCCATGGCCAACCGCGCCCAGCCGTATGAGACGGCGAACTATTCGCTCTTCATCGCCGAGATCGCGTCCACCGCCAACGAGGTGCTGCTCAGCAACTACATGCGCGGCCAGGCCGGCAGCAAGGAAGAGAAGCTCTACCAACTGGGCTACGCGCTGGAACGTCTGCGTGGCACCTTCTTCCGCCAGGCCATGTTCGGCGAGTTCGAGCTCAACACCCACGACGCCGCTGCCAAGGGCGAGGCGCTCAACGGCAAGCGCATGACGGAGATCTACTGCAAGCTGCTGAAGGACTATCACGGCGACGCCGCCGGCGTGATGAAGATCGACCCGGCGTATTGCCAGGAGTGGGCCTTCATCCCGCACTTCTACCGGCCGTTCTATGTGTACCAGTACGCGACGTCGGTCACCGCGGCCCTGCACTTCGCAGAGGACATCCTGGCGGCCAAGCCGGGCGCCCGCGACAACTACCTGAAGCTGCTTGCCGGCGGTGGCTCGGTGGCGCCTTACCAGGCGCTGAAGAACGCGGGCCTCGACATGGCGACCCCGGCGCCCTACCAGGCCGTGGTCAAGCGCATGGACAGCATCATGGACGAGATGGAGGCGCTGCTGGCGAAACCCTGAGGGGCCAGCACCTCCGCCGGAGCAGCGTCGGCGTCGGGCGCGGCCAGAATCGCGCCATGCAAGTCCGCCAACTCAGACTTCTCGCCCTCACGCGGCGCCACCCTTCCGCCATCCTGCTGGTCGTGCAGCTGGTCGGCCTGCTGCTCTATCCGGTCCTCGAGGCGTCACGCGCCGGTCCGGTGGCGCTGAGTGCCTTCGGCATCACCGTGCTGATCTTCACGACCGGCATGGTGCGCCGCACGCCTGGCCTGACCTGGCTGAGCGTCTGCCTGGCCCTGCCGGCCATTGCCATGCTGGTGCTGCAGGCGGTGTGGGAGCTGCACTGGCTGCAGCCCTGGTCCGCCGCGCTGGAAGCGCTGTTCTATTTCTACGCCGCAGGCAGCCTGGTCGCCTACATGATGAGCGACATGCACGCGACGAGCGACGAGCTGTTCGCGGCCGGTGCCACCTTCACGCTGCTGGCCTGGGGCTTCGCCTACACCTTCGTGGTGCTGCAGGCCGTGCAGCCGGGCAGCTTCTCGGCTGCCGTCAACGCCGAACAGCCGCGCACCTGGTCCGAGCTGATGTTCCTGAGCTTTGCGCTGCTGTCCAGCACGGGCATCGGCGACGTCATCCCGGTGCGGCCGCTGGCGCGCGCGCTGACCAGCCTGGAGATGTTCGTCGGCGTGGGCTACCTGGCGGCCGTGGTGTCGCGGCTGATCGGGTTGACGCTGCTGCGCCGCTGAGGGCGCCTGGGGCATCCCATGCCGATGGCCCCATGCGCTTTGCGACCGCCGGGGTTGCTCCTCAGTTGCAGCCGTTGGCCGTCAGGAAATCCGTACCGCGCAGGCGTTCGCTGGTGCCGCTCGTGCCGCCGCCGTCCACGTTGGTGAAGTGCAGCGTGACCTTGGCGCCGTTGCTCTGGCGGGTGATCGTCATCGTGAAGGACGATGGGATGAGGGTGGAGCTGCTGGGGTAGCCGACGTCGATGCTGTAGCGCATGGCGCCGGTGGCCAGCACACCGCACTTGGCCATCTTGTTCTCGAGCTGGGCCCAGTTGCCGCGGTTGAAGTTGGCGTCCTGCGGCACGATGTTGGCGCGGCCGCCCCAGCCGCCGAGCTGCGAGCCGATCAGATGGCCGCCGTCGTAGTCGTTGCTGGGGTTCTCGGCGTCGCCCCACTGCCCGATGCTGGTCTGGCAGCTGTCCTGGCGGGCCTCGGCCTTGATGGGCGGCAGGTCGGCGTAGGCCTTGTTGGGGCGGCCGGAGCTGTCGATGTAGTAGTACTCCCCGTTGAAGTTGTGCCACTTGGTGCGGTCGGCGGTGGGGAAGAACTTGGCGCAGTCGGTGATGGCCTGCGGGTGGGCTTGCTGGATCTTGGCCAGCTCGGGCCCGTGCACCTCGTAGCCGATGCCGTAGCGCGCCAGCTCGGCGGTGATCTCGGGCTCGCTGTGGCTGTCGAAGAACTGCCTCAGCCCATCGGCGCCGCCGTGCTCGGCCTCCAGCCGGCCGGCCATGTCGGGCGAGTCGTTGATGTCGCCACCACCGCCGCAGCCGCTCAACAGTTGCAGCGCCAGTGCCAGGGCCAGCGTGGCGCGCAGGGCGGCAGCGGAAGGAATTCGCGTCGTCGTCATGAGAATCTCCGTTGCGCATCCACGCGCGGCGGGATTCTTGGGCCCGGCGCGCCTCGCCGAGCTCCGTACTTTCCTGGGATGGCGTGGTGTGCCCGACGGCTGCTGGCGACAAGTGACAGCCGGCCGCCCAAGGCGCCGCGGCTCAGATGCGGTGCCATGCCCGGGTGCGAGCATCGAGGGCGTCTTTCAGGTAAGGTCGCTGCCGGTTTGAGTCGCCCTTGCCTGAACATCATCGAGGTCTATGACCGACATCATCACTTCGTCAATCACCGTCTGGGATCAAGACATCGCAGCAAGCGAGCAGGAACTTGCAGTCGATGCGCTCGAACGAGGCGGCGTGCTGTTCTTCCCTCAGCTCAGCTTCGCGTTGCAAGACGACGAAAAGCAGCTTCTGTCACCGGCAGTCGCCGGGGATGGCAAGAATGTGAGTCTGGATCCCATCACGGGATCGCTTCGCGGCAGCAGCGCCGTCGACGCCGATCTGCAGCGGCTGAAGAACGTGATGGCGCGCTTTGCCACCTCGAGCAGAAGCTTGGTCCGCAATTTGTTGCCCGGTTACGAAACCGGCTTGCAGCAGGCCCGCACCAGCTATCGGCCCATGGAGATCGCTGGGCGGCAGACCTCGTGGCGAAAGGACGATACGCGTCTGCACGTCGACAGCTTCCCGTCCTCGCCCACCCAGGGAAGGCGAGTGCTGCGCGTCTTCACCAATATCAATCCGCAGGGTGGGAGCCGCAATTGGCGCCTCGGGGATTCGTTTGAAAACGTGGCGCGCCACTACCTGCCTTCGCTGCCGGGCCCGGTATGGGGCTCCAGCCGCATGCTGCACCTGCTCGGCATCACGAAAAGCCGACGCTCTGCCTATGACCACTACATGCTGCAACTGCATGACCGGATGAAGGCGGACCTGGCCTACCAGGCGCAGGCCGCTCAGCGCACCTACGCTTTTCCGGCCGGGAGCACATGGATGGTCTTCACCGACGTCGTGTCGCATGCAGCAACCAGCGGGCAATACGCGCTGGAACAGACCTATCACCTGCCGATCAACGCCATGCAGGACCCGACCAGGGCGCCGCTGCGCATTCTCGAGAGTCTGCTGGGGCGTGAACTGGCGACAGCCGGTTAAGCCTCGCTCAGTTCTTCCGATATTGCGCCGTGATGGCGTCGATCAGGGCCTGTCGGGTCATGGCCGACTGGGGGTCGGTGGCACCGGGCCAGGCGCTGTGCGTGACCACGACGAGATGGAGCTCGGGATCGATCCAGATGCCCTGGCCGAAGATGCCCGAAGCCCGGTAAGCCCTGCCGCGCGTCGTCCACCACTGGAGCCCGTAGCCGCCGCGGCCCTGCAGGCCCTCGGTGGCTTCGTGCGTCGTGGTGGTGGCCTGCTCCACCCAGCCGTCCGGCACCACCTGTTGCCCATTGGCCAGGCGGGCCCCGCGCATGAAAAACAGCGCGAAGCGGCCATAGTCGCGCAGCGTGGCCGACAGACAGCAGCCTGCGATCTCTGCGCCGGACCTGTCGAGCATCCAGTAGGCGTCGCCTTCCATGCCCAGCGGCTGCCACAGCTTCTCGGACAGGTAGTCGGACAGGGTCCTGCCCGTCGCCGCTCGCACCAGCGAACCGACCAGGTTGGTCTCGCCCGTCTTGTAGACCCACTTGCTGCCCGGCGCGGCTTCGCGCGGCAGCCGGGCCATATAGGTCACGACGGGATCTGAGCCTTTGACGCTGGGCTCGTTGGCGAAGCGGGCGACGTCGGAGTTGGGGTCGCCATAGTCTTCGTTCCAGCGGACGCCGGACGTCATGTTGAGGATCTGCCGGACGGTGACGCCCTCGTAGGCTGAGCCCTTGAGGCCGGCCAGGTAGGTGGTGATGGGGTCGTCGAGACTCTTGATCCGCCCGTCCCGGATGGCGGCGCCGACGAGCGTCGATGAGAAGGACTTGGCGACGGAGAAGCTGGTCCAGCGCATTTGCGGGGTCTGGCCCAGGCCGTAACGCTCCAGCACCACCTCGCCGTCCTTCAGCACCAGCAGGCCTGCGGCACGGTTGCGCGTCATGTAGTCGTCGACGGTCCAGGTCTGGCCCGCGACCTTGAACGTCACGTCCAGCGGCTTTTCCGCCACCGGCAACGGCGCCACTGTCGTGCCGCGCTTGACGAGCCGGGTGGGGAACTGGTCCTCCATGTGGGGGTAGCCGGCCTTCTGCTGCTCGAAAGTCCAGAACAACACGCTGCTGCCGGCAGGTGCAGGGGCCGTGGCGGCGGCCGCTGGCGCAGCGCTGGTGTCCGCAGACTGCGCCGGCTGGAAGAGCGATGCCAGCAGCGCGGCGATGGCGGCTGCCCGCGCCCACGGCAGCATGGGCCTGTCCTCCAAGGCTGAAAGGCGCTGCGTGGTGGTGGTGGAGTTCTTCATGGCGTGGACCTCGGATGGGCCGGCGCGGCGCAGACAAGGGCGCGGGCGAGCACGGGGCATCGTCGCAAATGGGCGTGGCGTTTCATAGCTGGCGCCCACCCGGGTTCTCCAGCGCGCCATCCGGGTCCTGTCTGCGTATGCTGCCGCGACCCGTCACCGCGCCGCCTGGCCAGCCAGCAGTCCTGATACTGAAGCGGGCAGCGGACGAGAACCAGAAGGCCTCTCATGTCCATGCGCTTGCCTCTGCTGCTTCTGAGTCTCGTCTGTCTGCTGTCGGCCTGCGGCGGTGGCGGCGGGGCCAGCGAACCGACGCCGACGCCGACGCCGCCGGTGGTGATCACGCCCGACTATGTCTACGTGGGCATGGTGGAGCGCAACAAGTCCATCACGTCCAAGATCACCGGCATCACCTACCCCTTTCACGTCTACCTGCCGCAGAACTACGCAGCGTCAGGCAATAGCTACGCCGTGATGTACGCGACCGACGGGCAGTGGAGTTTCAACTCGTTCTCGCAGATGCTGGACAAGCGCCGCAAGCCGATGATCCTGGTGAGCATCGAGCAGGGCCCCGGTGACCGGCGGGCCATCGACTACACCGTCAACGGTGCGCCGGCCTATGCCCGCTTCCTGAAGGAGGAGCTGACGCCGCTGATCGAGGCCAGCTACCGCACGACGGCGGTCCGCAGCTTCACGGGCACGTCCTATGGCGGGCTGCTGGGTTCCCTGATGCTGAGCAATGAAGCCGTGGCGACGCCCTTCTTCAGGAACTATCTGCTGTTCGACGGCTCCTTCTGGGCGCTGACGGCCCAGAACATCCAGGACGAGCAAGCCCGCTTCACGGCCAGCAACCGCCTGCCCGTGCACCTGATCCTGACGAGCGCCAACGCGCCCGGCAACGTGAACGATGTGGTCGCCTATGAGGCGCGCTACAAGGGCCGGGGCTATGTGGACCTGCAGATCCAGCGCAAGGACTTCAACATCGCGCACAACGATGTGGGTGATCCGTCCTTCGACTGGGCCATCGACCAGATCGAGTAGCGCGGCCAGTCAGCACCAGGAACTGGCCCGGTGCTCAGTCGCGGAAGGTTGGCGTGCCCTTGCCGGCCATCATGGCCGTGGTCAGGTCCTCGCTCATCAACATCGCCGCGTTCCATGTCGCGATGTAGTTGAGGCCATCGGCCACCGAGTGGTCACGCGCGTAGTTCAGCTGCTCCTTGGTGCCACGGATGGACAGCGGTGACTTGGAGGCGATCGCCGCGGCGATCTCGCGCACGCCGGCTTGCAATGCCTCGCGGCTGTCGAACACGCGGTTGACGAGGCCGATCTCGCGCGCCTCGGCCGCTTCAACGCGCCGGCCCGTGTAGGCCAGTTCGCGCACCAGGCCCTGCGAGCCGACGATCTTGGGCAGGCGCTGCAGCGTGCCGACGTCGGCCACCATGCCGATGTCGATCTCCTTGATGGAGAAGTAGGCGTCGGCGCTGCAATAGCGCATGTCGGCGGCGCAGACCAGGTCGATGCCGCCGCCCACGCAGGCGCCATGGATGGCCGCCAGCACAGGCTTGCGGCAGCGCTCCAGGCTGGTGAGGGTGTCCTGCATGTCCAGGATGACGCGGCGCAGGCTCTCGCGCATGCGGCCGTCGCAGGGGTCCTGGATCTGCGGGGCGATGCCCATCATCATCTGCAGGTCGATGCCGGCGGTGAAGTGCCTGCCTTCACCTTCCAGCACCGCCACGCGGGCTTCGGGCTGGGCGTCGACCCAATCGAAAGCGCGGCGGATGTCATGCCACATGGCCGCGTTCATCGCATTGGCCTTGTCGGGGCGGTTCAGGCGGACGGTGGCGATGTGGTCCTGCAGGKAGATGGTGAGGGTTTCGAGTGTGGGCGCGGTCATTGGGGAGTCAAGGTGTTGGAACGGAGTCGGGCTGCGGCTCGGTCATTGCAGCATCGGCCCGCGTAAGCAGGATGCCAGTGGGCGTCTCGGTCAGCAGCAGGGCGTCACCTGCTGCGAGATTCAGGCGCGCCGGCACGGCGTCGGGAAGCACAAAGCCGAGGGAGTCTTGCGCCTCTACCAGTTGAACGATGTCCATGCTTGCTGCTCCTGAGGTGACCGCGTCGACAATACTAACCAGCTGCTCTCCAAACCCATCATGCACACCTTCTCCAAACGCCTCCCTCAAGGCGGTGGCCTCGCCGCCGTGCTGCTCAAGCGCTCGCCCGCTCTCGAACTCGACTGGGACATCCGCAGCAAGAGTCGATTTGGCGCGACCGACAGCTCCGGTCGTGAAGTGGCGGTGGTGCTGCCCCGCGGCACGGCGCTGCGCGGTGGGGATGTACTTGTGGGCGAAGACGGTTCCCTGCTGCGCGTCATCGCCGCCCCCCAGCCCGTACTGCAGGTGCGCCATTGCGCCGAGCATGGCTCGCCCTTCGATCTGCTGCGCGCCGCCTACCACCTGGGCAACCGCCATGTGCCGCTGGAGCTGCAGCCCGAGCTGTTGCAGTTCGAGCCTGACGCCGTGCTGGCCGACATGTTGCGCCGCCAGCATCTGATCGTCACCGAGGCCCAGGCGGCCTTCGAGCCCGAGGGTGGGGCTTACGGCGAAGGCGCCGGTCATGGTCATCATCACCATGGGCATGACCACGATGCACATGGTCACGACCATGGCCATGCGCATGAGCACGCAGCTGCGCCCGCGCCGGCCCGCAAGCCGCTGGCCATCCCCGTCAAGGCGCATGACGACGGCCACGTGCACGGCCCCGGCTGCGGGCATGACCACGGCCATGACCACAAGCACTGATCCTGCGCTGCTGCATCTGCTCTGGCTGGCCAGCCCCGCGCTGCCGGTCGGCGGCTTCAGCTATTCCGAAGGCCTGGAGGCGGTGGTCGATGCCGGCGTCGTGCATGACGAGGCCAGCGTCGGTGACTGGCTGCTGAACCAGCTCGAACTCGTGCAGGCCCGTGCCGAGCTGCCCGTCGCGGCCGCGGCCCATGCGGCCACGCTGGCGCTCGACGGCGCGCGGCTGGCCGAACTCAATGCCTGGGTGCTGCAGACCCGCGAGACCAGCGAGAGCCTGCAACAGGCCAGCCAGATGGGCCGCAGCCTGCTGGCCTGGATGCAAGGGCTGATGCCGGACGCACCCGTCCTGCCGCTGCTGCGTACGCTGAAACCGGCGCCCAGCTGGCCCGTCGTCATGGGCGCCGCTGCCGCGTCGCGGGGTGCCGCGCTGGAGCCGGCCCTGCAGGCCATCGCCTTCGGCTGGGCCGAGAACCTGATGCAGGCTGCCGTACGCTGCGTGCCCTTGGGCCAGACCTCGGGCCAGCGGCTGCTGGCACGCCTCGTGCAAGCCATTCCGCAGGCCGTGGCGACAGCCATGGCCGCGCCCGAGCCCATGGCCTTTGCGCCCCTGCTCGGCGTCTTTGGCGCCCGCCACGAAACCCAGTACTCACGACTGTTCCGCTCATGACTTCAGCTCCCTTGCACGCCATCCCCAATCGCACCAAGAAGCTGCCGCCGCTGAGAGTCGGCGTCGGCGGCCCGGTGGGCTCGGGCAAGACCACCCTTGTCGAGATGCTGTGCAAGACCATGCGCGAGCGCTGGGACCTGGTCGTCGTCACCAACGACATCTACACCAAGGAAGACCAGCGCCTGCTGACCGTGGCCGGCGCGCTGGCGCCCGAACGCATCATGGGCGTGGAGACGGGCGGCTGCCCGCACACCGCCATCCGTGAGGACTGCTCCATCAACCTCGAGGCCGTGGACCGCATGCTGGAGAAGTTCCCCGAGGCCGACATCGTGTTTGTCGAGAGCGGCGGCGACAACCTCGCGGCCACCTTCAGCCCCGAGCTCTCCGACCTGACCATCTACGTCATCGACGTGGCCGCCGGCGAGAAGATCCCGCGCAAGGGCGGCCCGGGCATCACCAAGAGCGATCTCTTCGTCATCAACAAGACCGACCTCGCGCCGCATGTGGGCGCCGACCTGGACGTCATGCGCAGCGACACCGCGCGCATGCGGCCGGTGAAGCCCTGGGTCATGACCAACCTCAAGACCCGGGACGGCCTGGACGAAGTGGTGCGCTTCATCGAGACCAAGGGCCTGCTTGTCGGCTGATCCCATCCGCTGGCCCGCGCGGCTGACGCTGAGCGCGGCGCGCGATGGCGGCGGCGCCACCCGCGTGCATGCGCGCCACGACGGCCCGCTGCGCCTGCTGAAGACGCTCTACCCCGAGGGCAGCGCCATCGCACATGCGGTGCTCGTGCACCCGCCCGGCGGTCTCGTCGGCGGTGATCGCCTCGACATCCACATCGACGTGCAGGCCGGTGCCCATCTGCTTGTCACGACGCCGGCCGCGACGCGCTTCTACCGCTCCAACGCGGGTGAGGCTGCCCAGGTCGTGCAGGCCGCGGTGGGCGAGGGCGGGCGGCTGGAGTGGCTGCCGCAGGAGACTTTGGCCTACCCCGGCTGCCTCGCCCGCAACGAGGTGAAGTTGAGCCTGGCGCCTGGCGCGAGCCTGTTCGCGACCGAGGTGCTGGGCCTGGGCTTGCCCGCCGCGTCGCAACCCTTTGAGCATGGCCGGTTGCTGCAGCACCTGGAGATCGCCGGCCAATGGCTGGACCGCGGCTGGCTCGATGCGACGGACAAAGCCCTGCTCGATGGGCCCTGCGGCCTGGCCGGCCATCGCGTGCTGGGCACGCTGGTCTATGCGCAGACCGGCGCGCTGGGGGATGTGGACGCGCTGCTGACCCACAGCCGCGCCCTGCTGGACGGGGTGGCGCGCAGCGGCGTCTCCCATCTGGCCGGCCCGCGCGGCAGCGTCCTGCTGACCCGCGTCGTCGGTGACGAAGTCGAGACCGTGACGGTGGCGCTGCGGCGGGTGCGGGCCCTGTGGCGCGAGCAGCTGTGGGCGCTGTCGGCCAGTGATCCACGCATCTGGGCCACCTGAATCAGGCTCAGCGCGTTACAGCGCCCGCCATGTCGGGATGCAGTGACGCGCCAGCGCCGTGACCCAATCGGGCTCGCCCGGCACGAAGGCGATGCCGAAGGCGGGGCTGACGAGGAAGCCGGCGCGCTCGAAGGCGTCGGCGTCCTGGGCGAGCACAAAGCCGGCGAGGGCGCTGAAGGGGATGGCCACGGTGTCCAGCTGCAGCACCGGCGCGCGCTTGGTGATCTCTTCCAGCCGGCCGTTGTGCTGGAAGCGCAGCACGCTGTGGCCGTAGTCGTAGGCGTTCAACTCGGCCGCGTTGCGCGACTGCTGCGCTGGCGGCCCGAGGCGGGCGAGCAGCGCTTCGACGCCGAGGCTGAAGGGGATGTCGTCGAAGGCGACAAAGGGCTCCAGCCGCAGTGTCGTCATAGTGAGCGCCGGCGCATGTCGGCACAGGCTGCTGCGATCAATGCGGCCAGGGCCGCTGCGTCGACGGGCTCGCCGGGCTTGAGCTTGACGTGGCGCATGGCCTTGCCGGTGCCTTGCAACAGGCCGGCGGGGTCGGCAGTTCGGCACCCTTGAAGAAGCCGACATTGACGTGGGATGTGAAGGCATTGACATAGCCGAAGGCCGCATCGCCGGCGCAGGCGGTGGGGTGGCCGTCGTGCAGCAGTTCGCGCACGTCGGCGCCGCAGCCGCGCATGACGTCGAACCACTTGCGGGCGATGTCGCCCAGCTCACCGGCGTGTGCGTCCATCCAGGCCGCGACGCCGGCATCGTGGTGGACGGCGGCTGGGAAACGGAACAGTTTCTCCATGACCGCCGATCATCACCTAGTCGCCCGAGCTGCCCGGAATCTGCTGGCGCAGCTTGACCTTGCTGGCCGACTTGCGGCGCATCTTGATGTTCATCATTTCGACACCCAGCGAGAAGGCCATCGCGAAGTAGATATAGCCCTTGGGCACATGGTGGCCGAAGCCTTCGGCGACGAGCACGACGCCGACGACGACGAGGAAGCTCAGGGCCAGCATCTTGATGGTCGGGTGGTTGGACACGAAGCGGCCGATGGGGCCGGCGAACAGCATCATCAGGCCGACCGATGCGATGACGGCGCCGATCATGATGCGCACGTCGTCCACCATGCCGACGGCCGTGATGATGGAGTCCAGCGAGAACACCAGGTCGATGATCATGATCTGCAGGATGACGGCGCCGAAAGCCGCCTTGGCCTTGCCGCCGCCATGGGCCTCTTCCTCGCCTTCGAGGGAGCCGTGGATCTCGCCGGTGCTCYTCCAGATCAGGAACAGGCCGCCGCCGATCAGGATGAGGTCACGCCCCGAGATGCCCCGCTCCAGGAAGGGCAGGTTGAACAGCGGCTCCACCATGCCGACGATCCAGGCCAGCACCATCAGCAGGCCGATGCGCATGAACATCGCCGCGAACAGGCCCAGGCGGCGCGCCACTTCCTGGCGTTCCTTGGGCAGCTTGTCCACCAGGATGCTGATGAAGATGATGTTGTCGATGCCCAGCACCAGCTCCAGCGCGGTCAGCGTGGCGAGGGCGATCCAGGTCTGCGGGTCGGAAAGCAGTTCGAGCATGGCAGGCGTCCGTGGTCAGCCGGCGATTGTCTCCAGCGCCCGGCGGATCACGGACAGCTTCAGGTTGAACGAAGCTTCGGTTTTTCTGCGGGTTTCGGAGCGCGATCAAGTTATTTCAGCACCGGCGCATGTCCCGGGGGTGACTGTCGCGTCCGCGCATGTGCACCGATGGCGGTTGCGCCGGAATTGGCCTACAACGAGGCCATGCCAACCGCCGCCACCGTCAGTGCCGAGCACCCGCTGCAGGGCGCCGAGGTCGAGGCCGCTTTAGGCAATTCCCGCCTGGTGGCTCTCTGCGAGACGAGCAACCCTGACGAAGCCCATGCCGTGCTCAGCGGCCTTTACGGCCCTCATGCGCTGCGCGTTGGCAACGAAAACAACCTGGCTCTGCGGCTGCGCGGCGCCGAGTTCGCGCGCCTGCATCTCGGCGAAGTTCGCTACGGCACCTCCACGCGCATGGCCATGCCCCATTCGCACGGTCACTGGGTGTTCTCCTATCTGCGCCAGGGCGAGGTGTGGCGCGGCGGCCAGCGCGACCTGTACGGCGCGGGCGACGCCGGCGTCATCGCGCCCGACGAGGTGCAGGGCCTGGAGATGTCGGGCGACATGGAGCTGCTGAACCTGCGCGTGGCCGACGCCGACATGGGCAGTGCCTGCCGCGCGCTGCTGGGCTCGGACATGGCCCATGCGCTGCGCTTCGAGGACCGCGCCCAGGCCGGCGGCGCCCCTGTAGCGGCGCTGCTGCGCGTGCTGGGGCATCTGGCCGCCACGCCGGCCTACCCGCACGCGGCCGCCGCGCGACTGGAGGACGGCCTGCGCGACGCGGCCCTGTTCGAGCTGCTGCTGGCCTGGCCCAACAACTACACCCGCGGCCTGGACGCGCCGGCCGCGCTGCCAGCCTCCACGCGGCGCGCCCGCGACTACATCCACGCCCATGCGGCCGAGGTGCCCTCGGTGGCCGACATCGCCCGGGCCGCCGGCGTCGGCGTGCGCGCCCTGGCCAGCGGTTTCGAGCGCCACTTCGGCCTGTCGCCGCAGCGCTATCTGCAGCAGTACCGGCTGGACCGCGTGCGCGAGGAGCTGCACTCGGCGGCCCCCGGCGTCACGGTGACCTCGGTCGCCGCGCAATGGGGCTTCTGGCAACTCGGCAGCTTTGCCGCACGCTACCGCGAGCGCTTTGGCGAGTCGCCGAGCCAGACGCTCAAAAACTGAGAAGTTCCGCTGAGGTTCCGATTCGGCACGTCCGGCTGCCGATTCGCCATAGCCTGCTGAAGCCGGGCTCGCGACCATGCTCCCACGCCGCCACCCAGACGCGGCGACCGGAGACAGAGCATGAGACTCAGCCCCATCGCGCTGGCCGTGGCGTCCACCTTGGCCGCCGCCCAAACCGCACCCGAGACCACCCAGATCGAACGCGTCGTCATTACCGCCGAGCGCCGCGTGACGGTGCTGGACACCACGCCCGCGGCCATCACCGCCTTGAACGGCGCCCGCCTCGCCGAGCGCGGCGACACCGGGCTGGCCGACCTCGTCATGCTCAGCCCCAACACCTCGTTCACCAATGGGCAGGGTGCCAGCCAGATCTTTGTGCGCGGCATCGGCAATGTCTTCATCCTGGCGGGCGGCGACCCCGGCGTGGCCCTCTACCAGGACGGTGCCTATGTGTCCGACCAGACCAGCTCCAACATGGCCCTGTTCGACACCCAGCGCGTCGAGATCCTGCGCGGGCCGCAGGGCGCCCTCTATGGCCGCAATGCCACCGGCGGCGCCGTCAACGTCATCTCGGCGCTGCCGACCAGCAGCTTCCAGGCGCGCCTGGGCCTGCTGCTGGGCAGCGACAGGCGGCGCGAGAGCGAGGGCTTCGTCTCCGGGCCGCTGACACAAGGCTTGGAGGGCCGGCTGTCCTACCAGGTCAAGGAAGCCGACGGCTACACCCGCAACCCGCTGGCCGAGGGGCCGCGGCGCCTGGACGACCAGTCCAGCCGCGCTTTCCGCGCTCAGCTGCAATCGGGCCTGGGCGGCAGCGGCACGCTGCGCTTCGTGGCCGGCCACTACCGCGAGCGCGATGCCGGCATGAGCGTGCCGGTACTGCCCGACCCCGTGTCCATCCCGGTGCTGCTCTATGGCGTCACGCAGAGCAGCGACCCGCGCCTCGTCAAGAGCCAGGGCTCGAGCAACCGCGTCGAGGTCAACACGGCCCAGGCGCTGCTGGAGCTGCCCCTCGGAGGCAACACGCTGAGCGCCAGCCTGAACTGGCGCCGCAGCAAGGTGGACCGGCTGTGGGACAGCGACACCACCGAGGCGGCGGTCACGACCTCGGGCTTCGCAACCGGTAGCACCGACAAGAGCCTGGACATTCACCTCGCCTCCGACGAAGCCAGTCCCCTGCAATGGCTGGTTGGCGTCACGGCCCTGCAGTTCGACCAGCGCCAGGACGTCAGCATCCTGACCCAGGTGCCGCTGGGCTTCATCGTGCCGGGCGCGCCCATGACCGTGCCCCTGCCCGGTGGCGTCGGCTTCCTGCTCGGCGGCACCGTGCACACGCGCTCGAGCGCCGCCTATGCCGACCTGCGCTACACGCTGAACCCGCAGTGGTCGCTGCTGGCCGGCCTACGCGTCAACCACGACAGCAAGCGCGTCGACGAGTACCAGAACATCGCCGCCTTCGGCCTGGCCGGCACCGGCCACCCGGGCGACGGCTGGACGAGCACGCCGGGCAGCGTCGGCGTCGAGTACAAGCCCGCCACTGGCACGCTGGCCTATGTGCGCTGGGCCCATGGCTTCAAGTCGGGCGCGGTCAACCTCGGCGCGCTGCAGCCCGATCTCGTCAAGCCCGAGAAGGTCAGCAGCATCGAGCTGGGCTTCAAGACCGAGTTCCTGGATCGCCGCGGCGTGTTCAGCGCGGCCGTCTTCAGCAGCCGCTACAAGGACATGCAGGTGTCCCAGGTCGGCCAGGCCACGACGCTGCTCGCCAATGCGTCGGCCGCGCGCATCGATGGCGCCGAGATCGAGGCCGCGGTCAAGCCCGTCGCGCCGCTGACGCTGTCCATCGGCCTCGGCCTGATGGATCCCAAGTACACGGACTTCACCAACGTCGACCTGCGCAATGCGCCGACAACGCCGGTCAATGTGCGCGGCCGCCAGCTGGCCCAGGCCTCCAAGCAGCAACTCACCCTCGGCGCCGAATGGGCCGGCAGCCTGGGCGAGATGCGCACCACGCTGCGGGCCGATTACAGCTGGCGTGGCCGCTTCTACTTCACCGAGTTCAACACGCCGGATGCCATGCAGGGCGCCTACGGCCTGCTCAACCTGAGCGCCACGCTGCGCCCGGCCGCCGGCCGCTGGAAGCTCTGGGCGAATGTGCGCAACGTGGCCGACACGACGGCCTACACCAGCATGAGCATCGCCTCACCGCTGCTGGGCGCGGCCCGCCAGGTCACCTACACGCCGCCGCGCCAGTTCGCCCTCGGCGCCAGCTACGACTTCTGAATCGCGAGGAGGAGAACACCATGAAGCATCTGCTCGGCCACCACCAGCCGCAGTGGGAACCGCTCGCCCATGCCTTCGACGCGCTGTTCGAGCGCGGCGACGACCTGGGTGCTTCGCTGGCCCTGACCGTCGAGGGCGAACTCGTGCTCGACCACTGGGGCGGCTGGTGCGACGAGGCGCGCAGCAAGCCTTGGGACCGCAACACGCTGACCCATGTCTGGTCCACCACCAAGACCATGACCTCGCTGTGCGCGCTGCTGCTGGCCGACCGCGGCGAGCTGGACCTGGACGCGCCGGTGGCCGCCTACTGGCCCGAGTTCGCGGCCAACGGCAAGAGCGGCATCCTGGTGCGCGACGTGCTGGGCCACACCTCGGGTGTCAGCGGCTGGGAGCAGCCCATGGGCATGGGCGACCTGTGCGACTGGGAGCGCAGCACGGCCTTGCTGGCGGCGCAGTCGCCCTGGTGGACGCCGGGCAGCGCCTCGGGCTATCACGCACTGAACTACGGCCATCTCGTCGGCGAGTTGATCCGCCGCATCACGGGTCAGAAGACCGGCGCCTTCCTGGCCAGCGAGCTGGCCGGGCCGCTGGGCGCGGACTTTCATATCGGCCTGCCGCCCGAACACGATGCCCGTGTGGCCCGCGTCGTGCCGCCACCGCCGGCGCCGGTCGACTTCTCGGYCATCCCGCCCGACAGCCCGATGCTGCGCACCCTGGGCAACCCCGCGCCCGATGCGGCCTACAGCCACCGCGAGGACTGGCGCCGTGCCGACATCGGCGCCGCCAACGGCCATGGCAACGCGCGCTCGGTGGCGCGCTTGCAGTCCATCGTCGCCTGCGAGGGCCTGCTTGCGGGTCGGCGCTGGCTCAAGCCGCAAACGGTGGATCGCATCTTCGACGTGCAGGCGCGCGGCATTGACCTCGTGCTCGGCGTGCCGCTGTGCATGGGCATTGGCTATGGTCTGCCCGAGCCGGCCACGCTGCCCTTCATCCCCGAGCAGCGCATCTGCTTCTGGGGCGGCTGGGGCGGGTCGCTGGTGCTGGTGGACGTGGAGCGGCGCCTCTGCCTCGCCTACATGATGAACCGCATGGCGCCGGGTGTCGTCGGCGGGCCGAACGCGGCCGTCCTCGTGCAGGCGCTGTACGCCTGTTGCGACCAGGCTCTCACTTGAGCATCGCGGTGGTGTCGACGATGTCTACGCCCTGCATCTGGCCCAGCCAGTGGTCGAACCAGGACTTGTGGGAGGCGCCCACGATGGACAGCACGCGCGCGCCGGGCCGCTCACGGAAGGTCTCGCGGATATTGGCGACCATGCGCAGATTGCGGACCTCCCAGCCGGCCACCCACATCTGCGGGTAGCCGTCCTTGGCCTTGGCCTGCAGCGTTGCCTTGACGTTCACGTCCGCCATCGCCTGCTGGTAGCCGGGCGCGTTCACATGGCGGTAGAGCGGCAGCAGGTCGGCGGCCTGCTTGAGCGTGGCCGTCTGCTTCTCGAGTTCGTCCAGTCCCGCCGTGCCAGTCTTCCAGGCGGCCTGCACTTCGCGGCCGAAGGCTTCCTCGTCCTTGACCCTGACGTTGTCGCCGGTGTGGTTGTCGGTGGCGTAGACGCGCGGCAGGCCCAGCTTGGCGGCCAGGCGCGAGGCGATCATGTAGTTCTCGTTGCGGCGCGTGGCGATCTGCGCCAGCAACGCCACCAGCGCGGCGTCCAGGCCGTCGCCGGCCTTGCGTTCTGCCTCGGGCAGTTGCAACCACTGGGCATAGGCCGAGGCGCGATCGTTGGCCGCCAGCAGGCGCGAAGCCAGGTACCTTCGTTGCGCGGCCGTGGGTGCAGCGGGCCAGTCCGCCAGCAGTTTCTCGGCTTCGGCGATGGCAGCCGGCACCTCCAGCCCGGTGGACTTGCGGGCCACCTCGGTGCTGGGGCAGTAGTCGCTGCCGTAGCGCGTGGGGTGGCGTGCGGCGAGATCGCACTCCTCGCCCGTCATCGCCTCGATGGTGATGAGGTCGGGTTTGAAGGCGGCCAGCCTGTCCATCACGCCCTGCAGCCGGACCGGATCAAAACCGTCCGGCAGTTCGCTCAGGTGCACCGTGCCCAGCACCAGCACCTGGGCACGCGGCCCCGTCATGCCGCGGTCCAGCTTCAGGTCGACCTGGGCCTGCGCCGTCAGCGGCAAGGCCAGGGCCAGGCTCCACAGCCATGTTCTTGATTGATGCATTCAACGATCTCCCTGTGTTGTTGGCAAAAGAAAACCCGCCAGCGGCGGGTGGGGTGACTGACGGCAGCGCGACGCTCAGACGATAAAGACCGGCGCCTGGGCGGCGGCGACCGTCGTGGTGTCGCGGCGGCCTTCGATGACGACGCGCGGCAGCTGGGCGATGACCGCCGTGTCCGCACGCTTGCCCACGATGACCACGCGCTCCAGCTTCACGATCTCGGTGGCCGGTGCTGCCGTGCGGTTGGCCAGGCCCACGCCGGTGGCGGCTGCGGCGGCGACGGAAGCGATGGCGACGATGAAGGTCTTGGCTGCGGTGTTCATGGTGGGCTCCAGTGAGGGGTTGGCTGTGTCAGTGATTGCAGTTTCGTCAGGGACCCTGGGCACCGCGAGCACCAGGCGATGGATTGCCGGCGCGGCCGGATGAACTGCAATTCCGAGGGACGAACCGGGACCGCAGAACCGGCGTTAGCGCCGAGCGCCGGACGGCGTGCCGGGCCAGCCCACCGCGGTCCAGGCGCGGCGCAGCTGCAGTTCGGAGTTGAAGCCCGCGGTCTCGCTGGCCGCGGCCACGCTGGCGCCGGCCTCCAGCGAGCGCTTGGCCACCGCCAGGCGCACGCCGCGCAGATAGGCCTGGGGGCTGGTGCCGGCATGCTGGGCKAACAGGCGGCTCAGCGTGCGCGGCGTCGTCGCGGCGAGGTCGGCCATGCGCTCCAGCGGCCAGTCCTCGGCGGGGGCGACGCTCAGCGCATCCTGCACGCGGTGCAGGCGCGCGTTCAGGTGCTGGCGGTGCGCCAGCAGCGGCGACAGCTCGGGGTCGGCCGGGCCGCGCCTCAGTGCCACGGCCATCTGCTCGGCGACACGGGCTGCCACCAGCTCGCCGGCATGCGCGGCGATCAGGTGCAGGGCCAGGTCGATGCCGGCCGTCACGCCGGCGCTGGTGAAAACCTCGCCGTCCTGCACGAAGACGCGGTCCTGCTGCACGGTGCAGCTGGGCGCGAGGCGGGCCAGGTCGTCCAGGTGCTGATGGTGGGTGGTGGCGCGGCGGCCGTCGAGCAGGCCAGCCCGGGCGGCGAGCAGGGCGCCGGAGCAGACGGTGACCAGGCGCAGGCCCGGCCGGCCCGGCGCGAGACGGGACAGCCAGGCGATCAACTCGCGCCGTGAGGCCTGCGACTTCGCCTCGGCCGCCGAGGTGCGGCCCACCAGCACGATCCAGCTGCCGTCGGGCAGGCCGTCCGGCAGCGGCTCGAGGGCCTGCAGCTGGATGCCGACCGAACCGATGGAGTCGCTGCGCGTGCCGGCGAAGCGCAGCGCAAAGGGTGCGACGTCCAGTTGCAGCGCGACGATCTCCAGGCTGGCCAGGCGCAGGGCCTCGGCTGGGCYGGCCCAGTCGAGGACGAGGCTGTCGTCCTGCAGGACGAACAGCACCGGTAGAGGTTCAGGCAATCGCAGCTTCCTTGTCGGTGACGGCCTGCAGCGCGGCTTCGGCATCCATCACGCGGGCGAAGCGGCCGTCCAGCACGGCGGCCGTGCGGGCGCGGAGCTGGGCGGGCGTCAGGGGCGAGCCGTCGGGGTGCTGCATCGTGAAGGTGAGTGTCGCCTCGGGCACGTAGATGACATCCCAGCCGAGGTCCGACGCGTGGCGCGTCGTGGTCTCGCAGCATTGCTCGGTGCGGATGCCGCTGATGACGAGCTGGCGGATGCCGTGGCTGGTCAGCCAGACGTCCAGGCCGCTGGCGACCAGGGCGCTGTGGCGGGTCTTGTGGACGGTCAGGTCGGCCTTGAAGTCACGCAGACCTGCCAGCGGGCGCACATGGCCACTCTCCAGGCTGAAGGGGTCGGCGCCGGTCGCGTCGGGCTGCACATGGAAGACGCGCACGATGGGCAGGCCCGCGGCTTCAAAGCCCTCGATGAGGCGGTTCTGCGCGGCGAGATAAGCAGGCAGGCCGTCGGTCTCGAAGCTGGGACGCTGGGTGAAGGAGTGCTGCACGTCGATGACGATGAGGGCGGTGGTCATGCGGGGCCTCGTGGTGTTGTTGAGGCCTCCAGTGTTCCGCCATCATGCATCCGTCGCCACGCACTGGCAGACGGAGATGGATCAATTCAGGACAAGCCGAGGGCGCGCAGCAATTCGGTCGGCGAGTAGGGGTGCCGGCGCCGCGGCCAGTCGTTCACCAGGCCTTGCATGCGCTGGTTGAGCGGCGCACCGCGGCCCTGGGCGCGGGCCAGGCGAACCACTTCGCCGCAGAGGGCGTCGATCTCGGTCGTGCGGCCCTGGGTCAGGTCGTCGGCCATGCTGGAGCGGGCCTTGGCGTCGATGCGCAGCATGCGCGCGGCGGCGAGGCGGAAGACAAAGGTCGGCATGCGCAGCAGCATCAGCAGCCGGCGCGGTGGCAGCGGCGTGAGCTGGGCGACGGGACGGTGGCCGGCCTCGAGCAGGTTCAGCGCTTCTTCCTGCAGCGCCGCCAGCGCGCGCCGGTAGCCGCGCTGCAGCAGCTCATCGCGCAGCGGTTGGCCGGACAGCGCGTTGACCGGGTTGTTCAGATTCAGCAGCAGCTTGCCCCATTGCACCGGCGCGAGGTCGGCGTACAGATCCAGCTGCATGCCCACGCGTGCCAGCGCGGTCTGCCAGGCCGCCAGGGCCAGGTCTTCCGAAGACCCTTCCGCCGCGAGCGCGCCGCCGGTGCCGCGGTGGTAGCGGCCGGGGGCAATCTCGGCGATGTTGTAGGGCACCATGCCCGCATGCCAGTGCAGTTGCGGTGCGGCCTGGCGGGCCGCGTCGGCGTTGGCGATGCCGTTCTGCAGGCTGACGACGGGGGTGCCCAGCGGCAGCGTCAGGCCCAGCGCCGTGGCGGCTTCGACGGTGGCGCCGGACTTCACGCACAGCAGCACCAGGTCGGGCTTGAGGCCGGTCGGTGGCTCCTCGTGCAGGCGCAGGTCCAGCGGCCGGATGTGACGGTCCATGCCGTCCTGGTCGGTCAGGCGCAGGCCCTGCTTGCGCAGATTGGCCAGCACGCGCGGGCGACCGACGAAGTGCACCGGCACGCCGGCCAGCTGGGTCAGGCCGCCGACAAAGCAACCGACGGAGCCGGCGCCCATGACAAGAACGCCGGTCATCGCGTCAACGCGCCGCGAGTGGGTTTTGCGGGCCGAGCGCCGGGCCGCTCCCAAGCCGGCCCGCCGTTGGCGATGTGCGTGCGGCTCGATGCCGCATGCATCGCCGTCCCCTCGGGGGACCGGCCAAGGTAGTCCTTGGACGAGGGGCTCACTAAACGGGGTGGGCGAGGTCGCGCAGGTGGGTGGGACCGACGCGGCGTTCGATCTCGGCCAGCAGCGGGCGGCCCCAGCCGAGCATGAACATGCCCTCGCCGACGACGAACATCGGGCCGACGAGCAGGCCGACGAGATCATCGACAAAGGCGGGCTTCTTGCCTTCGTAGTAGTGGCCGATGAACTGGAAGACCCAGCCGACGACGAAACTGCCGACGCCGATGAGCAGCCAGCTCGCCGTCGAGCCCTGGGCGGCCGTCATGGCCAGCGCCGTCAGCACGCCGTTGACGATGGCCGTCGCGGCGCCGAGCACGAGGTTGCCGCGGGTGAGGTACCAGAGCGCGCTGATGGCCCAGAGCACGATGGCGGCGTTCATGGGCGCGTTGCCCACGTTGAACTCGGCGCGCGCCAGCAGCACGCTGATGGCGAAGACGATGAGGGGAATGCCGACGAAGTGGGTCGCGATGTTGCGACGGTCACGGTGGTAGGCGGCGTACTGCGCCATCAGGTCGAGGGCGGGGCGGAACAGACTGGCCATGTGGGGGCTCCGTTGAGGAGGATGGTGGCTATGCTAGTCCAGCATGGCGCCCGGGCGCTGTGCCCAGGTTGACAAAACACTCCAGGAAACCCCCGAATTGAGCGTGCTTACGACGTCTGGCCGACGCCTGTTGCTGGCCTTGGCACTTGCCGGCCTGGCCAGTTGCGCCAGCGCTCCGCCTCCAGCCGCGCGGTCCGAGGCTGCGGCTGCGGCTGGCAGCGCGCTGCGCATCCTGGTTTTTCGGGGCGGCACGGCGGCGCGGCTCGGGCACAACCATGTGCTGGGCGCCGCGGATCTGCGTGTGGACTGGCCGGCGGCCGGCCCGGTGCTGAGTTTCCGGCTCGATGCGCTGGACATCGACCCGCCCGCCCTGCGCGCGGCCCTCGGCACGGCGTTCTCGAGCGCCGTGGACGACGAGGCCCGGGCCGGCACTCGGGCCAATCTGCTGAAGGCGCTGGACGGCGCGGCTCGGCCCGAGGTCGTCGTGCGCACGCTGCAGCAACTGGGCGAGGGCAGCCGGCGCGCCGTCGAGGTCGAGATCACGCTGCATGGCGTCACGCGGCGGCAGTGGTTTGTGGCCGAGGTGGCGGCCAAACGGGCGCGTGGTGAGGTCGTCATCCGCCAGAGCGACTTCGGCATCCAGCCCTTCACGGTGCTGGGCGGGCTGCTGGCGGTGCAGGACGCGCTGGTGGTGCAGTTCGAGCTAGTCGAGCCGTAAAACCATCAAGTCCTTGGCCAGCCTGCGCCCGTCGGGCAGGCGTATCGCGTCCGCCAAACATCCGTACCGCACGAAGCCCTGACTCTCGTAGAGGCCGATGGCACCGCGGTTGGTGGACGTCACGCTCAGCGTGACCTGGGCCAGGCCGGGCGTGGCCTTGAGCTTGGCGATGGCCGCGACAAGCAAGGTTCGCCCGATGCCGCGGCCGCGATGCGTGTCAGCCACCATCATGCCGATCAGGTGGGCGATGTGCTGCACCTTCAGGCGCGGCGAGCGCTCGCAGGTGAGGGCGCCGACGAGGCGGGCGTCGTCCAGGGCCACCAAGGTGAACAGGGTTTCGCCGTTGCTGCCACCGGACAGGCGGTTGCGGTAGCTCGACAGGTCGCGTTGGCCCTCGGTCTCGGCATCCGACGTGAAGGCTTCGGGGTGGCCGGCCAGCATCGCGTCGCGCAGCGCCTTGTAGGCGAGCAGGTCGGGCTCGAGCATGGGACGGATATGGGCGGCGCCCGGCCGCCCGTAGCCGCCGGCGCGCCCCCCCGGGGGGCAGCTCGCATCGCGAGCGTGGGGGCCAGTGTCATTAATCATGCAGATCGGCGAGGTGGTTCAGGTTGGCGAAGGCGGTCTCGTCGCCGAAGTGTGCGACGCCGTGGGGTTGGCTGCGCATCCAGCCGAGCACGGCCCGACCGGCGGCGGCCAGATGGGCCCTCAACGGTTCGCGCAGGCGGGCATGCAGCAGCGCGTGGGTGGGGTGCTCGCGCGCGGCGCGGGCGAAGGCGAGGCCGTGGGGCTCGGCCGCGGCGAGCAGGCGCTGGGCCAGGTCCAGGGGCAGGCGAGGGCAGTCGCAGGGGGAGGTCAGCAGCCAGGCGTCGTCGGGGATGGCGTCGAGGCCGGCCAGCATGCCGGCCAGCGGACCGGCGAACTCGAGGCCGGGCGGGTCGGCCAGCACCTCGTGGCCGAGGGCGGCATAGGTGTCGAGATTGCGGTTGGCACTGATGCGCAGGACGCTGGCCTGCGGGGCCAGGCGTTCGAGGACGTGGGCCACGAGAGGCCGGCCGTCCAGCATCTGCAAGCCTTTGTCCAAGCCCCCCATGCGGCTGCCGCGGCCGCCAGCCAGCACCAGGGCGTGAAGCTCAGCCACCGATGTAGTGCATTTCGACGCGACGCTCGTCAGTCGGCGTGGTCTGGCCGCTGCCGCGCAGCTGTGAGTAGCGGTCCGTGCGCCCCGTCCACACGCCGGCGACGGCGCTGGCGAGCTGGCCGTCGTCGACCGGCTCGGCCCCGCGCAGCAGGCCGCGCAAATCATGCCCGCGGTGGGCAAACAGGCAGGTGTAGAGCCGCCCCTCGGTCGACAGCCGCGCGCGGTTGCAGTCGCCGCAGAAGGCCTGGGTGACCGAGGAGATGAAACCGACTTCGCCGCTGCCGTCGGCATAGGCCCAGCGCTCGGCGGTCTCGCCCGCTGCGCTGTGCGACAGCGGCGTCAGCGGCAACTCCGCGGCGATGCGGCGCTGCACCTCGCTGCTCGGCAGCACCTGGTCCATGCGCCAGCCGTTGGTGGCGCCGACATCCATGTATTCGATAAAGCGGAGCACGACACCCGTGCCCTTGAAGTGGCGGGCCATCGGCAGGATCTGGTCGTCGTTGACGCCGCGCTGCACCACCATATTGACCTTGATCGGCCCCAGGCCCGCCGCCTGCGCGGCGTGGATGCCGTCCAGCACATCCGCCACCGGGAAGCCGACGTCGTTCATGCGCTGGAAGACGGCATCATCCAGGCCGTCCAGGCTGACCGTCAGGCGCTTCAGCCCGGCGGCCTTCAGCGTGGCCGCCTTCTTCACCAGCGTCGAGCCGTTGGTCGTCAGCGTCAGGTCCAGTTCGCGGCCATCGGGCGTGCGCAGCTCGGCCAGCATGGCGATGAGGGTTTCCAGCCCGCGGCGCAGCGTCGGCTCGCCGCCGGTGATGCGCAGCTTCTCGACGCCCAGGCCGACGAAGGCCCGCGCCAGGCGCTCGATCTCTTCAAAACTGAGCAGCTGGGCATGGGGCAGGAATTCGTGGTGCTTGTCGAAGACCTGCTTGGGCATGCAGTAGCTGCAGCGGAAATTGCAGCGGTCGGTCACCGAGATGCGCAGATCGCGCAGGGGCCGGCCCAGCGTGTCCACCAGCGGCCCCTCCGCCCGCGGATGCGGCGCCTTCAGCCGCGCCAGCGGCGGGCTGAAGACGAGGGGGGCTTCACGCACATTCATGGGCGGATTTTGGCCCGTTATGAGCACCCCCAGGCATGCAAGGGCTCAGAGCCGGAAGCGGCTGACCGTTTTGGACAGGCTTTCCGCCTGCTGGCGCAGCGATTCCGCCGCCGCCAGCGCTTCTTCCACCAGCGCCGAGTTCTGCTGCGTGCTGCGGTCCATCTCCGCAACGGTCAGGTTGACCTGGGCGATGCCGGCGCCCTGTTCGCTGCTGGCGGTGCTGATCTCGCCGATCATGGTGCTGACGCGCTGCACGCTGCTGACCACCTCGCGGATCGTGATGCCGGCCTGCTCGACCTGGGCGGAACCGGTGCTGACCTTGGCGACGGAGTCGTCGATCAGGCCCTTGATTTCCCGCGCCGCCGCGGCGCTGCGCTGGGCGAGGGAGCGCACCTCGGCGGCCACGACGGCAAAGCCGCGGCCCTGCTCGCCGGCCCGTGCGGCTTCCACTGCGGCGTTCAGGGCCAGGATGTTGGTCTGGAAGGCGATGCCGTCGATGGTGCCGATGATGTCGACGATCTTGCGCGACGAGGCCTCGATGCTGCCCATGGTGCCCACCACCTGCTCGACGACGGCGCCACCCTTGCGGGCCACCTCGGACGTGCCGCGCGCCAGCTGATCGGCCTGGGCGGCGTTCTGGGCGTTCTGCTGCACCGTCGAGGTCAGCTCCTCCATGGATGCGGCGGTTTCCTCCAGCGATGCGGCCTGGGCCTCGGTGCGGGCAGACAGGTCGCCGTTGCCGGCGGCGATCTGCGCCGACGCGGTGCTGATGGAGTCGCTGGCCTGGCGAACCTGGCCGACGAGCGAGGCCAGGTTGTCGCGCATGGCGCGGATGGCGTGCAGCACGCTGGCTTGGTCGCCCGGCCGCACGTTCACCTCGGTGCCCAGGTTGCCCTCGGCGATGCGGCCCACCACTTCGGCCGCGTACTGGGGCTCACCGCCCAGTTGGCGAAACAGCTGCGTCACCGTCGTCCAGACCAGGCCGGCCACGATGGCCATCAGCACCGCGGCGATGGCCAGCAGGATGGCGGTATTGCGCCAGAAGGATTGCTCGATGTCGTCGATGTAGTCGCCGAAGCCGATGGTCCAGTCCCAGGGGGCGAACTTGATGACGGCGTAGAGCTTCTCGACCTCGTCCTTGCTGCCCGGGCGCGTGCCCTGGGCGACGACGGTGCCGATGGTCTTGCCCTGCAGGGCGGCGCGGTAGCGCTCGCCAGCCTCCTTGCCGCCCTTGGCGTCGACGATGCCGACGCGCTTGGGGTTGGGATGCACGAGGTTGACGTCGTCCGTGTAGCCGCGCACGAAGAAGTAGAGATCGTCGCGGTGGAAACTGGCGATGGCGCGCTTGACCTCGGCCTGCGCATCTTCCCGGCTCATCTTGCCGGCCTGCTCCAGCGCATGGCCCTTCTCGGCCGCCGCATGGGCCAGCGTCACCAGCGTGGACAGCTGCGCCACGCGGTCGGCCATCATCGAGCTGCGCAGCGTCGACAGGGCCACGCCGGCGAGGATCAGCATGCCCAGCAGCGTGACGGCGCACAGCATCATCATGCGGGTACGAAGCTTCATGGAACCTCCTCGGCTGTTTTGTCCATCCTAAGCAGTCGGGACGCTTCTTCCCCCTGGGGCTTGCCAGCGCTCGTGCGGCCCGGTTGAATCAACATATGAGCGCCGTGATGCATCCCGACCTGCCGCATTTCGTCGCCTTTGGCGAGGCCCTGACCGATTTGATCCGCACGGGCCCGGACCGCTGGCGCAGCGCCTGTGGCGGTTCGCCCTGGAATGTGGCGGTGGCGATGTCGGCCCTGGGCCAGTTGAGCGCCTTTGCCGGCGCCATCAGCCAGGACCCCTTTGGCGCCGAGATCTGGCAGTGCAGCCAGGAAGCCAATCTCGACATGCGCTTCATCCAGCAACTGCCGCGGCCGCCGCTGCTGGCGGTCGTGCACGAGGTCGATCCGCCGCGCTACTTCTTCATCGGCCAGGACAGCGCGGATCTTCATTTCCGCCCCGAGGGCCTGCCCATGGGCTGGACGCGCTCGCTGCGCTGGGCCCATTTCGGCAGCCTGGGCCTGGTGCGCCAGCCGCTGGCGGGGCGGCTGCTGTCGCTGGCGGAAGCCCTGAAGGCCGAAGGGCGGCTGATCAGCTATGACCCCAACTTCCGCGCGCCGCCCATGGACGCCAGCTATGACGACACGCTGGAGCAGATGTGCCGGCTGGCCGACGTCATCAAGGTGTCCGACGAGGACTTGCGCGGCCTGTTTCGCCTGCCCGACCACCGCTCCGGCCTGGCCCAGATCGCCGCCTGGAACCCCGGCGCCTGGCTGCTGCTGACGCGCGGCGGGGAGGGGGCGACGCTGTATCACGGGGTGGAGGAAGCCACCGGCCTGCCACCGCGGGTGGACGTGGTCGACACCGTGGGTGCCGGCGACACCGCCCTCGCGGGCCTGCTGGACAGCCTGATGCGAGACGCCGGCGCGCCGGCCGAGGTGCATCTGCGCTGGGCCCTGGCCGCCGGGGCCGCGGCCTGCACCGCGCCCGGCTTCGCGCCGCCGCGGCCGGGCCTGGTGGCAGCCCTGGCCGATGACGTCGAAATCATCAAAGACTAGGGTTTTCCCGCGCATGACTTGATCCGGATCAAGCTCGCTTCTACGATTAACCGACCGGTCGGTAGAGAAATTCCATGTCCGAACACCTGATCCAGATTGAACAGCATGGCGCCGTGCGCCTGCTGCGCCTGAACCGCCCCGAGGCGCTGAATGCGTTCACGGCCGCCATGCTGGGCCAGCTCCGCCAGGCGCTGGAAGCGGTGGCCGAGGATGGCGGCACGCGCTGCGTGCTGATCACGGGCGCCGGCCGCGCCTTCAGCGCCGGCCAGGACCTGGCCGACCCGCATGTGGCGCCCAGCCGCGAGGCCGGTGCGGCTCCGAAGGACATCGGCCACATGCTGGACCACTACTACATCCCGCTGGCGCTGCGGCTGCGCAGCATGCCGGTGCCGGTGGTTGCCGCCGTCAACGGCGTGGCGGCCGGCGCCGGCGCCAACATGGCCTTCGGCTGCGACCTGGTGCTGGCCGGCGAGAGTGCCAGCTTCATCCAGGCGTTTGCCAAGATCGGCCTGCTGCCGGACTGCGGCGGCACCTGGCTGCTGCCGCGCCTTGTCGGCCGTGCCAAGGCGCTGGAGCTGGCCCTGCTGGGCGACAAGCTGAAGGCCGTGGATGCCGAGCGCTTTGGCCTGATCTCGCGCGTCGTGCCCGATGCCGAGTTGCCGGACACGGCCATGGCCACCGCGCAGAAGCTGGCCGGCATGCCGACCCGTGCGCTGGTCGAGACGCGCCGGGCGCTGGACGAGGCGCTGAAGCTCGACTTCGAGCCGGCGCTCAAGCGCGAAGCCACGCTGCAGAGCCAGCTCGGCTTTGCCTACGACTACCAGGAAGGCGTGGCGGCCTTCATGGACAAGCGCAAGCCCGAGTTCAAGGATCGCTGATGGATGCGCAAGCCGTTGCCGAGAAAGTGCGTGACGTCATGCTGGCCGACGATGCGGCGAGCAAGATGCTGGGCATGCAGATCACCGAGGTCGCGGCGGGCCGCGCCGTCGCCACGATGACGGTGCGCGCCGACATGCTGAACGGCTTTGCCATCTGCCATGGCGGCCTGATCGCGACGTTGGCGGATTCGGCCTTCGCTTTCGCCTGCAACGCCCGCAATGCGCTGACGGTGGCGTCGGGTTTCGGCATCGACATCCTGAAGTCGGCCAAGCTCGGCGACGTGCTGACCGCCACGGCCGAGGAAACCTCGCTGGCGGGTCGCACCGGCCTGTACGACATTGCAGTGAAGAACCAGAACGGCGACCTGATCGCCATGTTCCGTGGCCGCTCCTACCGGCTGGGCGACAGAAAGGTGTTCGAAGCATGACTGTCAAAAGCCCACGCCCCGGTGAGCTCGAAGCCATCGAGACCGCCAGCCGCGACGAACTGGCCGCGCTGCAACTTGACCGCCTGCGCTGGAGCCTGCAGCACGCCTACGACAACGTGCCGCACTACAAGGCCAAGTTCAGCGAAGCCGGCGTGCATCCGTCCGACCTGAAGACGCTGGCCGACCTGGCCAAATTCCCCTTCACGACCAAGCACGACCTGCGCGCCCAATACCCCTTCGGCCTGTTCGCGATGCCGCGCGAGAAGCTGGCACGCATCCACGCGTCATCCGGTACCACGGGCAAGCCCACGGTGGTTGGCTACACGCTGAAGGACATCGACAACTGGGCCAACCTCGTCGCGCGCTCCATCCGCGCCGCGGGTGGTCGCGCGGGCGACCTGGTGCACGTGGCCTACGGCTACGGCCTCTTCACCGGCGGCCTGGGCGCGCACTACGGCGCCGAGCGCCTGGGCTGCACCGTCATCCCGATGAGCGGCGGCCAGACCGAGAAGCAGGTGCAGCTCATCACCGACTTCAAGCCCGACATCATCATGGTCACGCCCAGCTATATGCAGGTGCTGATCGAGGAGTTCGCCCGCCAGGGGCTGGATGCCAAGGCCTCGTCGCTGAAGGTCGGCATCTTTGGCGCCGAGCCCTGGACCGAGGCCATGCGCAAGGAGATCGAGGCCGGCGCCGGCATCGACGCCGTCGACATCTACGGCCTGTCCGAAGTGATGGGCCCGGGCGTGGCCAGCGAGTGCATCGAAAGCAAGGACGGCCCGGTCATCTGGGAAGACCATTTCTATCCCGAGATCATCGACCCGGCCACCGGCGAAGTGCTGCCCGACGGCAGCGAAGGCGAACTGGTGTTCACGTCGCTGTCCAAGGAAGCGATGCCCGTCATCCGCTACCGCACGCGCGACCTGACGCGGCTGCTGCCGCCCACCTCGCGCAGCATGCGCCGCATGGGCAAGATCGTCGGCCGCAGCGACGACATGCTGATCATCCGCGGCGTCAACCTGTTCCCGACCCAGGTCGAGGAGCTGGTGCTGCAGGAGAAGGGCCTGGGCGGGCAATACCAGCTCGTCGTCACGCGCAACGGGCCGCTGGACGAACTGCTGATCCGCTGCGAGCTGGCGCTGGGCGCCACCGATGACGGTATTGGTCGCAGGCTGTCCGAGCGCATCAAGAACCTGATCGGGGTGACCGCCACGATCAGCGTCGAGCCGAACAATTCCATCGAACGCACGCTGGTCGGCAAGGCCCGGCGCGTCGTGGACCAACGCAAGAAGTAAGGAGCGAGCGATGTACACGCAAGCGATGGACCTGATGGCCCGCGAGGCCAAGGTGAAAGTGGTGAAGTCCGCTGAGGACCTGGCCCGCGAGGAAGCTTTCGAAGCCCGCATAGCCGCCGGTGAGTTCATCGAGGCCAAGGACTGGATGCCCGACCACTACCGCAAGACGCTGGTGCGCCAGATCAGCCAGCATGCACACAGCGAGATCGTCGGCATGCTGCCCGAGGGCAACTGGATCACGCGCGCGCCCACACTCAAGCGCAAGGCGATTCTTCTCGCCAAGGTGCAGGACGAGGGCGGCCACGGGCTCTATCTCTACGCCGCCGCCGAGACCCTGGGCACCAGCCGCGACGAGATGACCGAGGCGCTGCTGTCGGGCAAGGCCAAGTACAGCTCCATCTTCAACTACCCCACGCTGACCTGGGCCGACATCGGCGTCATCGGCTGGCTGGTGGATGGCGCGGCCATCATGAACCAGGTGCCGCTGTGCAGGTGCTCGTATGCGCCGTATGCACGGGCCATGATCCGCGTCTGCCGCGAGGAAAGCTTCCACCAGCGCCAGGGCTATGAGAGCCTGCTGACCATGATGACCCACGGCAACGCCGCGCAGAAGGCCATGGTGCAGGACGCTGTGAACCGCTGGTGGTGGCCGTCGCTGATGATGTTCGGCCCGGCGGACAAGGACTCGCCCAACTCCGAGCAGAGCATGCGCTGGGGCATCAAGCGCGTCACCAACGACCAGCTGCGCCAGAAGTTCGTCGACGCGACGATTCCGCAGGCCGACATCCTCGGCGTGACCGTGCCGGACCCGGCGCTGAAGTGGAATGCCGAACGCGACGCGTATGACTTCGGCGAGATCGACTGGGCCGAGTTCTGGCGCGTCGTCGGCGGCGAAGGCCCCTGCAACCGCGAGCGCCTGGCCGCCCGCAACAAGGCCTGGGACGACGGCGCCTGGGTGCGCGACGCCGCACTGGCGCATGCCCGCAAGCAAGCCGTTAAACAAGAGGCAGCGTGATGAGCAATCCGAAAAACGAATGGCCGCTGTGGGAAGTGTTTGTCCGCAACAAGGCGGGCCTGGACCACAAGCATTGCGGCAGCCTGCATGCGCCCGACTCGGCCATGGCCATCCAGATGGCGCGCGACGTCTACACGCGCCGCCAGGAAGGCACCAGCATCTGGGTCGTGCGCTCCGAGCAGATCGTCGCCAGCGACCCGACCGAGAAGGGCAGCCTGTTCGACCCGGCCGACGACAAGGTCTACCGCCATCCGACGTTCTATGAACTGCCGGACGAACTGAACCACATGTGATGGACGCCAAGCTCACCTACGTGCTCCGCTTGGCGGACACCTGCCTCATCCACAGCCAGCGGCTGTCCGAATGGGCCGGCCACGCGCCGGTGCTGGAGGAAGACCTGGCCCTGCCCAATATCGCGCTGGACTTGCTGGGCCAGGCGCGTGCGCTGCTGACCTACGCCGGTCAGCTCGAAGGCGCCGGCCGCGATGAAGACCAGCTCGCCTTCCTGCGCGAGGAGCGCGACTACCGCAACATCATCCTCGTCGAACTGCCCAATGCGGCGGCCAGCCCGAGCGATGGCGGCGGCGGGCGCGACTTTGCGCTGACCGTGCTGCGCAACACGGCCGTGGCGATCTGGCTGGAGCTGCTGTACGAGCGCCTGCAGACCAGCCTCGACACCGAGCTGGCGGGCATCGCTGCCAAGTCGATCAAGGAAGTGCGCTACCACCGCCAGCACTCCGGCGACTGGGTCGTGCGCCTGGGCGACGGCACGGTCGAGTCGCAGGCGCGCATGCAGGCCGCGCTCAACCTGCTGTGGCCCTATTTCAACGAGCTGTTCGCGGCTGATGGCGTCGATGGCGTCGGCCCCGCATGGAACGAGCTGGAGCCCGGATGGCGCGCCCGCTGGGCCACGCTGATGGCGGAAGCCACGTTGACGCTGCCGCGCGAAAGTGCCATGCAGCCGCGCGGCATCGACGGCATCCACAGCGAGCACATGGGCCACATGCTGGGGACGATGCAGCACTTGCAGCGCAGCTACCCCGGCGGAGTCTGGTGATGAATCTCACCGCCGCGCGCGCCAAGCTCAATGCCGTGCCCGACCCCGAGATCCCGGCGGTCAGCCTGGTGGAGCTGGGCATCGTGCGCGAGCTGCGCGAGACGGCGTCGGGCGTCGAGGTGGTGCTGACGCCGACCTACAGCGGTTGCCCGGCCACCGAGCTGATCGCCGACGACGTGCGTGCGGCGCTTGCCGAGTTCGGCGACGTGACCGTGACGATGCAGCGTGCGCCGGCCTGGAGCACCGACTGGATCACGCCCGAGGGCCGCGAGAAGTTGCAGCAATACGGCATCGTGCCCCCACAGTGCAGTGGCGAGCAGGCGATCCGCATCGTGCCGCGGCTGCGCTGCCCGCGTTGCGACAGCGGCCGCACCGAACAACTCTCCCGCTTCGGCTCCACCGCCTGCAAGTCCACGTGGCGCTGCATCGAGTGCCTGGAACCTTTCGAATACTTCAAGCCGATCTGAGATGGCACTCCACTTCCACCCCCTGCGCGTGACCTCCGTCGAGCGCGACACCGATGACGCCATGGTCGTCGGCTTCGAGGCGCCCGCCGACGGCTTCGGTTTCGAGCCCGGCCAGTACCTGACACTGCGCGCCAGCGTCGGCGGCCAGGAGCTGCGTCGCAGCTATTCCATCTGCTCGGATCACCGCCTGCAGGTCGGCATCCGCCGCGTCGATGGCGGCGCCTTCTCGACCTGGGTGCATGAGCAGCTCAAGGCCGGCGACGTCATCGAGTCCTATCCGCCTCAGGGCCGCTTCGTGCTGTCCCAAGCCGGCGAAAGCCGCCATGTGCTTTTCATCGCCGGCGGCTCGGGCATCACGCCCATCATCGCCATCCTGACCGCGCTGCTGGAGCGCGAGCCGACGGCCCGCGCGACGCTGATCTATTCGAACCGCCGCACCGCGTCGACGATGTTCAAGGAAGAACTCGAAGACCTGAAGAACCGCTTCATGACGCGGCTGTCGCTGCACCTGGTCTTCAGCCGCGAGGTGGTCGACGCGCCGCTGTACGGCGGTCGACTCGATGCCGGCAAGCTCAGCGCCTTCCTGGCTGGCCCGGTGCCGGCGGGCAGCGTGGACGAGGTCTTCATCTGCGGCCCGTTCGAGATGAATGACCAGGCCGAGGCCGCGCTGCTCGGCTCGGGCATCCCGGCCGAGCGCATTCACATCGAGCGCTTCGGCACGCCGGAGACGCTGTCCGGCAAACCCGTGCCCCACGAGGTCAAGCCGGGCGATGCGCCCCAGGCCCGCGTCACCGTCATCCGCGACGGCCTGTCTCGAGAAATAGAGTTCCACTCCACCGACCCCAGCTTGCTCGACGCCGCCGCGCGCGAAGGCATGGACGTGCCCTTCTCCTGCAAGAGTGGCGTCTGCTCTACCTGCCGCTGCAAGCTCATCGAGGGCGAGGTGCGCATGGACAAGAACTTCGCGCTGGACAAGGCCGAGGTTGCCGCGGGCTTCATCCTCAGCTGCCAGGCCCATCCCTTGACGGAGCGGGTCGTGATCTCTTTCGACGAACGCTGATGGCCAGAAAAAGAGCCCCCGGTTTTGAAGCCCAGCGCGAGGACATCCTCGCCGCCGCCGCCCGCCTGTTTGCCGAGCAGGGCTTCAGCGCCACGTCCATGAACCAGGTCGCCGAGGCCTGTGGCGTGGCCAAGCCGACGCTGTACCACTACTTCCAGGACAAGCAGGAGCTGCTCGCGCAGATCTGCGACAACCATGTGCATGCGCTGCTGGCCCTGGTCGAGGAGATCAAGGCCCAGCAATTGCCGCCCGATGCGCAACTGCGCGCCCTCATCGAGCGCTTCACGCGCTCCTATGCCGATGCCCAGGCCCAGCACCGCGTGCTGACCAGCGAGATCAAGTTCCTGGCCGATGCCGAGCGCGAGCGCCTGCTGGACGTGGAGCGCCGCGTCGTGAGCGAATTTGCGGCGGCTGTCAGCCTGGTGCGGCCGGAGTTGCGCGAGGCCAATCTGCACAAGCCGCTGACCATGCTGCTTTTTGGCATGATCAACTGGACTTTCACGTGGCTGCGTCCCGACGGCGAGTTGTCGCACGAGGCGCTCGCGGCCCTGGTCAGCGATCTGTTCTTTGGCGGTCTGGGCGCCGTGCAACTGCGCCAGCCCGCCTTCATCCCATAACCCCGATGACATCCCGAGGAGACGACCCCATGAAGCCATTCAAGCAACTCGCCCTGGCCCTGGCCGCCACGCTGAGCCTGGCGGCCCAGGCCGACATCAATGTCGGCGTCACACTGTCGGCCACCGGCCCGGCCGCTTCGCTCGGGATTCCGGAGAAGAACACCTTCGCGCTGATGCCGCAGACGATTGGCGGCCAGAAGGTCAACTACATCGTGCTGGACGACGCCTCCGACACGACGACGGCCGTCGCCAACACGCGCAAGCTCATCACCGACAGCAAGGTCGACATCGTCATCGGCTCCACCGTCACGCCCAACTCGCTGGCGATGATCGACGCGGTGTCGGAAGCCGGCACGCCCATGATCTCCATGGCCGCCTCGGCCCGCATCGTCGAGCCGCTGGACGCCAAGAAGCGCTGGGTCTTCAAGACGCCGCAGAACGACATCATGATGGCCCTGGCCATCGTGACCCACATGGTGGACAACGGCATCAAGACGGCCGGCTTCATCGGCTTTGCCGACGCCTATGGCGAGGGCTGGTGGGGCGAGTTCAACAAGATCGCCGCAACCAAGAAGCTCAACATCGTCGCCAGCGAACGCTACAACCGCACGGACACCTCCGTCACCGGCCAGGTGCTCAAGCTCGTCGCGGCCAAGCCCGACGCCATCCTGATCGCCGGTTCGGGCACGCCCGCCGCGCTGCCGCAGAAGGCGCTGAAGGAGCGTGGCTACGCCGGCAAGATCTACCAGACCCACGGCATCGCCAACAACGACTTCCTGCGCGTCGGCGGCAAGGACGTGGAAGGCACGCTGCTGCCGGCCGGCCCGGTGCTGGTCGCGGCCCAGCTACCGGCCGACCACCCGGTGAAGAAGAGCGCGCAGGACTACATCGCCAAGTACGAAGCGGCCAACGGCAAGGGCAGCGTGTCCACCTTCGGCGGCCACGCCTGGGATGCCGGCCTGCTGCTCGCTGCCGCTGCCCCGGAGGCACTGAAGAAGGCCCAGCCGGGCACGCCCGCCTTCCGCGCAGCCCTGCGCGATGCGCTGGAGAACGTCAAGAACCTGGCCGGCGCGCATGGCGTCTACAACATGTCCTCGGGTGACCACCTGGGCCTGGACCAGCGCGCCCGCGTGATGGTCCAGATCAAGGACGGCCAATGGGTGCTGCTGAAGTGAGCACGCTGCAGAGTTACATCGCCGGGCGCTGGGTCGGCGCCAAGGCCGCCAAGCCGCTGACGAGCGCGATCAATGGTCGCGTCGTCGCTCACACGCATGAAGAGGGCCTGGACTTCGCCGAAGCCATGGCCTTCGCGCGCGGCACGGCGCTGCCGTCGCTGCTGCGCACCCACTTCCAGGACCGCGCCCGCGTGCTGAAGGCGCTGGCCGCCTATCTGATGGAGCGCAAGGAAGAGCTCTACGCGATCAGCGCCCACACGGGCGCGACGCGCAGCGACTCCTGGATCGACATCGAAGGCGGCATCGGTACCTTGTTCGCCTACGCCTCCATCGGCGGCAAGGACCTGCCGAGCAGCAATGTGCTGCACGAGGGCCCGCCCATGCGCCTGGGCCCCAACAACCACTTCATCGGCAGCCATGTGATGGTCCCGAAGCGAGGTGTGGCCCTGCACATCAATGCCTTCAACTTCCCGATGTGGGGCATGTTGGAGAAGTTCGCGCCCAGCTTCCTGGCCGGCATGCCCTGCCTGCAGAAGCCCGCGACGGCGACCAGCTATGTCGCCGAGGCCTGCGTGCGCCTCATCGTCGAGTCGGGCCTGGTTCCGGTCGGCGCGCTGCAGCTCATCATTGGCGGCACGGGCGACCTGTTCGAGCGCCTCGATGAAGCCGACGTGGTCACCTTCACCGGCAGCGCCGACACAGCGCTGATGCTGAAGGCCCACCCCAATCTGCTGAAGAAGAGCATCCCCTTCAACGCCGAGGCCGACAGCCTGAACTGCGCCATCCTCGCGCCCGATGTGACACCGGATGACCCGGAGTTCGACCTCTTCATCAAGGAGGTGGCGCGCGAGATGACGGCCAAGGCCGGCCAGAAGTGCACGGCCATCCGCCGCACCATCGTGCCTGCCAAGCTCGTCGATGCCGTCGCGACGGCGCTGAAGGCGCGCCTGTCCAAGACGGTGGTGGGTGACCCCGCCGTCGAAGGCGTGCGCATGGGGGCGCTGGCGAGCAAGGCCCAGCAGGCCGACGTCAGCGAACGTGTGGCCCAACTGGCCCAGAACTGCGAACTGCTGCTGAGCGCGCGTGACGGCTTTGCGCCCAAGGGCGAGGGCGTCGGCGAAGGCGCCTTCTTCGCGCCGACACTGCTGCTGGCGCGCGACTCGTCATCGAGCGACGCCCATCACCTCGAAGCCTTTGGCCCGGTGACGACGCTGCTGCCCTACGGTGATTTTGAAGAGGCCCTGCACCTGGCAACGATGGGCCGTGGCAGTCTCGTCGGCACCATCTGCACCAAGACGCCCGCGCTTGCTGCGCAAGCCGTGCCGACCTTTGCAGCCTGGCATGGCCGCATGCTGGTGCTGGACCGCGAAGCCGCACTGGAGAACACAGGCCACGGCTCGCCCCTCCCTAAGCTCAAGCATGGCGGCCCCGGCCGCGCGGGCGGCGGTGAGGAACTGGGCGGCTTGCGCGCGGTGAAGCACTATCTGCAGCGCTGCGCGGTGCAGGGCTCGCCGACGATGATGAGCGCCGTCACCGGCGAGTACCAGCGCGGTGGCACCGTCACCGAGAGCGACATCCACCCCTTCCGTCGCTACTTCGAGGACGTCGAAGTCGGCATGAGCCTGCTGACGCACCGCCGCACGGTGGGCGAGGCCGACATCGTGGCCTTTGGCGGCCTGTCGGGCGACTACTTCTATATGCACTTCGACGAGGTCGCGGCCAAGGAATCGCCCTTCGGCAAGCGCATCGCCCATGGCTACTTCGTGCTGTCGGCGGCGGCGGGCCTCTTCGTCAGCCCGGCACCGGGCCCGGTGCTGGCCAACTACGGCCTGGAGAACCTGCGCTTCGTCACGCCGGTCGCCATTGGCGACACCATCCAGGCGCGCCTGACCGCCAAGCGCAAGATCGACCGTCCGCCGCGTGACGACCAGCCCGCCCAGGGCGTCATCGGCTGGGACGTGGCCGTGACCAACCAGCGCGACGAGCTTTGCGCGAGCTACGAGATCCTGACGCTGGTTGCCAAACGCATCGCCGGATGAACGCTGATCAGGCCCGAGCACTTGCCTTGGGCCTGCCAGGCGCGGTCGAGAAGCCGCATCACGAGCTGACGTCTTTCCGCTTGCCCGGCGCCAAGGGCAGGATCTTCGCGACGATGACGCCGGACGGTGCCGAGCTGCGCGTCCTCATCAAGGACGACGCGGCGCGGGATGCGTGGATTGCGCGCGAGGCCGGTGTCGTCGAGCCGCTGTTCTGGGGCGCCAAACGCTGTGGCGTGAAGCTGCTGCTCGCGAAGGCCAGGCCGGCCTGGGTCAAGGAGCTGCTCGCGCAGTCCTGGCGCGAGAACGCCTGAATCAGCGCGTGACCGGGCCTTCGGCCGCCGCGGCCTTCAGGTCCGCGCGGCGCGCGCCCGTGAAGCGCTTGGCCCAGTAGGAGTCGCGCATGTCCTCCACGCGCACGGCGCTGCCGGTGCGGGGGGCATGGATGAACTTGCCTTCGCCAACGTAGATGCCCACGTGGCTGAAGGTGCGCTTCATCGTGTTGAAGAACACCAGGTCGCCGGGCTTGAGTTCGCTCTGGACTATGGGCAGCAGGCTGCTGTCCTTGGCCTGCTCGTCGGCACGCCGCGGCAGCACCAGGCCCACGCTCATCTCGAAGATGTGGCGGGTGAAGCCGCTGCAGTCAAAACCGTTCTCGACCGAATTGCCGCCCCGCGTGTAGCGCACGCCGAGGAAGTTCATGGCCGACAGCACCAGGTCCGACGCGGTGTCGCGCACGCTGGCCAGCAAGCGAGATGACCCGCCATGTTCGGCGCTGGCCAGCAGGCCGCGTTCGCTGAGGAAGCGGCTGACGGCGTCTTGGGCCGTAGCGGGCTTGGTGGCGGCTGCCGGTTGTGCGGTGGCCTTGTCCGCCGCGGCCTGCTGCTGTTGCAGACTCTGGCCATAGGCGCCCGTCATGGTGCCCGGCGGCGGCGTCAACGTCGCGGCCTGGGCCACGCCCTGCGCATGCGCGGCAGCGCAACCGATGACCAGCAGGCCAGCGGCAGCAATGCGACTCAGCAGAGCGGTGGAGAAAACCAGGGGCATTCGCGAGAGAGAAACCGGGGCGGACCGCAGGCGGTCGCGATAGCGGAGTGGGACAGCGGCGCGGAGGTTAGGGGGGGCACCCCGGCACCGTCAATCGAAGCGGACGTAAAGCGGGCGATTTTCAGGGCAAACCCCGGCTTGGCCGACGACGAACCCCGTAAAAACCCTGAAATTCATCACGCCAAGGTGTTGCGAAAGGTCAGATTGTCGTCAGTGCTGCGGATTCACACTCAGCCCATGACCAAGTCCTATGCCGAATTCCACCAACGCTCGCTGACCGAGAGAGACGCTTTCTGGGGCGAGCAGGCCAAGCGCATCGATTGGCAGACGCCGCCGCAGCAGATCTGCGATGCGAGCAAGCCGCCTTTCGCTCGCTGGTTCGTCGGTGGCACGACCAACCTCTGCCACAACGCGGTGGACCGCCACGCGGCCACGCGGCCCGAGGACCGCGCGCTAATCTGGGTGTCCACCGAGGTGGGGCAGGAACTGGTCTTCAGCTTTGCCGAGTTGCAGGTGGAAGTAGAGGCGATGGCCGCGATGCTGGTGGCGCAAGGCGTGGGGCAGGGCGACCGTGTGCTGATCTATATGCCCATGATTCCCGAGGCCGCGTTCGCGATGCTGGCCTGCGCGCGCATCGGTGCCATCCACTCGGTCGTCTTCGGTGGCTTTGCGTCGGTGAGCCTGGCCAGCCGCATCGAGGACGCGACGCCGAAGCTCATCGTCAGCGCCGATGCCGGCAGCCGCGCCGGCAAGCGCATCGCCTACAAGCCGCTGCTGGACGAAGCGATCCAGTTGTCCGCGCACAAGCCAGCCAGCGTGCTGATGGTGGACCGCGGCCTCGTGCCCTTCGAGCGCATGGCGGGGCGTGACCTGGACTACGCCGAACTGCGCCGTCAGCACTGGGGCGAGCGTGTGCCCTGCGCCTGGCTGGAGTCCAACACGCCGAGCTACACGCTGTACACCAGCGGTACGACGGGAAGACCGAAGGGCGTGCAGCGCGACGTCGGCGGCTATGCGGTGGCGCTGGCGGCCAGCATGGACTGGATCTTCGGCGGCAAGCCCGGCGAGACCTATTTCTCCACCAGCGACATCGGTTGGGTCGTGGGTCACAGCTATATCGTCTATGGCCCGCTCATCCACGGCATGGCGACGCTGATGTACGAGGGCACGCCGGTCAACCCGGACGCCGCCGTGCTGTGGAGCCTGGTCGAGAAGTACCAGGTGACGGTGATGTTCAGCGCCCCCACGGCGGTGCGCGTGCTGAAGAAACATGACGCTGCGCTGTTGAAGCGCCACGACCTGTCGTCCTTGCGCGCGCTCTTCCTCGCCGGCGAACCGCTGGACGAACCCACCGCAAGTTGGATTGCCGAGGCCTTGGGCGTGCCCATCATCGACAACTACTGGCAGACCGAGACCGGCTGGCCGCTGCTGACCGTGGCCCACCACATCCCCGGTGTCGAGGCCGTGCCGACGCGGCTGGGATCGCCCGGCGTGGCCATGTATGGCTATGACGTCAAGCTGCTGGACGAGGCCACGGGCGCGACGTTGGAGGGTCCTGACCAGAAGGGTGTTCTCGTCATCGCGCACCCGCTGCCGCCGGGTACTTTGCAGACGGTCTGGCGCGATGACGAACGCTTCGTCAACACCTACTGGGGCAGCGTGCCGGATCAGCAGGTCTATTCGACCTTCGACTGGGCCACACGCGACGCCGACGGCTACACCTTCATCCTCGGCCGCACCGACGACGTCATCAACGTCGCCGGCCACAGGCTGGGCACTCGAGAAATAGAGGAATGCATCTCCGGCCATGCGGCGATCGCCGAGGTCGCCGTCGTCGGCGTGGCCGATCAGCTCAAGGGCCAGGTCGCCATCGCCTTTGCCGTGCTGCGCGACCCGGGCCAGGCAACGCTGGCCCTGGAAGGCGAGGTCATGAAGCATGTCGACAGCCAACTGGGTGCGGTGGCGCGGCCGGCGCGCGTGCACTTCGTGACGCTGTTGCCCAAGACCCGCTCCGGCAAGCTGCTGCGCCGCGCGCTGCAGGCTGTCGCCGAAGGGCGGGACCCGGGCGACCTGACGACCTTGGACGACCCCACGGCGCTCGCACAGGTAAAAACCCTGCTCCAGAAATAGGGGAGTGCCCAACGGCTGAGGCCGCGCAGGCAAAGAGAATCGCGCCCTTCCCACAAGGAGACGCGATGAAACCCGTCCTGACCACGCTCGCCGCATTGGCGCTGATCGCCACCGCGCACGCTCAACCCAAGCTGCCGGCCCCTAATTTCCCGACCTTTGGCAGCGTTGCCGACGTGCAGAACCGCTGCGACACCGGCCTCAAGGGCGCCAAGCAGCGCGTGGCGCAGCTTGAGAAGCGCAAGGTCGATGCCGGCTGGCTGGCGGCCTATGACGACCTGACCGTCTACCTCGAGGACAACCAGGGCCCCAATGACTTCGTCCTCAACGTGCACCCAACCAAGGCCGTGCGCGACGCCGCCCAGGCCTGCTCGCTGCGCTGGGCCGATTTCGGCTCCAGCCTGGGCCAGAACGAGAAGGTCTACCGCGCTTTGCAGAAGGCGCCCAAGAAGGACGGCATCGACGCCGAGCTGGTGCGCCTGGCCTCGGGCCAGTTCGAGGACAGCGGCGTGGCACTGCCCGCGGCCAAGCGTGAGCGTGCCAAGCAGATCCTGGACAAGCTGACCGAGCTCGACCAGCAGTTCAACAAGACCATCCGCGACGCCGGTACCCGCGTGGCCTTCACCGAGGCCGAGCTCAAGGGCGTGCCCGCCAGCGTGTGGGAAAAGGCCAAGCGCGACGACCAGGGCCGCATCCTGCTCGGCGTGGACTACCCGAGCTATGTGCCCGTCATGCGCAGCGCCGAGAGCGGCGAGGCGCGCCAGCGCATGTGGCTGGCCAAGACCAACGAGGGCGGCCAGTCCAACCTCGACCTGCTGGCCCAGATCGTCACGCTGCGCGGCGAATACGCCAAGCTGTTCGGCTTCGACAACTATGTCGACTTCAACCTGCGCCGCCAGATGGCCAAGGACGGTGCGACCGCGACCCGCTTCCTTGACTCGGTGACCGGTGCCGTCAATGCGCGCGAGGCCACCGAGTTGCAGGAGCTGCGCGCCGACAAGGCCAAGCATCTCGGCACGCCGCTGGAGCAGACCAAGGTCGAGCGCTGGGACGCCACCTTCTACAGCGAGCGCGTCAAGCTGCAGAAGTTCAGCGTCGACCAGAACGCCTTCCGCCCCTACTTCCCGCCCCAGGCCAGCCTGGAATTCTCGATGCACATCATCGAGAAGTTGATGGGCGTGAAGTACACGCGCATCGCCAACAAGCTCTGGCATGACGAAGCCCAGACCTATGTCGTCAGCGATGCCGCCAGCGGCAAGCCCATCTCGCAGCTGTATGTGGACCTCTATCCGCGCGACGGCAAGTACAACCACGCCGCGGTCTGGCCGCTGCGCGGAAGCGCCACGCGCATTCACCGCACGCCGGTGGCGGCCCTGGTCGTCAACTTCGACCGCAACGGCCTGACGCTGGACGAGGTCGAGACCCTGCTGCACGAGTTGGGCCATGCGGTGCACGTGGACCTGTCCAACACCCGCTATGCGGCCACCGCCGGTACGTCGGTCATGCACGACTTCGTCGAGGCACCGTCGCAGATGCTGGAGGACTGGGTCTATGACAAGAAGGTGCTCAAGCTGATGCAGGAGGTCTGCCCGACGTGCAAGCCGGTGCCGGACGCGATGGTGGACCAGGCCCAGGCCGCCAAGCATTACGGCAAGGGTGGCCAGTTCGGCCGCCAGCATCTGTATGCCAGCTATGACATCACGCTGCACCAGCAGCCTAGGCCCGAGCCGATGCCGCTGTGGGCCAAGATGGAAGGCGCCACGCCGCTGGGCCATGTGCCCGGCACGATGTTCCCGGCCGGCTTCGCCCACATCGCCGGCGGCTATGGCGCGGGCTACTACGGCTATCTGTGGAGCCTCGTCGTCGCCATGGACCTGCGCACCGCGTTTTCGGCCGACAAGCTGAGCCCGGACGTCGGCAAGCGCTATCGCGACCTCGTGCTGGGCCAGGGCGCGCAGAAGCCCGCGCCTGAGCTGGTCAAGGACTTCCTAGGCCGCGAGTCCAACTCGCAGGCTTTCTTCGACTACCTGAAGAAGTAATCAGGCGCAGCCACCGCCCGAGCCACAGCTGTGGCTCGCGGCGGCTTCAGTCGCCGTCTCACGGCATTCACCCGTCACCGGGTCGAAGCCGCGCTGCTCCATCGTGAAGACCAGGGCCGCGTCCATCATCTCGGCGTGCTGCGGGAACCACCCCGCCAGCTCGGTGCGCAGGATGTTCAGCGGCTCGCGGTCGTTCAGCTCGTTGGCATAGCGCAGCGCTTCGCGCATCACGTTCAGCACCATGGCGTGCTGGCTGGCGTGGCAGTTCTGCGCCTCGAAGCCGCAGCGCGCCATCCAGTCCTCTTCCATCGCGAAATGGGCTTCGGTGTGGGCGAGCAGCGCCTGGTAGGCGGGCAGGGCGTCCACGCCGCCGTCCAAGGCTGCGCCGAAATCATTCAGCAGTCCGACGAACTCTTCGTGGGTCGTGTCCAGCGTCGGCTGGTTCAGCACCAGCTTGTCGCTCCATGCCAGCGTGCTCATGCCAAGCGCGTCCGATGGCGGGCGACCTGGGCGCGCACCTGGGCCGGCGCCGTGCCACCCAGCACATTGCGCGCGTTCAGCGAGCCTTCCAGCGACAGCACGTCGAACACATCGGCCTCGATGCGGGCATCGAAGGCCTTCAGCTCGTCGAGCGTCAGCGCGGCCAGGTCCACGCCCTTGGCCGTTGCCGTCTTCACCGCATGGGCCACGACCTCGTGGGCATCGCGGAAAGCCACGCCCTTCTTGACGAGGTAGTCGGCCAGGTCGGTCGCCGTCGCATGGCCCTTCAGCGCCGCGGCGCGCATGGCTTCGGGCTTGGCCGTCAGGCCGGCCAGCATGTCGGCAAAGATGCGCAGCGTGTCCTTCAAGGTGTCGACCGTGTCGAACAAGGGTTCCTTGTCCTCCTGGTTGTCCTTGTTGTAGGCCAGCGGCTGGCCCTTCATCAGCGTGACGAGGCCGACGAGATGGCCGACGACACGGCCGGTCTTGCCGCGCGCCAGTTCGGGCACGTCGGGGTTCTTCTTCTGCGGCATGATCGACGAGCCGGTGCAGAAGGCATCGGGCAGGGCGATGAAGCCGAAGTTCTGGCTCATCCACAGGATCAGTTCCTCGGACAGCCGCGAGATGTGCAGCATCACCAGCGAAGCCGCCGCCGTGAACTCGATGGCGAAATCGCGGTCGCTGACGGCGTCCAGGCTGTTCTGGCACACGCCTTCCATGCCCAGGGTCCTGGCCACGCGTTCGCGGTCCAGCGGGTAGCTGGTGCCGGCCAGGGCCGCGGCGCCCAGCGGCAGGCGGTTGACGCGGCTGCGGGTGTCGGCCATGCGCTCGGCATCGCGGGCGAACATCTCGACATAGGCCAGCAGGTGGTGGCCGAAGCTGACCGGCTGGGCCACCTGCAGGTGGGTGAAGCCCGGCAGGATGACGTCGGCATGCGCGCCGGCCTTCTCGACCATGACGCGCTGCAGGGCGACCAGCAGCCCGACGATCTCGTCGATCTCGCCGCGCAGCCACAGCCGCACGTCGGTGGCGACCTGGTCGTTGCGGCTGCGGCCGGTGTGCAGGCGCTTGCCGGCGATGCCGACGCGCTCGGTCAGGCGGGCCTCGATGTTGAGGTGCACGTCCTCCAGGTCCAGCTTCCACTCGAACTGGCCGGCCTCGATCTCGGTGGCGATCTCGTTCAGGCCGCGTTCGATGGCGCCGTGGTCCTCGGTGCTCAGGATGCCCTGGGCGGTCAGCATCTCGGCATGGGCCAGGCTGCCCGTGATGTCGGCGCGCCACAGGCGCTGGTCGAAGCCGACGCTGGCCGTGTAGCGCTTGACCAGGTCGCTCATCGGTTCGGAGAAGAGAGCGGACCAGGCTTGGGATTTGTTGGCGAGTTGGTTGTCTGACATGGGGCCGGCGGTGGAAATCAGCGCGCAAAATGCACGCGCAGCCCGGGATTATCGAGCCCCTCGTCCAAGGAGTACCTTGGCCGGTCCCCCGAGGGGACGACGATGCTTGCGGCATTGAGCCGCAAGCACATCGCCCAAGGCGGGCCGGCTAGGGAGCGGCCCGGCGCTCGGCCCGCAGTTTGAAGCGTCTAATTCATAACGCCATGCCCTTCTTCAAGCGCCGCGCACCAGCGCACCACAGCGTCTGGCACGAGTCCATGCAGCTCAGCCAGTGGCTGGGCTTCGCGGCCACTGAACTGCCGGAACTGCCCGAACTCAACAAGGCGCCGCTGCTGGACCCGACGCGCGCCTTTGACGTCTGCCATGTCGGCCTCGTGCTGCGCGCCGTGCTCGGCGTGCAGCTGCTGCTGGCCCTTGGCGTGGCCGTCGTCGCGCGCGACGCCACGCAGTGGCTGACGCTGACGGCCAACGGGACGGTGGTGACCATGTTCGCCGTGCTGTCCTGGCTGCTCATCGTCTGCGCGGCCAAGCGCCTGTGGCCGCGCCTGCCCGAGCCGGTGCAGTGGGTGTCGCTGATGCTGCTGGGTGTTGTCAGCGCGCTGGCGGGCTTTGGCCTGCTGAGCCTGACGAGCGAGGAACCGGCCACCACCTGGCGCATTGCCAGCGTTGCCGCCTGCGGTGCCAGCGGTGCGGCCCTGCTGCTGGCCTGGCTCAAGCTGCGCGAGCACACCCAGCGCCCGGCGGACGCCCTGGCCCAGCTCGTCGAACTGCAGTCGCGCATCCGCCCCCACTTCCTGTTCAACACCCTGAACAGTGCCATCGCCCTGGTGCAGATCGACCCGGCGCGCGCCGAAAGCGTGCTGGAGGACCTGGCCGAGCTCTTTCGCGTCGCCCTGGCCGATGCCAGCGCCTCGGTCACGCTGGCCGAGGAGGTCGAGCTGGCGCGCCGCTATCTGGCCATCGAGCAGATCCGCTTCGGCAAGCGCCTGCGCATCGTCTGGCATCTGGACCCCGAGGCGAACGATGTCCGCGTGCCGCCGCTGCTGCTGCAGCCGCTGGTCGAGAACGCCGTGCGCCATGGCGTCGAGCCCAATGACGAGGGCGGCGAGCTGGAGGTGAGCACGCTGCGCCGCGGCGCCGAGGTGGAGATCCGCATCGTCAACACCGTCGGTGCGCCGGCCCGCGTCGCCGGCCATGGTCTGGCCCTGCGCAATGTGCGCCAGCGTCTGAAGCTGATGCACGATGTCGCGGCGCGCTTCGACATCGAATCCAGCGAGAAGCGGTTCGCGCTGCATATCCTCGTGCCCCTATGACCACAGCCCTGCGCGTCCTTCTCGTCGACGACGAACCCCTGGCCCGGCTGCGTCTGCGTGGCCTGGTCGATGCCATCCCGGAGCCGCGCTGCGAGGTCGTCGCCGAGGCCGCCACCGGCTCCCAGGCGGCGACCTGGCTGCGCGATCACGGCTGCGACATCGTGCTGCTGGATGTGCAGATGCCCGGCGCCGACGGCCTGCAGCTCGCCGACAGCCTGGCCCAGCGCCAGGCCGACCAGCCCGGCCTGCCGGCGCCACTGATCATCTTCGTGACGGCACACGCCGTGCATGCGCTGCGTGCCTTCGAACTCGACGCCCTCGACTACCTGACCAAGCCCGTGCGCCGCGAGCGCCTGCAGGCGGCCCTGGCCCGTGCCGCCCAGCGCATGGCCGAGCGCGGTGCGGCCCAGGCCCAGCAACCCCTGGAGACACCCAGCGCGCCCGACACGGCCGACTTCGTCACGCTGACCGACCGGGGCCGCCTGCTGCGCGTGCCGATCGCGGAGGTGCTGTATTTCAAGGCCGAGCTGAAATACCTGACGCTTCGCACCGCGAGCGATAGCCATGTGATGGACGGGGCCCTGTCCGACCTTGAACAACGCTTCGGCGAGCGCTTCCTGCGCGTGCACCGCAATGCGCTGGTGGCCCGCTGGGCCGTGCGCGAACTCGAACGCCACGCACCGACCTCCTTCGGCGAGCTGGACGGGGCCGAGTCCGCCGAGGTGGCCGACAGCTGGGCGGTGCGCATCGTCCATGTCGACGAATGGCTGGCCGTGTCGCGCCGCCAGGTGGCGGCCGTGCGGGAAGCCTTGGCGGGGCAGAAGAGTTGATGCGAGGCGCGCTGCGGCTGCTGCGCTGGTGGCCACTGGGCGTGGTGCTGGCGGCGGCCAGCAGCGGCGCCCAGCTGGCTGAACGCTGCGCGCAGCTGCCCGCCCAGGCGCAGGCCAAGCCCGCGCCGGCCGCAGTCGCCCTCTTGCAGGCGCGCCGCGACGAGCGCTCCCTGGCCCTGGCCGACTATCTGCTCGCTGCCGCGGGGACCGCACAGGCCAGCGCGGCGCGTGCCCGCCTGCAGGACCGCGCCCGCTCCTCCACCGACCCGATGCTGACGGTGATGGCCCTGCACATGCCCTGCCTGCAGCCGGGCTGCCGCAATATCGAAGCCTCGCAGTGGTCGCGGCTGGAGCCGGAAAACCTGCTGGCCTGGCTGACCCTGCCGGCCAAGGGAGTGGCGGACGGGCGCTATCTGCTGGATGAAATCGCCAGGCATGTGCGCTATTCGCGCAACTACCAGCAGGAGGCCGCGGCGCTGCTGAGCGAATTGCCGCCGAGCGGGCTGGAGCTGCGCCAGCCCTGGGGTGTGCTCAATCTCCGTGCGCTGGCCGGCAGTTGCCGTGGTGTGACTGACACCACCACGGCCGAGCGCTGCGAGGCCGTGGCGGAACTGCTCTGGGCCGACGGTGGCGCCACCGAAAGGCTGGTCGCCCTGGTCCTTGCCCGACCCGCTCATGATTTGCTGCCGCAGCGCCGCGCCGTCTGGGGACCGCGGTTGCAGGAGCTGCAGCCGGTGCTGCGGGCCGGGGTGAAGGCGCGGCCAACGCGGGCGCGCCTCTGCGAGGCCATCGCGCTGACCCGTTCGGGCGAAAGCGCAGCGCTCAGCGACGCCGAGCGCGTGCGCATGCTGGAGGAGACCGCCGATCTGCGCTTCTGGGAGCTGGATCTGCGGTCGGGAGCCGCTGCGATGAGGACGCCGCCTTGAGCAAAGGCTGGCGCTGGGTGGGCTTGAGTTTGCTGCTGGTGGCCATGGCGGTGGGCCTGCTGGGCTGGCAGGCGAGGCGGCCGGAGCAGGGCGCCGTGGCGGCGCCGGCGTCGGCACCTGCTGTCGGGGCTTTCGCAGTCGCATCCCCGGCGCAGCCCGGTCAGGCCTCGGCACCGGCACGAGCCATGGTCGGTGCGGCGTCGCGCCCGCCCAAGGTCGATGCAGCCAAGGAATTCATCGAGGTCTGCGGCGTGGGGCAAGTCCGGCGCAGCGAGCTGGAGCCCGGTGAGGGCCAGCCGGAACCGGCGTGGTCGCGCGAGTTCAGCCGGCTGAGCGAACAAGGGCTGCCGGACATGTTGAAGCGGCTCGACGCTGGCTCGCCGAGGCAGCGGGTGGCGGCTGCCGCGATGCGGGGTGACGCCCAGGTGGCGGCCCAGCTGGCGGCGTCGACCGACGACGTCCGGACTTACCGTCTCGCGCTGAGGGCTTGCCGCAAGGATGGCGCCTACCGGGCCTACTACCCGGTCGCCGTGCAGCAGCGGGCGCGCATGGCGGCGTCGGCCGCCAGCGGCTTCGAGATGCCCGAGATGGCGGCGCCCGGCCCCTTGCCGAGCGCCTGCGCCGCGCTCAACCTCGAAAGGCTGGAGCTGCTCGACCCGGGTGACGCCTGGCCTGCGCTGCTGCGGCTGCATGACGCCTTCACGCGGGGCGATGAAGCCGGGGTGACGCAGGCGCTTTATCAGGTCGCCCAAAAATCGCGACTCTCGGCCAATGGGCGCGCCCTGAGTGCCGTCATGGCCGACGTCGTGGGCAGCGAGCCGACGCCGGGCGAGTCCTGGGCCCTGGTCTCCGCCATCGGCATCGATGCGGCGGCGTTCATCGACGGATCGCTGCTCAGCCTCGGGCGCCCCTGCCGCGCCGACGCGCTGAAGGACGCCAACCGGCGGCAGCTCTGCGAGCAGGTCGCGCGTCGCATGCCCGGCATGGTTGCGGAGTCGACCGATGCGCGTGCCCTGCATGCGCTGGAGGAACGCCTGGGCCTGCCGCACAGCCCGCAGGCGCTGTCGCGCGAGGAAGTGGAGCGCGGGCTCAAGGCCATGACCGAGGAGGGCAGCCGCTGGATGGCGGAGCCGACCTGTGCCCACTTCAGCAAGATGGGGCAGCAGATGGTGAAGCTGGCCCGTGAAGGCGAGCTCGCCTGGATACGGGCCTATCTGAAAGCCACGCCGGCCTCAGCCCCGCGCTGACCTCAGACCACCGGCACGCGCTGCATGCTGGCCAGGCTTTCCAGGATCAGGGCGTTGACCCGCGTCGCGTCCGCGATCGGCGCCATATGCCCGGCGCCCTCCAGCATTTTCATCTTCACCAGCGGCAGCCGCACCGACAGGCTCTGGGCGACGCGGCGGGCACTGGCGCGGGTGGCTGTGCCGCAGATCAACTGCACCGGCATGCGCAGCAGGTCCAGCAGGCTGTCGCTCCATTGCGCGGCGAACAGGGCCTCGAAGTGGCGGCGCACGGTGGGCATGGCCTCGGCCAGGCGCATGTGCTGCGCGAAATCCATCTCCGGCCAGACGTCCCGGCCCTGCCAGTAGGCGCAGAAGCCGCGCGCGGCGCCGAAGTCGTTGCCGTGATCCAGGGCGTCGCCCAGTGCCGCAGCGACTTCGCGGATCTCTTCCCATTCCGGCTCGTTGGGCCCCAGCGCCGGAAGCACGCCGAAGGCGACGGGTTCGTACAGCGTCAGCGACAGCACGCGCTGCGGTTGTTGCAAAGCCATCTGCAGCGCGACGGCACCGCCGTAGCTGTGGCCGACGAGGTGGAAGCCTTCTGAGGCGTTGAAGGGCAGGCCGGCCAGCACGCCGTTGGCTTCAACGGACAGCTGGCTGGGCATCAGCTCGGGCCAGTCGGGACGGCCGCCGTGGCCATAGAGGTCGGGGGTGTGCCATTGCCAGCTGTCGCCACCGTCGGCCGCCAGGCGGCGCCATTGGCGGCCGCTGGCGGCGCTGGAGTGCAGGCAGACGACGGGGGTGGCGGTGTGGGGCATGGGCGTCTTTCGGGTGTGTGCCGGCCATCCTCCGGGGCCTGCGTTTCAAGCGGACTGCAGCGCACCTCCTGTTTGTTTCAATCGTTTCAGGCTGGGCTGCGGTCTGTCGGGCCGGATCATTGCGGTGCGGGCAACTGCGAGGCGGGGAAGATTCACGCGGCCACCCAGATGAGGGTGACCTGTAGGCCGCGACCTACCAGCGACCGGGCCGCAAACCGACGCTTCAACATGCTCCGCCCCCCTAGGCTGAGGATTCATTCATATTCAGGAGCGCCGCATGAAGCACTCGATGCAAATCTCGGCCACGGCTCTGGCCTGTGCGCTGGTGGCCGGTTCGCCGTTCTGGGCCGCACCCGCCGAGGCGCAGCAGCGCAGCAACCGCACGGCCTACGCACCGCTGCGTGTCACCAGTTTCGACGTCGAACAGGTGGATCGCCTGGAGCCGGGTGCGGAGCTGAACTTCACCGTCTGGGGCACGCCGGGGGCGGCGGTACTGCTGCAGATCGACGGCAGCCGGCGCACGGTGCGGCTGGACGAGACCAGCGCGGGCCGCTACCAGGGCAGCTACATCATCAGCCGCTCGGACCGCATCGGGCCGGACGCCCGCGTGCATGCCAATCTGCGCCGCGACAACCGTGTCGCGACGGCCCTGCTGGGCGAGGCCCTGCAGGTTGGTTGGGCAGCGCCCGGGCAGGCGGCCGTGCTGCCGGAGATCCAGTCGGCCGGCGTCGTGCGCGAGCGCGGCCGCGTCGAGGCGCTGCGCTACACGGTGCGCGGCACGCCCGGCGGCCAGGCCTCGGTGCTGCTGCAGGGCAGTGAGGTGCGCAACATCATCCTCGAGGAAGTGCGCCCCGGTGAATATGCCGGGACCTATGTGCTGCCGCGTGGCGCCTGGGTGGATACCGAGCGCCCCCTGACCGCCCAGTTGCGCCTGGGTGACCGCACCGTGCGCAGCAGCGTGCCCAATGCCTATGCGGGCCTGAATGTGCCGTCCCGCCGCGCCGACGTGGCCTGCTATGACTGCGCCACCGTGCAGTCCGTGAATGCCGTGCAGGTCGACGGTGACGGCCGCGTGCTCGGCACCGTGGCCGGCGGCGTGCTGGGCGCGGTGGTGGGCAGCCAGTTCGGCAAGGGCGATGGCCGCACCGCGGCTGGCGTGGCCGGCGCTGTGGGCGGTGCCTTGCTGGGCCGCGAGATCCAGAAGCGCCACAACGAGCGCACGCAGTACGAGGTGCTGGTGCGCATGAACGACGGCCAGCAGCGCACGGTGGTCTATGCCGACCCGCCGCCCTTCCGCGCGGGTGACACGGTGCGCGTCGTAGGCGACACGCTGGCGGCCTACCAGCGCTAGCGCCTCAGTCGGGCGAGGGTCCCTCCGCGATGACGCGGTTGCGGCCCTCGGCCTTGGCGCGGTAGAGGGCGGCGTCCGCGGCGGCGAAGAGCTGGTCCAGCGGGCGCTCGCTGTTCATGGCCGCGACGCCGAAGCTGGCGGTGATGTTCAGGCCGTCGCCGAAGTCCTGCTCGGCCACCAGCGCGCGCAGCTTCTCGGCGATGGCCAGGGCCTGGTTCAGGCCGGTGTCGCGGCAGACCAGCAGGAATTCCTCGCCGCCCCAGCGGCCCAGCAGGTCCTGGCCGCGCACATGGGTGCGCACGAGTTCGGCCAGGCGGCTGAGCACACGGTCGCCGGCCTGATGGCCACGGGTGTCATTGACGGCCTTGAAGTGGTCGATGTCGATGAGCACCAGGCCCAGCGGGTGGTGATGCTCCCGCCAGTCGGCCACGGCCTGCTGCAGCACCTCCTCCAGCCCCTTGCGGTTGAAGGCGCCGGTCAGCGCGTCGGTCGTGGCGATCTGCACCAGCTCTTCGCTGCGCGTCTGCAGGCGCACCAGCCGTATCAGCAGATAGAGCAGGGCCAGGCCCAGCCAGATGCTCATGATGACGAGGTACCAGTGCTCGGTGGACAGGGATTGCACGTCGTACTCGACGCGTCTGAGCACGAAGCGGTAGTCGCCCATCGGTGCTTCGGTGCCGGTCGTCACCTCCAGCGTGATGACGTTGTCGAACTCGGGCCGGCCCAGATGCGGTGCGATGTGGTACTGCTGCATCCACCAGTTGGCGACGACGAAGTTGCGCAGGTCCAGCTCGACCACGCCGCCCTGGATGGAAGCGGCGTTGACCTCGATGTGGTTGTACTTGGCGGCGTCTTCCAGGTTCTGCGGGATGCCATAGGCCGGGCTGGCATTGCGCAACTGGATCTTGACCGTGCTGGCGGGGCCTTCGTAGTCCAGCCACAGGCGCATGCGGCGCACCTCGCTGAGGTCGACGCCCTTGACGAGCTGGGGGTCGAAGCGCAGCGCCAGGCCGCAATAGGGATAGCGGAAGCGCTCATGCAGCGTGCACAGCAGCTCGAAGCCGCCCTTGCCAGGGCCACGGCTGACCTCCGTGTTGCCGCCATTGCGCTGGTCGGACATCGGCTCCACGCGCACGGGCGCGTCCGGCGTGACGACCCTCACCTGCTGCAGCAGCGCGTCTGAGAACCGGATCGCCGCCACGCTGAGCAGCAACAGCAGCAGCAGGCTGTACTCGGAACGCCACTTGAACCCCATGCTGCAATTGTTTGCGCTACCGCAGCCGCTGCGGCAGCCGGGGGAACCCGGGCGATGGGGTCAGGGCGTGCGCTTTAACCGGTATTGCGCAGGCCCGCGGCGATGCCGTTGATGGACAGGTGGATGCCGCGCTGCACGCGCTCCATGGCCGGGTCGTCCGCCAGCGTGCGGCGGTAGCGGCGCATCAGCTCGACCTGCAGGTGGTTGAGCGGGTCGATGTAGGGGAAGCGGTGCTCGATGGAGCGCGCCAGCGACGGGTTGGCCGCCAGGCGCTTGTCGTCGCCGGTGATGAGGCTGAGTGCCGCCTGGGTGCGCTCGAACTCCTCGCGGATGGCCGCGAAGATGCGCTTGCCCAGCTTCTTGTCCTCCACCAGCTCGACATAGCGCTCGGCCAGTGCCAGGTCGGCCTTGGCCAGCACCATGTCGAGGTTGGACAGCACGGCGCGGAAGAAGGGCCAGCCCTTCAGCATGCGCTTGAGCAGGGCCAGGTTCTTGGCGCGCTGGCCCGGCTCTTCGCCGAGGAAGGCCTCGACGCCGGAGCCGAAGCCACACCAGCCCGGCAGGGCCACGCGGGCCTGGCCCCAGGAGAAGCCCCAGGGGATGGCGCGCAGGTCCTCGATGGCGCGCGTGGCCTTGCGCGAGGCCGGGCGCGAGCCGATGTTGAGCTCGGCGATCTCGCGGATGGGCGTGGAGGCGAAGAAGTAGTCGGCAAAGCCGGGCGTGCCATAGACCAGGCCGCGGTAGGCCGCGAAGCTCGCGTCAGACAGCGCCTGGGCCGCCTGCAGAAAGCCCTTGGGGGCGCTCTGCGTCGGGTGCAGCAGCGTGGCCTCCAGCGTGGCCGCCACCAGCGTCTCCAGGTTGCGCCGGCCGATCTCCGGGTGGGCGTATTTGGAGGCGATGACTTCGCCCTGTTCGGTCAGGCGGATCTGGCCGTTCACGGTGCCGGGGGGCTGGGCCAGGATGGCCTGGTAGCTCGGGCCACCGCCACGGCCGACGGTGCCGCCGCGGCCGTGGAAGAGGCGCAGCGTGATGGGGCCGACGCGCTTCAATTCGTCGAACAGCTCGACCAGCGCGATCTCGGCGCGGTAGAGCTCCCAGGACGAGGTGAACATGCCGCCGTCCTTGTTGCTGTCCGAGTAACCCAGCATGATGTCCTGCTCGCCGCCCGAGCGGTCCACCAGGCCGCGCACGCCGGGCAGGGCGTAGAACTCGCGCATGATGTCCGGCGCCACGCGCAGGTCGCCGATGGTCTCGAACAGCGGCACGATGATGAGGTCGCTGCTCGCATAGCCGTCCAGCGTGCCGCGCAGCAGGCCGGTCTCCTTCAGCAGCAGGGCCACTTCCAGCAGGTCGCTGACCGACTCGGTGTGCGAAATGATGTAGTGGCGCAGCGCCTCGCGGCCGAAGCGGGCCAGGGCCTCGCGGGCGGCCTCGAAGGTGGCGAGCTCGAACTGGGCCTTGTCGGTGTAGCTGGCGCCGATGACGCGCAGCGGACGGGCGTCGTTCAGCAGCTTCAGCAGCAGCTCGCGCTTGGCGGCCTCGTCGAGAGCGGAGTAGTCGTTCTCGATGCGGGCCGTGGCCAGCAGCTCGGCCAGCACCGCCTCGTGCTGGTCGCTGCTCTGGCGCAGGTCCATCGTCGCGAGGTGGAAGCCGAAAACCTGCACGGCGCGCATCAGCGGTGCCAGGCGCGGCGCGATCAGCGCCTCGGCATGGTGGGTCTTCAGCGAGGCCTCGATGGTGCGCAGGTCGGCCAGCAGCTCTTCGGGCGAACGGTAGGGGTCCTGGGGCGCGACGGCATGGCGCAGGGCCTCGGTGCCGGTCAGCGTGTGCAGGGTGGCCGCCAGGCGGGCATACATGCCGGTTAGCGCACGCCGGTAGGGCTCGTCCATGCGGTGGGCGTTCTGGTCGGGGCTGCGCTCGGCCAGGGCCTGCATCTGCGGCGACACGCCGGTCAGGCGCAGCGAGATGGACAGCTCGGCACCCAGCTCATGCAGTTCGGTCAGGTAGTGGCGCAGGGCCACCTCGCCCTGGCGCTGCATGGCGCGCTTCAGCGTCGCGGCGCCGACATTGGGGTTGCCGTCGCGGTCGCCGCCGATCCAGTGACCCATGCGCAGGAAGCTCGGCAGCTGTTCGCCGGGCAGATGCTCCTCGAGCTCGGCATAGAGCTTGGGAATCTGGCGCAGGAAGGTCGACTGGTAGTAGGACAGCGCGTTCTCGATCTCGTCGGCCACCGTCAGCTTGGAGTAGCGCAGCATGCGCGTCTGCCAGAGCTGGGTGATGCGGGCGCGCAGCAGGCTCTCGGTGTCGCGCAGCTCGCGCTCCGTGCCTGCACGGTCGCGCGCTTCCAGCAGGCCGGCCACGGCGCGCTCGGCATCCAGGATGCTCTTGCGCTGCACTTCGGTCGGGTGGGCCGTCAGCACCGGCGAGATGAAGCCGCGCTTGAGCACCTCGGCGATCTCGCTCGGGCGGATGCCGGCCTCGTGCAGATGCTCCAGGCAGTAGGCCAGCGAGCCGGGCTGCAGGCTGCCGGCGCGCTCATGCACGTCGCGGCGGCGGATGTGGTGGCGGTCCTCGGCGATGTTGGCCAGGTGCGAGAAATAGCTGAAGGCGCGGATGACGCTGACGGCCTGCTCGCCCGACAGACCCTTGAGCAGCTTGTCGAAGCGCTTGCCAGCCTCCTTGTCGTGCTTGTGACGATAGGCCACGGCCAGCTGGCGGATGCGCTCGACCAGCTCATAGGCCTCGCGGCCCTCCTGCTCGCGGATGACGTCACCGAGGATGCGCCCGAGCAGCCGGATGTCGGCCACCAGGGGTTCGTTCTTGTCGGCTTCGGTGCGGGCGGAGGCGGCTCGTGGAGGCATGGCGGGTCGTCCGAGAAGAAATTGCTATAGGAGAAGTAACCAAGTTACTTCTCCTTAACTCTAGCAGTTTCTTCTGCGGAACGGAGCCCCGCTACTGCGCGGCCGGTGCTGTCGTGAAGCCGTCGCTGAGCGTGCGCAGGAAGGCGACGACGTCGCTCACATCCTGGGCCGTGAGCGCCGGCGGCTGGCCCGCGCGGCGGAACGGTGCGCCTTGCTGCACATTGGTGCGGTAGACGGCCGGCAGGTCGTTGTAGAGCTGGACCTGGCCGTTGATGGTGGGGTACCAGCGCGCGGGATCGATGTCGCGGGTGGCGTAGAAGGCGACGACGTCTTCGAGCGTGGCGAAGCGGGCGTTGTGGAAGTACGGTCCCGTCAAAGCGACGTTGCGCAGCGTCGGCGTGCGGAACATGCCGCAGAGGTCGCGCCGGCCGGTGAGGTCGCCGCGCTGCGGTCCGCACAGGCCAAGGTCGAAGAAAGCCGGGTCGGCCGTGGCCTGGCTCTGGTTGCGTGGCACGCCGAGGGCGTGATAGCTGAAGTTGGTGAAGAGGGCGCGGTTCAGGCCTGGCTGGATTTGAGCGGGACGGCTGTCATGGCAGCTGGCGCAGTTGCCGCGCTGTGGGTCGTTGAAGAGGTTGAGGCCGCGCTGCTCCTGGGCGGTGAAGCTGGCGCGGCCGTCCTGTACGGCGTCGAACTTGCTGGTGAAGGGGTGGAAGCTGGCGTCGTCGGCCTGGTAGCGGGCGATGGCCGTGATGGCGGCGTCGACGAGCTGGTCGTCGGTGGCCGCCGCCGGCAGATTGGCCGCGGCGCGCAGGTCGGCGGCATAGGGCAGGGCGCGCAGCTTGCTCGCCAGCGTGGCGACGTCGGCATTGGCCATCTCGTCCGCATTGAAGAGCGGGCCGCGTGCCTGTTCGATGCGGGTGTTGGCGCGGCCGTCCCAGAACAGGCCGCCGCGCGGCCGGCCCTGGGCGTCGAAGCCAAAGGCGCCGGCCTGGTCGAGATAACGCGCGCTGGGGGAACTGCGCAGGCCCTGGTGGCTGCCATCGGCGCCGCCCAGTGGCAGGAAAGTGCCAGCGGCGTCGGCATGGCCGCGGGCTTCGACGTGGCAACTGGCGCAGGCGAGCTTGCCGCTGGCCGACAGACTGGTCTCCTCGAACAGTCGGTCGCCGACCTGGGCCAGCGTCGGCGCAGGGACGGGCGCAGGGACGGGGGCCGGCACCGGCGGTCGGGGCGGCCGCAGGGCGGCCGCATCGGCGCTGGCGTCGTCGGCCGCGGCGGTCGCCGTGGCGCCACCGCCGCCACCGCAGCCGGCGAGCAGGCAGATCAGCAGTGCAGGGATCGAGTGTCTGAGGGCGGGCATCGCGGTCTCCCTTGTTGGCATGCCGTCAGCATCCCGGCTGAGCGTGGGCCCAGCATGGAGAAACTGTGGAGGCCACCTCCACAGTTGCCCGGCAAGATGCGCGCATGCGTCTCGTCCATCAGCTGTCGCTGCTTCTCATCACCATCGCGCTGGCGGCCGTCGCCGCGGTGGCCGGCCTCGTCGTCTGGAATCTGCGTGCCGGTTTCTCGGACTATCTGCAGGCCCAGGACGGCGAGCACCTGACACGGTTGATGGAGGCCGCCGAGCGCGACCTGGCGCGGCGTGGCGGCCTGCCGCAGGACTTGAGGCCGGCGCTGCGTGAATGGCTGGATGCGGTGCGCGTGGTGACGGCGCGTGGCGGGCCGGGCGAGGGGCCGCCGGGCGGCCCGCCGGACGATCCGCCGCCGCCGGAG